>JAEERM010000022.1 GCA_016285835.1 Fibrobacter sp.
ATTACGAAAACGATGCGGATTTTGTCGACGAATGGGTAGCGACTAAAAAAGACTCTAATTGAAAAGAGGCCCGCTAAGCGGGCCTCCTTTTTTTCGTCTAATTGTTTTTCATCTATTGGGCGCAAGCTCGTTTTGAATTAAAGTTTCATATCGGAGAGGCGGGTGCGTTCCACCTGGTCGAACTCGTTCTGAATTTCCTTGCTCGGAGTTTTGGTGCAAAGGCTTACGATAACGATGGTGGCAAAGCTCAAAACGAAGCCGGGCACGAGTTCGTAAATCTGGAAAATCTCGGCGGAGAATCCGGAGAGGTAGAACTTCCACACGAATGTCGTGATGCCGCCGACGAGCATGCCCGCAATGGCGCCCGGAAGCGTGGTACGCTTCCAGAACAAGGCAAGCAGCATGATCGGGCCGAAGGTCGCACCGAAACCGCCCCACGCAAAGCTCACAAGGCTCATCACCACATCGAGGAAGCTCTTGCCCTGTGCAGCGCCGTCGGCGCCGGGCGCCCCCTGCATAGCGACAATCACCGCGATAACCGTAATGAGCACGACCACGCCACGGCTCACCCACATGACTTCCTTGTTGCTCGCATTCTTGCGGAACAGGTGCTTGTAGAGATCGTTACTGAAAGCAGAAGCGGAAACCAGCAGCTGCGAGTCGGCCGTACTCATGATGGCAGCGAGGATGGCAGCCATGAGGATAGCGGCAATCGCCGGATGGCAGAGTGCCTGGCACAAAATCATGAAGATGCGTTCCGGGTCGTTGACGGTGATGCCGTGCGCTTCCACGTAGTAGCGGCCGAGCAACGCAATCATCACGACTGCGCCGAGGCAAATCGTCACCCAGGTCATGGCGATGCGGCGGGAATCCTTGATTTCTTCGGCGTTCTTGATGCTCATGAAGCGCACCAGGATGTGCGGCATGCCGAAGTAGCCGAGGCCCCACGCGAGGCTAGAAATCAACGCAATCAGGCCGATGGACTTGCCTGTAGTGGCGTTGGTGAACAGGCTCATCAGGTAGGGGTTCTGCGCGTTCACGGCATCCATCGTCGCGGCAAAGCCACCCGAGCCGCTCATGATAATCGAAGGAATCGCGATGACGGCGATGAGCATCATGATGGCCTGGATAAAGTCGGTCCAGCAGACAGCGAAGAACCCACCCATAAAGGTGTAGCTCACCACGACGACCGCACCGAGAATGAGGCCCGTAGTGTAACCCATGCCGAAAATCGTGCCGAACAGTTTGGCACAAGCGACGAAGCCCGACACCGTGTAGAACAGGAAGAACGCGAGAATGAAAATCGAAGCAATGACGCGGATGATTCCCTTGTTGTCGCGGAAGCGGTTCGAGAAGAAATCCGGGAGCGTAATGGAATCGCCGCAGAAATGGCTGTACTTGCGGAGCCTGCGGCCCACGATTTTCCAGTTGAGGTACGTACCGATTACAAGACCGATGCCTATCCACGCTTCGGAAAAACCGCTCACGAACACGGCGCCCGGGAGGCCCATCAAAAGCCAGCCGCTCATGTCGGAGGCCTGCGCGGACATCGCGACCACCCACTTGTTCATACCGCGGTTGCCGAGGTAGTAGGCGTTCAGGCTGTTCGCCTTCTTGGAAAAGTAGAACCCGATGCCGAGCATCATCAGCAGGTAAAGGATAAAGACGGTCAATACCATTTGATATTCTCCCTGAAGTGTGATATATTCTAAAATAAGATATTTTACGTCGCGATTCCCCACGAGAGCGTTATTTTTTCTAAATAAATGAGCCAAGATTGGAACATGCAAGAGATATCCTTCAAAATCATCGCAAAAATCAAAAGCGATTTCGACACCAAGTTCGGGGTGCCTAGGCAAAGTGGCCTGGTTCCGGGCCTCAAGTCATGCATCCGCTTTGAGCCGGAATTCCGGAACGCCGATGCCCTGCGCGGGCTAGAAGGATTCAGCCACCTGTGGATTGCATGGATATTCTCCGAAAACATCCGCGAGACATGGAGCCCGACAGTGCGCCCCCCTAGGCTCGGGGGCAACAAGCGCCTCGGCGTTTTCGCGACACGTTCCAGTTTCCGCCCGAATCCGCTCGCGCTTTCGTGCGTGAAGATAGAGGAAATCCGCCTTGACGGGGATGAAGGCCCCGAAATTGTCGTGAGCGGCGCCGACCTCATGGACGGCACGCCCATCGTCGACATCAAGCCCTACATTCCCTACACCGACGCCCGGCCCGAAGCCATCGGCGGTTTTACAGACTCCGTGTTCAAGAACAGGCTACACGTCAACGCTCCTGCCGAAATTTTGAACAAGCTAAAATTTGAAAAAAGGGATGCCCTCGTTGCCGTCCTGGAGCAGGATCCGCGCCCCGCCTACCAAGACGACCCCGAACGCATCTACGGGTTCAGCTTCGCCAGCAAAGAAATCAAGTTCAAGGTTAACGGAAACAACCTTGAACTCATCAGCATAGACTAGCCCCGCGACGAAAAAAACATTCCCAGAAAAAGGTCCCCCGTATTATCTGAGACAAATAGAGCCTTAACAGCCCAGCATTTCATTCTTCCAGAATAACGCGAGATATTCTTCCAGTCATTGAGAAGAGTAACTGTTGTCGTGAGAATAGAAGCGTCGGCCGGGGCCCTCCCCCGCAACGAAAAAAATCCCCTACAAACTGAAAAGGCTCCCCCGCCAAAAAGCGAGGGAGCCTTTGCTTGCTTTACACAAAAAACTGTTTCGGGCGTCTATCGGGCGATATCGATGCGCGCCGTAGAACGGGCAGAACTCGCCTGCACGGAAATCAGGTAGTTGCCCACCGGGAGTTTGGAAGCATCGAAATTCACAGTATTCTCGCCGGCAGAGAACATCGCATCCATGCTCATCACCTGCTTGCCGAGAACCGAGTACACGCTCACATTGACGCGGGAAGCACGGTCAAGGTTCACGGGAACGACAATCGCGTTCTGCGAGACAACCATCTTGCCGATGGAAACACCCTTGGCCTGCACAGCCCTGATAGCGTCGGAGCCTTCGGACAACGATGTTGCTTCGGCGCTGCTTTCAGGAGACTTTGCCGAAGAACTGGAACCGTCCGCCGGGCCAGCAGAACTAGAGCTCTCGGCGCCAGAAGATGCCGGAGCATCGCTACTAGAGGAGGTTAGAGTTTCAGCGCTGGAAGACTCCGGTGTGGAAGTAGCAACCGGGTTAAGCTTGTCGCCAAGAACTTCCATTACCTTCTCCGCATAACGCTTGCCGAAATCGCGGTAGCCCTGCGAAGAGAAGTGGATGCGCATCATGTCCAGGTCGTTGAGGCCTTCGGCAGACACGAGATAAAAATTCTTGGACTTTTCCGGGAGTTTCCTGATGTTGTTGTTCGTGCCCTTGGAGCTGCCTTGATACGGAACTTCGCCCGCAAAGAACGGGATGTCAGCGTCGAGCCCGATATCAGTGACCAAGCGGTCATAAACCTTCTTGACCTTGCCCGGCCAATCGCTGTCGCCCTCGTCCGTTTCTCCCTGGTGGAAGATGATACCCTTGATGACGCCGTCTTCCTTGGCTTTCTTAGCCATATCGACCAGACGCTTGTACGGGTCACCACCATAGTCCTTGACGATGTCCTTGAACCAGCCAGCCTGGTCATTCAAATAGCCCTGATCCATCGGGGAATCGAACGCCACGATGCTGCAACCCGCAATGGCCACGACAACGACACCGACCCTGATTTGCGGGTCAAGCTTTTCAACCAGCGTGCGGCCGAAGTAATCAGTGGGACCAAGACCGCCATGCTTGTTGGCCAGCGGCGGAATCGCGTCGTTCCATGTCCCGAGCGCCCTTCCGTTGAAGTCGTCGATTGCCGAAAGCATCTGGAAACGGGGATCAACCGTCTTGTCTTGAGACTCGATAGTACCCTGGCCCTCCATGTTGGACTGGCCAAAGGCGAGATAGATGTGGAAATTAGGATCCGGATCGGCATACACAGAAGCAGCCGCCATAAATGCAAACCCGAACAGGGGGGCCAGCAGGTTCACTTTTTTCATTTTTCCTCCTCAAAATGAGCAAAATCTTCACACAGAAGACTCCGTTCCAACACCTAACTCCATTTTCACAAGAAATATACCCTTAAAATGACGTTTTTTAGAAAAAAAAAGGCTTTTTTCCATTGTAAAGGATTGCAACACGACACAAAAAACCCGTCTCCGGATACGGAAACGGGCCTAATTTCAGCGAATAAGGATTAGCGCTTTTCTACGGAAATAATTTTGACAGCAGCATCCTGCCTGAGCAGGTACCTTCCAGAACGCTGGAACTTGGCAGCGACAATATCCTTGAGCGAAGCACCAGAGGCAAGATCGACCGTGCCGAGGTACTTGCCCTGCATGTCAAACACCTGGGCCTTGCCTGCCATGACAAAGGACTTCGCCATTGCCGGGAGCGCTTCCGGAACAGAACTGCTGGAACTATTCGTGGCAACTGCATCGGAACTGCTACTTGCCGCAGAACTCAACTGGTCAGCCGAGCTGCTGGAAGCCGAATGATGGTGGTGGTGTTCCTCTCTCGAGCTGCTGGAGCTGGCCACAGATTTCGCCTCGCTAGAACTGCTGGATGCAGGGCTATCGCTCGAAGCCGGGGGTTCCGAACCTTCGACGGGTTTGAGCTTTTCTTCCCCCAAGACTTCGATCATCTTTTCGGCATAGCGCTTGCCGAACTCACGATATTCCTCCGCAGTGAAATGCACATTCTGGCCATCGCCCAAAGCCTGGTTGAATCCTTCGGAAGACACCACATAGAAGTTCTTGGATTGCTGCGGGAGTTTCGCGATGTTTTGGTTCGCGCCGGCACTCACACCGCTACGCAGGACCTCGCCCGCGAGGAACGGAATATCGTTACCGAGGCCCAAATCCTTGATGATGTTGTCGTAGACCTTCTTAACCGCCGAAGGCCACTGGCCGTCACCGGCATCCGTTTCGCCCTGGTGGAAGATAATGCCCTTGATAACACCGTCTTCCTGAGCCTTTTTGGCAATTTCAATCAAGCGACCGTAAGGGTTTCCGCCATATTGATTAATGTAACCCGTCATCCAGCTCTGCGTTGCCGTGGCTGTACTGATATAGCTCTTGTAGTTATCCTTGTCGAACAGTTTGATGCTGCACCCCGCAACCGCAACCACAACGACACCCACCTTGATTTTGGAATCGGTCTTTTCGACCATCGTACGGCCAAAATAGTCCGTAGGGCCTAATTTCGCATTGTTACAATGAGCCAGCGGAGGCGTAGCCTTGGCCCACTGCCCCTTCGTCTTGCCAGAACAGGAACCATTGTCGGCAGACCAGAGTATTTGGAAGCGTTCGTCAACGTTCTTATCCTCGTTACCGATAACGCCCTGGCCTTCCATGTTGGACTGACCAAAAGCGAGATAGATGTGGAAATTAGGATCGGGGGCTGCAAACGTAGATGCTGTCATAAGGGCCACTCCGATTAATGATCCCATGATATTGATTTTTTTCATTTTTTCTCCAACAAGCGCACACCACCCCAACACGGAGCTGTTCAAGCATGCGCTTCCAACAATATGTAATATACCCAAAAAAACGAAATCCGAGCGAAAATCGTCATTTTTCTCATTGCAATTACGCAATAACATCCTTTTTTGCCTGTCATATTTGCCGATATTTAACATAATCTAGGCCATTATATTATTTATATTCCCTAAAACGAGGATTTTCATGATAAACAAAATTTTAGCAGCATCCATTCTTTCCCTGTCCCTGTTCATCGGTGCCTGCGGGAGCGACGACGAAGAAGAATCCCTTGCCGATAAGTGCCGGAATGGGGACGACGCCTCCTGCCTAATCGGGACATGGAATCTGCTGGCCCTCCAAGATGCAACGCTAGACTACAGCATCGTTGTCGACTTTTCGACAGGGCCGGGTCGGCTCGTCATCAACGATGACGGGACCTTCGTGTACACCTATGCTTCGGCAGCAAGTTCCCTGATGAGTAAAGATTGCGGCGGGCTCAAAGACACCGGCAAATGGACTTACGATGCAGCGACAAAAACCATCAACATCAAGTTTACCGTCGGCGAGCAGTGCAATTCCAACCCCACTTATGCAGTCGTAAAAGTTAACGAAACCGAGATGTCCTTTAATAGACAAGTTTTCCAGACAAGCGAAGATCTCCCCAAAGGTCAAACATACATCGAATATTTTCAGCGAGTAAACATACAATAAAGAGTCTAAAAGACAGTCTGGACAAAACAAGCAACGGCAATTAGGCAAAAAAACGGCGGAAAACCAGCCACAGCACCCGCATACCGTAAGTAATGACGTTCAAGTGCGACTTTTCGTCGCCATAGTGCGTCGGGATAGGGAGTTCCGCCATCGGCAAACCGGAAGAATCCGCCTTGGAAATGATTTCCAAGTCGATGTCGAAACTGCTACTCAGCTTTTCTAGGTCGAGCGTCTTGAGGAAAGCTGTCGAGTACACAAGAAAACCGCTGTGTCTGTCCGTCAGTTGCTGACTAAACGCCAGATTTTCAATTGCCGTGAGAATTGCCCCGCCGATACGCTTGTGCAGAGGCATCCCCCCCTCTTCGGCCTCGCCCTCGATAGCCATGCGGGAACCTTGAATCAATGCCAAGTCATGGCACGCCATTGCTGCAAAAAATTCCCCCAGCCGGTCCCCGGGATATTGCCCATCGCCATGGAGACAAGCCACAAATTTGGCGCCCGAAGCGATTCCCTCGGCGAGACCCTTCTTGACCACGGCCCCGTAACCCTGGTTTTTCTCGAAACGGATATAGCGGAGAATATTCTTTTCGTGCGTTCTTTCCCGGAATTCCTCGAACACTTTCTGAGTTCCGTCGGTGGAGCCGTCATCAATGACGAGCACGCGGGAACGTTTCCAAACTGCCGGACGGATGCTTTCGAGAGTCCTTGTCAAGGTTTTCTCTACGTTGTACGCAGGAATGAATATAAAGGAATCAATTGGCGGCATCGCTATAATGTCCTATAAACCAGTTCAACGATTCCTCGAGGACCACATCCAGCGGAACCTGGGCGCGGAAGCCGAGCAGGCGGGCAGCTTTTTCAACAGAGGGGAGCCTTCGCAAGGAATCGTCGTAACCTTTGCCATAATAGGCCTCGCCATCAACCACTTCCGGTGCGGGGAGTGATTCTTCCGAAATTCCCTTCAGGTGTGCATAGATACGGCGCATGCGCCTAGCCAGTTCCGCAACGGAAACTTCGTTGTCGGGATTTCCCACATTGAATATTTGCGAAAGCGCATTTTCCCGAGCAGCAAACAAGGCGAACATGAAATCAATGGCATCGAACACCGAAGTGAACGTCCGCCGGGCATTTCCCCCGTTGACCAACTTCAGCGGTTCTCCTCGCACAAGCGCCGAAGAAAAATTCGCAAGCACTCTCGGGATACCTTCGCCATCGACTCCGGGCATGAAATCCATATACGGGCCGACAAAATTGAACGGACGGACAATGGTCCACTTCAAACCTTCGAGCCCGGCAATAAAACGTTCCGTGAGCAACTTCGCCGTAGCGTAGCTCCAGCGGCTAGATGAGACCGGGCCAAACACGAACCCAGTTGAGTCCTCGTCGAGTTTACCGGAATCCTCAAGCGTCCTGCCGTACACCTCCGAAGTGGAGAAATGGATTAGCCACGATCCAGACTTTGCGCACGCCTCGGCCAAGGCTGCCGGATGGTCGTAATTGCTGCGGATAACAGCAGGCGCCTCGGCCATGTAGCGACTGGGCGTACATATCGCAGCAAGGTTCACCACCACAGGGAACTTTGCGATACGTTCGACTACGCTAGGATCGGCAAGATCCGCATTCAGAAATTCGCAACGTTCGTCGTTCAACCGGTGCTGAATTCGGTAGAAATCAACATCGACTCCGAAAACGCGCCACTGGGTTCGGCACAGAACGGCATCCAGCAAATGGCTGCCAATAAAACCACCGCAGCCGACTATGGCCACGGTGATGGCGGGATCGTTAAACTGCAGGGGCAAGTCTACTCCGTGACAGTGAACTTACCGGACTTTCCGTTTTTCCTTGTCTTGACGTAAGGGATAACCTGGATAAAGGCTTCCTTGGAGGGTTCCACCAAGCTGGCATCCAGTTTGACCTCTTGTTCATAGCAGGTCTTGCCATCGGGATTCTTTTCGCCAGCAGAGGATTCCGTCAAATCGTTAACATCGGCATCTTCGTTCGCACGATATGCAAAACGGAACTGAGAACCAGAGAGATCCGGAGATGCACCATAAACGACCTTGATTGTTTCACCGACCTTGAACTTTTCGCCACCCTTCGGATAGACAACCACCACACCATCTTCGGTGGTGCAATCGTACTTTGCCGAGCTACTGTCCGAAGAAGGATTTTTTTCGTCGGACGCAGACGTTGAGGAACTATCGTCGGAGCAAGCCCAGAAAGCAAGCGAAGTAGCCAAGATAACAGCATACGTTAATTTCATATTTTACCTCTTTTGAAAAAAAATTTAAAAATTAAAGTTGACGAATTAGCGGAGTTTCCGCGAGGATTTCGTTGGAGATTCTACGAACCAGCTTATTCCACACATCCTCACCCGGGACGAAGTCCTGGCTCTCTTCCAAGATATCAATCTTGCCAAAGGCGACTTCCTTCTTGGTTTCCATGGAGTAAATCGTATAACCCGCATAGGCCTGGACTCCGTAGAAGTAGACCTTGTTGCCGTTATGGCGCTTGACCGAGACATGCCTATTGAACGTGAGGCCAGAAATTGTAACGACGATACCCTTCAAGTCCGGGAGTTTTTCAGGATTCGGGTTCGACACCATGAAATCCATGTACCCCTTCATCTTTTTCTTGCTGCGGACGAATTTGCCGGACCGGGACACCTCAGGAAGCGTATTGACTTCAAGACCGGACATGCTGACCATGTCCTGAGTCATCAGAGGCAAGAACCAGTCATTGAACTTGCCGACATGGTCGGGCAACGCCTTGCTGAAGTCGTTGCCGTTCTGAACCTTGAGGTCCAAAACATAGACGGTCAAACCCGAAGGAGGTGTTTTCCATTCAGGGCTGACCTGTTTATGGAGCCCACCTTGGGCACAGCCGGCAAACAATGTGATCGCCATCAAACAAAAAAAGAGTGTTAAAATTTTTTTCATAAGATTCCCTTCAATAATTCTTGAGGAAAGATAGCTTTTTGTAAAAAATGCACAGACCATTCGTCCATTTTACATCCATTTCGCCCTACATTTGACCATTTGTGCACTACACAGCGAAAGAATTTCGATTTTTTTTCTACATTTACCTCTATGAATTCTAACACGCCAGATACTACTCTTGGACTTTCCAACGTAAATCATCTTGAAAGGCTCTACGATGGCTGGTTCCTCGACTACGCGAGCTACGTCATCCTCGACCGCGCCGTGCCGTACTTCGAAGACGGCCTCAAGCCGGTCCAGCGCCGCATTTTGCATTCCCTTTTCGAAAACCACGACGGCCGTTACCAGAAGGTCGCCACTATCGTCGGCCGCACCATGGCCTACCACCCGCACGGCGACGCCTCCATCGGCGATGCGCTCGTCACCCTCGGCCAGAAAGGCCTGCTTATAGACACCCAGGGTAACTGGGGCAACCCGCTCACCGGCGACGACGCTGCCGCCCCCCGTTATATCGAAGGCCGCCTCACCCAGTTCGCGGTCGATGTCGTGTTCAACCCCGAAACCACGGAATGGATTCCGAGCTACGACGGACGTAGCGAAGAACCGGTCACGCTCCCGGTCAAGTTTCCGCTGCTGCTCGCCCAAGGCGTCGACGGCATCGCGGTCGGCCTTTCTACGAGCATCCTCCCCCACAATTTCCGCGAGCTCTGCGAAGCAAGCATCGCCATCCTCAAGGGCAAAAAGTTCACGCTGTATCCGGACTTCTTTACCGGCGGCATCATCGATGTGAGCGATTACAACGACGGTATGCGCGGCGGCAAGGTCCGCGTCCGCGCCAAGATCGAAAAAGTCGACAACAAGACACTCGCCATCCGTGAAATCCCCTACGGCACCACGACGACAAGCCTCATCGACAGTATCGTGAAGGCCAACGACAAGGGCAAGATTAAAATCAAGCACGTCGACGACAACACGAGCAAGAACGTCGAAATTCTCATCCACCTGCAGCCGGGTACGGAACCGCAGGTCGCCATCGACGCACTCTACGCATTCACGGACTGCGAAAAGTCGCTGTCCCCGTGTACCTGCGTCATCGTGAACAAGCACCCGAAATTTATCGGCGTCTCCGAAATCCTCCGGATGAACACGGAACACACCGTGAAACTCCTCCAGTGGGAACTCGAAAACGAACGCAAGCACCTCGAAGACAAGTGGCACATGACGAGCCTCGAAAAAATCTTCATCGAGAAGGAAGTCTACGAGGTCATCAAGAAGGCCCGCGACCGCGACGAGATGGTGAACCTAATTGACGAAGGCCTCAAGCCCTACGTCAAGCGCTACCTGCGCCGCAGTGTCACCCGCGAAGAAATCCTGAAACTCGCCGAAATCCCGGTCCGCCGCATCAGCCGTTTCGACCGCAAGAAGGCCGACGAACTTTTGGCCGAACTCGACGAGAAACTTGCCCAGAACAAGTACAACCTGGAACACATCACCGACTACGCCATTGACCACTTCAAGAACATCCTCAAGAAGTACGGCGAAGGCCGCGAACGCAAGACGCAGATTGCCGAGTTCGGCAAGGTGAACGCCGTCCATGTGGCGCTTGCCAACCAGAAGCTGTACGTAAACCGCAAGGAAGGTTTTGTCGGCACGGGCATGAAGAAGGAAGAATACCTCTTCGACGTTTCCAACTACGATGACCTCATCGTGTTCAAGGCCGACGGAAGTTTCAAGATTGTCCGCGTGAGCGACAAGGACTTCGTGGGCAAGGACATCATCCTTGTCGAGAAGTTCAACAAGGACGACGAACGCCATATATACAATGTCATACACCAGGATGGCAAGGACGGCACCGCCTATATCAAGCGTTTCAACGTTGGCGGCGTAACCCGCGACAAGGACTACTACATGGGCAAGAACAAGCCCGGCAGCAAGATCCTCTACCTGTCCAGCAACTTGAACGGCGAAGCGGAAGTGGTCGAAGTGACCCTCAAGCCGCGCCCGCGCATCAAGCTCAACTTCGAAGTGGACTTCAGCGAAGTCGAGGTCAAGGGGCGCGGTGCCATCGGCAACATTGTCACCAAGTACCCGGTCAAACACGTGAAACGCATCCGCAAGGGCGTGAGCACGCTTGGCGCAAGGGTTCTCTATTTCGACGCTCCGAGCGGCATTGTCTCGACCCAGAGAAAGGGCGACCGCATCGGCGAATTTGACGAGAAGGACAAGCTGCTCATCATCAAGGAAAACGGTACGGCCCGTATCCACGACATGGCGGACCCCATCCTCGTCGGCACAAACATCAAGTACCTGCACAAGTTCGACCCCGCACAGGTATTCACCATCCTCTACTTCGAGGGCGGCAATTACAACTACATGGTAAAGCGCTTCAACCTCGAAGGTTGCCCGATGACGACCGAATTCAGCCTCGTCACGGACCACAAGGACACGAAGATGATTGAACTCTTCGCCACGGACGATGCGCGCCAGCTCATGGAATACCAGGTCGGCCGCGAAGTGCAAAAAGAGGAACTGGACTTGACCGAAGTCGCAGACGTCAAGGGCTACAAGGCGCTGGGCAGCAAGTTCACCGCCAAGAAGGTCAAGCGTACTAGCCGCATCTCCCCGCCAGACAGTTTCGACGACGGCACAAGCGACGAGGGCGAAGACGAAGGCGACCCGAAGTTGTTCTAGCCTCGTTCCACATAACAAGCTATACAAAAAGAACTCCAGGGCAAGCCCTGGAGTTCCTTTTTTATGTTGGAGTGTGCTACAACCTGTTTATCGGATGGAGAAAAACTATTTGGCCGTCGACACGTTCATCATCTTGCCGCTGCGGGCATTCCTGAGCAGGTACACACCCTTACCGTAACCGGCCTGAGAAAGGGCCTGTTGCGGAGAGCGACCAGCGAGGTCGACCGTACCCATCAGCTTGCCAGCCAAAGAGTAAACGCGGTAGACATCACCATCAGATATTGAGAACTTGACCACGGTATTCTTGAACGATGTCGGAGGCGTCTGATCGCCGAAGGAGAACCAGTCCACATTCACATTGTCGCCCTGGATAACCAGGCGGATTACGTGTTCACCGGCCGTAAGATGAGCAGAGCCACCAGTGAATTCCTTATACACGCTCCAGTCATCGCCCGTTTTCGGGACGACAATGGTCTGACCGACGTCCTTCTCATCCACCTGGAACGAGAGGCTTGCGGAATCCATGCCAGTCGATGCGGAAACCTTGATAGCATAGTCTCCCTCGACAGGAACATTGACCGTATATTCGATCCATTCGCCAACGCTCGTGTAGCCAACGGCCATGCCCTTCGAAGCATCAGCAGAATCCAGCAACACAATGTCCACACCTTCGTTCGCACGGAAATTGGCATCGCCCTGGTTCGCCTTTTCGGCATCGCTATAAGCCTTGCGGGCACCGCCCAAGTCGAACTTTTCAGCCTCGATGACCGCCGGGAGCGTCACGGCAACGCTGTCGTAAGGCACTTGCTGGGCCGCCACGCTCGGGCCGCCCGCACCCGCGAAGCTCCATTCGAGGATGCCCATCGTGGAGTCCTTCGAGCCCTTGAACACGAGGAACAGTTCGTCCACGACACCGGTCAACCCGGTCACTTCGCAAGTGTTTTCAGCATAGTCGTTCCAACCGCTCGTCTTCTGGATGTCGCAAGTTCCCGCGAGAGTGCCGGAAGCGGAACCGCTGTGAATTTCAATCTTGTTGCCGTCGCCAACGCTTGCAGCAACAACTTTGAACGATGTGGCACCACCACCGAAATCCACCCCGGAAACGCGAATCCAAGATTCCTTGCTCGCATACGGAGTCAGCACATGCTTGGCTGCGACACCGCCAGACCAGTCGGATTTGTTCCAGTCGGTACGGCTGCGGATGTTCTTCTGCTTGGAACTCGTGAGTGCCGGATAGACTTCGTAGGGATTGAAGTTCTCAATTTGCTCCGGGCCATTGTCCGTATAGGTCAGCTTGTTCATGTCGTCGCCATTGTAGGTGAACTCGTCGATACTCACACTACGGTGGTAAGCCGGGTCAGGATTGGCATTGCCCAGAGAAGCCGGATGTTCAGAAGCCTGGACGAGGCGGCGGTCATGGTAGACGACATACCACTTGCCCTTGAACTGGGCGATACCGTGGTGGTTATTGTTGTTCGCGTTGATGTTGCGGCCGTTGATGTTCGGGTTATCCATGAAGATGCCCTTGTACGTATAGGGGCCCATCGGATTGCTCGACGTACCGTAAGCGATACGCAAATCGGCGGTACTGTACGAAAGGTAGTAGGTGGAGCCCTTCTTGTGGATGTAGGAGGCTTCCATCGCCTTCGGGCCGCCAATCTTCAGCTCGACCTTGGAACTCACGTCAAAACCGTTGATGTTCTTGTTGAGCTTGTAGATGTTGAAGATGTTGTTGTTGTTGTCCCTGGCCGGGCGCGAATCGCTATCGCCACCACCGAAGGTGAAGTAGCCCTGGCCGTCGTCATCGAAGAAGATGGCCGGGTCGAAGCACCAACCGATGCCGTCGCAGTCCGCGAGGCCACCACCCCAGTTGTTGATGAGTTTCTTGTTGTCGGGAACCGGGTTCTTGTAAGGTCCCTGGATTTCGTCAGCACCGACGAGCCCCACGCCACCGCCACCGCCATCGGGATAGACGATGTAGAACCGGCCATCGGGGCCGATATCGATACCCGAAGCCCAAATGTCGCCGATGTTATCGTATTCACGCTTGGCCTCGAGGACAATACCGAAGTCCGTCCAGTTCTTCATATCGCGACTGCGAAAAGCATAAAGCGACTTGATGGTATAGCCATTACTGCCGGCCGGGTCGTCCGAGTCTGTTATGATGTAAAAATATTCGTCATCCGCCGTAGCCGCCGGATCCGCCAGGTAATGGTAATTAGAAATCGGGTTGTCTGCCAGAGCGGAGGCAACCAAGCTGCAAGACATCGCTAGCACCAATTTCCCATGATTTTTGAATTTCATAAAACATCCCTTATATTTTTTGACGACCTGAACAGGCCCATGTTGTAAAAATATACGGGGAATACGCGTTTTTTTTGGTCAAAAACGCAGGTTCTATGGATTTTTTATCAAAGGGAAATAGGGACTTTTTTCAGATGTGACGGGCATCACGTCCCAGCGGGTTTCGAAACGACCGGACGGATGCGCTTGCCGCAAAGGGTGACAACAATCCCCGCCTGTGCAAACATGTAGTAAGCCGTATCGCGGCTGTTGTTGAGCGTGGATTTGGGATCGTAATCGTCCTTGGTCACAAAGACTTCTGCAACGCCGGAAAGGCTCACATCCAAAGCACAGCGTTCACACGGGAAACCGATGACATAGAGTTTGGAACCAGGAGGCACCTTCCCACGGGCATAATGCAACGCGTTGATTTCGGCATGAACCATGAAGGGGTATTTGTTGGCCTCGAACTCGTGGTGACTCAGCACTTCTCCCGTATCCGCATCCAGGAGATCGTAAGCGAGTTTCTGCTTTTCGCGGGTATAAGGGACCGTTTCGTCGTCGAATCCCGCCGGAGCTCCGTTATAACCAGTGCTGATAACGCGCCCATCGGCACTTACGAGCACGGCGCCCATCTGGGTATTCTTGTCTTTGGAGAGACGGGCCTGCGCCACCATCATCTGGGTATAGACTTCGTCACGGAGCTTTGTACGGGTAGGATTGTTATTCATGCAAAAAAATATAGTCAAAATGAATGCGTTCAGCACCCATGCTTGAATTTTTCTATAATTGCAACTTCGAAAACCCAAAAGTAGAGTGACCCCGAAATGGAAAAAGGCATTATCCATACCGACAATTTCTTGTCCGTCGATGACACCCGCATCATGAAGGCCATCGCGATTTGCTGCATGCTGATGCACCACCTCTGGAGTTTCCCGGCCCGAGTCGCCGTAAAACCGCTCGAAAACTTCTTCACGATTTTCGGGATGCCCTCGACCCTCTATCTGGGATTCTTTGGGAAAATCTGCGTTCCGATGTTCTTCTTCTTTGGCGGGTACGGAGTATACAAGAGGACTCTCGGGAAAAAATACGATGTCGTATTGAGACTGAAAAAACTCTACTTTGCCTACTGGAAAGTCTTCCTCATTTTCATCCCTATCGGTTTTCTCTTCTTTTCGAACCAGACAACTTACTGCAGTGAACCCTTCCTTTGCAACCGCTTTGCCAAGTTCGCCACAAAGGAGCTGATATCCAACTTCCTGGGATTCACATCGACCTACTGCAGGGAATGGTGGTTCCTGATTAGCTACGCATTTGCGCTCGTCTGCTTCCCGTTCGTAAGAGCCATCATCGACCGCTTCTCGACATGGGCGAACATCTTCATCGCTATCGTCGTCACCATCCTGCTCACGAACATCTTCCCGGGAATCAGCAAGAGCCCGAACTTGGGCGTGCTGGGGAGCAACTTCCTTTACCTCAAGTTCTTCTGCCAAATTGCGCCCTACGCGGCATGCTTCTGGATGGGTGCCGTCGTCGCAAGGAACGGACTTTTGGACAGGCTCAACGATTCCATGAAGTCAAACGGGCTCCTGAACCCCGTAGTTGACATTCTCACCTGGGTGTTCATCGTCTTCCTGAGACAAAGCGAAATCGGCGACAAGTTCGACATTTTCTTCATCCCCGTCTTGACAGTGACCGGGCTAGACCTCTTCAGGAGAATCAAGTGGGTCCGTGCGGGCTTGGTCCACCTCGGCAAGCAAAGCACGAATATGTGGTTGATCCACCCGTTCTTCTGTTACTACTATGGTGCCGTGGCAAAAGCCGTCTCCGCACCTCGATACGCAGTGCTTTCCCTGTTGGTCCTGATTGCTCTGACCTACCTAGGCTCAGTCTTCGTGACGCTTTTCTGGCTAGGAGCAGACCGCATCTACAGCAGAGTCAAGCATGTGATACATAAGAGGCGCGAGGCAACGAGCAGCGAGCAATGAGCAATGAGCGGTGAGGTTTCAGGCACGAGGCGAGAGGCTAGAAAATAGAGACTACCTTTGACCACTTAGTGCTTTAGCACTTATGTGGGCATGGCCACCTTTAGGTGGGAGGCTAGTGAAAAGAATCACGCACTTCGTGCGTCAATATAAGACGGCGAAGCCGTGATATTTCTCCCTAGCCCCTAGATTCTAACCCCTAATCACTTCCTACTGTCTACTTCCTACTCCCTCATTCCACCTTGCGGCCTTTTTCGATAGCTTCAGCGAGGCTCATGCCAGTAAATTCCTGGGCGCTGAACCAGCGGCCGCTCTTCTTGTCGTCAAGCAGGACGGAGACCATGGAACCCGGAATCACGGTTTCGGGAGCGTTGGGTGCATTCGGGCCACCGAGATCGGTGCGGAGCCAACCCGGATCCATCACGTTCATCATCACGTCAGTGCCGTTCAGCTTGCAGGCGAAATCTTTAACAAACTTGGTAAGGGCAGCCTTCGCGCAGGCGTAACCCATCAGCTCAGGTTCGTTGGCGATGCCGCTCGTGGTGAGCTGCATGCGGCCAAAGCCACGCTTGATCATGCCCGGCAAAAAGTGGTAGGCAATCTTCACGGGGGCGTAGAAGTTCACCGCCATCGCATGGTGGAAATCTTCCATGGTGTTGGTGAGGTAGTCGGTAAAGTAGTGGCTCATGAGGCCCGCGTTGTTGAACACGAGGTCCACCTGCACGCCCCAGCTGTCGATTTCAGCGAGGGCAGCATCGATTTCGGTTTCGTTTTCGAGGTTGCAGCCCACGGCACGCGCTTCGACACCGTATTTCTTGATTTCGGCAAGTACCGGTTCGGCATGGGCCTTGTCGCGCCCCTGCACGATGATGTTCGCTCCGAGTTTCGCCATCTCTATGGCGGTGAGACGGCCTACCCCACGGCAGCCGCCAGTAACCAAGGTCCATTTGCCCTTAACGTCAATCATCTTGTTCCCTTTGTGCCCGGCACCTTTAAAAATTTCAAACAACCTCCAAAATCATTCCGGAGGCCGGTTTTAAAAATAGACAAAATGGAATGCTCGGAGGCAAAAAACGGGCACACTTCTGGTTACTCCGGGAAACACCCAGAACAAGGGCCAGCTAATTTAATGTTAAAGGGATTCCCGAATCCGTTCTGCAAGGCGGATTCCAAGCGCACGGGCATTCTGGATCCGTTCTTCAAGCGACACCCCGTCAAAACCGGAGGTAGATTCCGCAGCGGCGCGAATCAGGCGCTGGCTTCCCTCGTCCCAATAAATTCCGCGAATTTTCAAGGTGCGGCTACCGTCCGCAAATTCTGCGAAACTGGCCACGGGGAACTGACACCCGGCATTGAGCGCCTTCAAGTACGCCATCTCCGCGACGGCGATGCAATTGGTGTCCGTGTCGTTCACACGGGAAAGGATATCGGCAAGAGATTGCTTCTGGGTATCGCCCTCGCAGTGACCGACGGAACTCAGCGTCTCTATCGCAAGGATACCCTGGCCCGATGCGGGAAGCATTTGTTCGGTGCCAAAATATTCCGTCACCTGGCCTTCAAGCCCCATGCGCTTGAGTCCGGCAGCAGCAAGCACCACGCCATCCAATTCCTCGAGTTTCGAAAGGCGCGTCTGGATGTTCCCGCGAATGGGCACGTATTCCAAATCCGGGCGGAGCGATTTCAGCTGCACCACACGGCGAATGCTCCCAGTACCGATGCGCGCGCCAGACGGCAAGTCCATGAATTTCAGGCCGTCCACTCCCCCACGGGCAATAAAGGCATCGCGGGGGTCTTCGCGCTGGAGGACTGCGGCCAGTTTGAATTCCGACATGACTTCGGCGGGCATATCCTTGAGGCTATGCACCGCAATATCGGCGCGACCTTCGAGCAAGGCGACTTCAAGTTCCTTGATGAACACGCCCTTGCCGCCAAAACTCGCCAGCGACTTGTCAAGACGGCGGTCGCCCTCGGTCGTCATCGGCACGAGTTCGTAGGCAAGGCCCGGATTGGCCGACACGATGGCTTCGGCGACCAGAGTCGTCTGGGCCTGGGCCAAGGCACTTTTGCGGGTAGCAATGCGGAGAAGTTCAGCCATTACTTACCTCCGCGCAGGCACTTGAGGTATGTCCGCACATCATCGAGCGGATTGCATTCCTTTACCTTGTACAAATACTCATTCACCATCTTCTTGGCAAAGCGCACATACATCATCTGGATGCGGCTGCGGTCGACTTCCGATACCTCGGGTAGCGAGCGCAACAGCTTTTCGCATTCCATGTCGGCCGTCTGCACCGTCTTTTCGGCAAGCAGGTGAATTTCCTTCGCAATGTCGTCCATGCGGTACCACTGCAAAAATTCGTCCAGGCCTTCCTTCAAAATTTTCTGCGCCGCTTCCAGTTCGACCATGCGCAAGCGACGGTTCTCGGAGACAATCTTTTCGAGGTCGTCGACGCACACGTACTGCACGCCGGGGAGTTCTCCAATGGAGGCTTCGGCATTGCGCGGGCTACCGAGGTCGATGACAAGGCGCGCGGACTTATTTGCATCTGCACCCCCAATCGCTTCGGCAAAATCCTTCTTCGTGACAATCGGTTCCTGGCATGCGCTACACAAAATCACCACATCGCACTGGCCAAGCACCTGGTAACGGTCTTCGAACTTGACAGGAGTGAGCACGTCAGCAAATTTCTGGGCATTCGCGAACGTCCTGCTGCTCGCAAAAATCTTCGTCGTATTTTCCTGCACGTACTTGAGCATGAGGGAGCCCATCTCGCCCAAGCCTACGATATACACCGTGCGGTTTTCGAGGTCATCGAAGGAATGCTGCACCTGCTTCATCGCCAAGAACGGGATATTGCAACTGAGCTTGCTCAGGTTTGTTTCCGTCTTGATGCGCTTGGTCGTATGGATAGCGCCCTGGAACAACTTGTTGAGGCTGTTGCCCGTCGCCCCGAACTTGAGGGCAGTCTCGTAAGCGCGGCCAATCTGGTGCAAAATCTGGTCTTCGCCCACCGCCACGGAATCAAGCCCCGCACACACGTTCATCACGTGGTGGGCCACTTCGTCTCCCGACTTGAAATAGAAAAACTTCGCAAAATCTTCGTAGTTTTGACGGGCCAGGTCGCACACGTAGCGCACAAGTTCCGCCTCGCCAATATCGCGGTCCGACGCCACGTAGACCTCGGTGCGGTTGCAAGTCGCCAAAATCAGGAGTTCGTCAAAAGGAGAGTGGGCAAGCGCTTCCGACTTCACATCCATCGGGATGTAGAACTTCTCGCGGACTGCAATCTCGGCCACCTTGTGGCTCATACCTGCCATGTAAATCTTGCGCATGTTCCAAAATTAGAAAATTAGAGGTGGCCTTCAATCCAGTCGTAGCGTTCCTTCATCCACTGAATCATATATTCCACAGCTTCGTCATAAGAATCATAAGGGTCCTTAAGAGCCCAGTTTTCGGTATTCCGTATAACCGGCCAGCGCTTGTATTCGTTCTTGAGAGCCTTTTCGATGATGGCGCGATACACGGGCACGCTGTCTATCAGGGCGCGGAATTTCTCCTTGTTCTCGTTCCAATAGTCCGTCATCTGTTCCTTTACGTCTGGAATCCAAAAAATTTTTGCGTTCCAGTTGTAATTGCGAATATACCAAGCCGATGAAGGTTTTACATCGTCGCGAGATTCGTTACCGAACCCCAAGTCAAAATCCCAGACCGGGCCAAACTTGATAGGCCCACCTTTTTCCCAAGTCATGTAGATGCTTCGCGAAAAATTTCCATCCTCGTTCTTGGAATACTCCTGAATCCAATAAAAGAGGGCGTATGCTTTTATGTCGAGCCATTTGGACGCACTAGACTTTTTCCATCCTGAATTATTCAAGTAATACTCAAAATCGTTCAGGTGATCCAAAAGCATTTCCTTGGAAGATTCCGACAGATTTTTAGGCGACTTGACATGAAAAATGTTATTCCATTGCGTGACAATATAAGGATCGTCGTATTTCTTATCCCCTTCTTTTTCAAAAAGGAAACTGGAATCGTTCTTCGGGATGTTGACTCGATTTTTTGACACCTTTATCGTTTCTGCAAGGAGATACAACCCCTTATACTCCCGATTCAAATACAACTCGACAAAATGCACCTTGGGAGTATAGCTCGCCCCAAGCCATTCCGAAAGCCTGAACGCCATGTAATTTCGCAAGTGAGTTTTGTCGCCAAAGTTCCCGATAAGGGCCCAATCGCGATTTTCGGGCATGCCGAACAAAGAAACCTTTTCATCAAATTCCAGCTTCATTCCGAACTTGGGCATCTTGAAGCTGGAGTTGCCTCGGCCACGGATATTCAAACTGAGCACTTCGCTTTCCGGTTCGCTTTCTCCATAAATCTGGAAATGGGAGCGATGTTCCGTTTCGCGGTCACGAATGCGAGCATAATCCTCCGTTTCTATGACCACCCTCGGAATCCCTGCATAGGGGTACTCCGAATCATCCATCGGCAAATATTCGGGATTGTCTTCCGTTTCAGCCCAAAAGCATCCATTCAGAGCAATGGACGTACACAGGAAAAAGAACGGAATAAGCCTAGTTAGTTGCATTGAGCAAAGAAAATAAAAAATTTTTGCACTCGGCTTTTTATATTTTGGCATCATGTTCAAGTTTAGCAGTTGTCTTCTCGTCCTTTGCCCCATCGCCATCTGGGCGACAGAAATACTGCACCCCGTTCAACCACCCAAAACGACCGCATCCACAGCCGCGATTTTTGAGCTAAACGACGACGTGTACAGCACCGATGCCGTACTTTCGTTAGAAGTCGCTCCCGTTGAATGGATAAGCCTGTACACGGATGCATCGTTTCGCTTTATGAGTTACAGCTACGAGATGTCGCTCAAAGGGTACGAACACAACTACTGCAACCTGCATGTCAATGGATTCAATGAGACTTATCTGGGAGCCAAGGCCTTTTTCCTTGACCGCTTCGGCCTAGATATCAACTGGAGATTCCCTCCCGGAGAAGGTTCCCAAAAAAATCGTTTTCACCGCCTGAACATAGAACCATTCGCCTTCATGCAAATTTTCAACCATCTGCAAGGGGGCATTTCGGTCCGTTACAACACGTTCCTCGAAGATGCAAACTACAAGCCGGGTGACGAAATCGGCGCAAAAGCTTCGTTTATCTTTAATTTTTTCTGGAACGATTACATGTACACCGGATGGATTCTCGAAAGCACATTCCTGATCCAAGCCCGAATCGAAGAATCCGAAAACCGGAACCTGAAAAAGCCTTATCGCGGGATGAAAGACAAATATCAGGGCACAAAAATGAAGTTTGAATTAACCCGTCACTTCGACATGTTCAACAAGCACGTAGGGTTTGGCATCAACTACGAAATGCAAAACGGCACCCTGTTCGGATTCGAAACAGGGCACCGCGTCGGTCTAATTTTGAAAATTTGATATTCTGAGTGCGATTAGATGAAGCCGTCGGTCTTGAGCATTTCGACGGTCTTGTTCACAGCGCCCTTCACGCCAGGGCCAAAGCCCATCGCCATGGGGTTCTGGAAGTCAATGGTCGCCTTCCAAATCGGGGTATTGCCCTCTACCTTAATAATCGCCAGTTCTTCATTGAATTCGGACAAGGCGGAATTGAGCAGCTTTACATTGCTGAAATTCTGCACCAAGATATACTTTGCATTCTTTTCGCGAGCAAAATCAACAACGGGATTGTCGCTCAAGGCAACCGACTCCTCGTTCTTGACATAGGCAACAGCGTTGACACCCTGCTTTGTAAGCGTAGCGGCCAAGTGGGTAGAAACCTTGTTCGCAAAATTGATGACATCCTTGTGCGACGAAGCAACAATGACAACGGATTCACCCTTCAGCGGGTAAGCCGTATCAAAGTTGGAGGAACCCTTTGCCGTCGGGGCACAGCCCATCATGGCAAACGAAACCGCAACAAGCAAGAACAGAATTACTTTTTTCATCATTTACTCCTTTAAGATGGAATTTGTTTTAAAATCGTCAAAAATGCCAGAAACTAGCTTACGCTGGGAATAAGCAGGAAAACTCCCGTCCGCAGTGAGAACCATTTTCCAAACGACTTGCTGCGTCTTGCAACTATACATCGTCGAGGTGTATTCCACAGTTGCGCCACCATAAACCATGCCGGACGCATCCGTCGTCTGAGTTTTGCTTGAACCCGAGACAAAAGACCTCAACAAATAAGAATCACCGCAAGATTCAAACAAGGCCGCCGGAGAAACCGGATGCAGCGTCAACGCCGTATTGTAGGTATATTCAATTTCCATCTTATTCGAAGAAGCAAACTCACGCCATACGGAATCGAGACCTACCGTAAAATCACTATAGAGGCGGTTTTCATCGACCAGGACCCAAATCTTTTTCCCAGAAATATCCAAACCGGGCATGGAATTACGGACGACCTTCGTCCCTGCACAAGCAGAAAGGGAAATTACAATTGCCAGAAAAAGCAAATAGAACATGCATCTCATTGATTTTGAATCTCCTATTTTCAGGCATAAAATAGAAAAAGCACATTCTCTGTCAATAATTTTTTTACACGACACTCAAAAGAACCGGAAACTCGTCTTTTTGAGTTCCTTGACAGAATGGAGAACGACATATTCAGGATTGCCAATAGAAGCCGCAGCGTCCTTGATGTAACATTCCAAATCTTCGGCAGACCGTGCATGCATCATGGCATAAAGTGAGTATGGGAACCCCTCGAACACCGGCCTTTCATAGCAATGCGAAACATAAGGCTTTTTCGCCAAAGCCCACCCTCTCTCGTCTTTCGTTTCTCGTCTCTCGTCTAAACCAAAACAAACCATTGCATTATACGCAAAACCCGCTTCTTGGTGCCGGAGGATAGCCCCGAAACGGCGCATTCTCTTTTGGGCAAGGTCGTCACGGAGTTCTTCACACGAAACACCCCAGTCCTTGAAAGGCGTGAGCGTATGCGGAATGTCGGTACAGGCAACACGGATACGAGCCCAGTCGGAATCGGACAAAATGCCAGCAGGAGATTGCTTTCGCAATGACAAATCAGAGTTACGCGCTTCGCTCAGGATAACTCCACTGTCTACTGTCAACTGCCTACTGTCTACTAGCGCGCTAGCGCCCATTACCGTATTTATCTTGAACTTCTTTGTCGCGGAGAGAATATGCACGTCATGCAAGTCCGTACTCGTACAAAGCCCATCCACAATTTTACGGATTTCATCTTCGGACTCTGCGATAACCGTGAACCAGACATTGTATTCGTGGGAGCGCACGTAATTATGGGTAATCGCGGGGATTTCGTTGACTGCATCGGCAAGTTTATCAACATTGCAAACCTTGCCCGCACAAAGGCGCGAAATAAAGCCGAGCGCCTTGGAATCGTACACTCCGCCAATGCGGCGGATAACACCTGACATGCGCAGATTCTCGACAGCATCAAAAACACTCTGCTCGTCGGATCCAAGCTGTCCCGCAAGCACCTGATACGGGCAATCTTCCAGCGGGAAGGCGTCCTGAATAATCGCTAGGAGATTCTGTTCAAGTTCCCTAACCACTAATCACCAACCACTAACCACTGATTATTTCTTCATCCGTCAAATAACACGCCGGATCCTGTTCCCAGAAATCACCGGTCACGGCTTCGGCGCGGGTGCGGAAGTTGCCGTTGCAAAGGTTCAAATAAGCGCACTTGGGGCAACGTCCCTTCAAAATCGGTTTGCGGTTCTTGAGGCCCGCCATAATCGGATTGGATTCATCACTCCAAATTTCGCCAAAGCTGCGCTCGCGCACGTTCCCGAGGGTAATGTACTGCGTGAACTGATCGGGGTGAACGTTCCCTATACTGTCGATGTTGCCGAACGCCATGCCGCTACGGTTACCGCCGTTACGCTGGATGAGTTCCAAAACCTTAGCTGCACGGGCCGGGTCTTCACGCTTCATGCGCAGGTACAAATAAACGGCATCCGCGTGGTTATCGACGGTCAAAATTTCCTTGTCGATGCCACGTTTCTTGAAGTCGAGCGTGCGGTCAATAATCAGGTCCATCGCCTTGCGGCTTTCTTCGTGGTTCAAGTCGTTTTCGACCATCGCGGAACCGCGCCCGCTGTAGACCAAGTGATAAAAGCAAACACGGTCGATATTCTCGCTTTCGAGCAAATCGAAAATCGCATTCAAGTCCTGCACATTGTAACGCGTAATCGTAAAACGCAGGCCCACCTTCTGGCCAGTCGCCACGCAGTTGCGGATACCGCGGAGCGCAAGCCTGTAGGCGCCTTCCTTGCCGCGGAACTTGTCGTGCGTCGCTTCGCAACCGTCGAGGCTGATGCCCACGTAACCCACGCCCATGTCCTTCAGCTTCTTGGCAACATCTTCGGTAATGCAGGTGCCGTTCGTGCTGATGGTCGGGCGGATTCCCTTGCTTGCTGCATAGTTTGCTAGTTCAAAAAAATCCGGGCGCAAGAGCGGTTCTCCACCACTGAAGAGAATTACCGGCACCTTGAAATCGGCCAGTTGATCAATGAGTGCCAAGCCTTCTTCGTGCGAAAGTTCGTTCTGGTACTTGATGGCCTCGGAACGGGCATAGCAGTGTACGCAGCTCAAATTGCAAGTCTTGGTGCAGTTCCACACCACCACGGGGCCACGGCCCGGCGCCACACCGTTCTTGCATTCATGCGCCTTAGGCTCGTAACGCAGTTGGTCGCCGTAATTCGGGGTGTCCATCAAAAGCTTGGTAATGCTAATCATGGACACAAATTTAGAAATTTACAACAGAAAAGGAGGCGTATGCGCGCCCCCTTTTGGATTTGAGGAGTATAAGGCTCTTTTACTTGGTTGCATTTTTTACGCAGCGGGCATAGTGGAAATCACCGACCGACTGCTTTTTAAACGATGCAGAGGTCGCATCCAGAGAAAAATAACGGGCATTTGACGAATAAACACCGACACCTTCGTCCAATTTAATCCAGAACGTACTTACAACGCCCATGTCAGCCACTGTTATACGATTGTGGTATGTATTTTCGTATCCGCCAGGGTACGCATGGAATCCGAAACGGTCCGTTCCGGCAGCGCCCTTTTCTATCCATCCATTTTTCGACTTCAAGGAAGTGGCCACATCCTCATCGCCATTAAACAGGTCCACATAAGCCATCAATTTTTCAAACTCGGCAGCACTCGGGATATGGTAGCCTACCGGGCAAACGCCCTGATGTTCTTCTTGCAGTATGCATTTACCATTCTGAACACCACAATAATTAATATTATCTCCTGTAGGATTTCTATACTCGTTTGAATTCGGATCAAATTCAACACCGTCATGGAATGTATAAATATTAAACGTAGCACCAAAACCTTCACAATTCTCGGCATCCAGCTGGAAGCAGTAGAATCTATTATTTAAATAGTACTTCACGTTTTCGGCCATCCAGACCTGGCCGCCGATACCGACAGTATTGTAGACATGGTCATCGAAACCGTCTTTCACGGTTCCCTTGTCGGAATTTGCCAAATCAAATTCCCACAAGCCATTCGTGCAGGTATAAGCGGAATATTCATGCTTGAAAGTTTTCCTTTCAATCGCTTTCGTGCAGCCCTTGTTCAAATAAATCTCACGGTCCCCTGCATGCCTGAAGGCTCCATCGTCAAACACATACAAGCTATCCTTGTTAACAATGCCCTTGCGTATTTCACCTTCTTCGAAATCACGGCCAAGGTCCGCAGTATCCTTTTCGATATCATCGGCAATACGCCAGACTTTACCGACAGAAGCAGAATCCACGCAAGTATAGCGGACACTTTCATCCGGTTCACCCTTGGGCATCTTCTTCACCGTACCCACAGGAGCGTCAATACTGCCACAATCGTCTAGACCGAAGTAAGTGTACCAGAAGTGTCGTACATACTTTTCGAAGTCGGGCACATCCTCGCTGATTTTCCAGGAAAGAACGTTCTTCCTGATTGTCGGCAGTTTTCCACCCAAATCAATTTCCTTCGCAAAGAAAGCCATGGAATCCATCTCACTTTCGCTATCCCAAGTTCCGTCTTCGGCCATGTCCTGGCTCAATGCGGTAAGGCGTTCCATCACTCCGCTAGCAGAGTAATCGGTCGGGAGCATCACCGAAACAGCAAGCAACGCAGCATTGGCATCTTCTGTACCGAAAATGTTCAGATCTTCGGAATAACCGAAATCGTCCGCATCGATATAGAACATCGCGAAAATTTCCTTTTCCGCCTGTTTCTTGGCCCCGGCAAGTTCCATCTTGGAATCGTTTTCAAGAAGATAAGCCACACGGTCATATTCCAGGTGCGTAATCAAGTTCACGTTTACCTTCGCATTCTCGTCCCCCAATTTCGAAAGAGCGCGAAGTGTAATGGGATCGCTGGATTTTTTACCACTGATTTCGTTGCGGTAAGCTCCCGTCGCCGTCAGGTGCACATACGAAGACACAAGAGACACATTCTTGATTTTGAAGGAGCCGTCATCCGAAGAAATCGTCCCGTTGAAGGAGCGCCCCGTCTGTTTCAACTCGTTCGTGCCATCCAGTTCAAAAGCGGTCACACTGGAACCCTTCGCAAACGGCCCCTTCTGCGACACGCCCGAAATCGAGCCTTTTTCAATAATCAGAGTCGAATCCTTGAAAGACACCGTATCATGAACGACAACAGTATCCTTGGTTTTCACCGTGTCCTTGATAACAAGAGTGTCCTTGACACTCACGGTATCCTTCACCTTTACCTTGACCTTCACGGTGTCCTTGACTTTCACCTTGACTTTTACCGTATCATGGACAAAGATGGTATCCAGATCTGCGACAATGCCCGAATCTTCAACCGCGCCACCAGCAACAGAATCCGAATCATCGGAACAAGACATAAAGAAAGCTCCCGCGCATGCGGCAACCAAGAAAAGATTACTGCACATCTTTTTCATTTTCGTTTCTCCTTCTTAAATTTTCAGACAACGGAAAGAGTTGCAAATTTAGTCTAAAAACTTGTTCGGTTTCTTCGTCTTCTGTCGCAATAGCTACAATGCGACGGCGAAATTCCACAATTTCACGCTCTATCCGCTCGCGGGAACGTTCCGTAAGGCCCAAAGTAAGCCCGCTCATACTGCGTTCTTCCTTGGGCATGTTCTTGATAGCGTTCACGGCGAGTTCGCCCATCTGCACCTGCAAATCTTTCGCGACCAAGTCCTTCACGCCAAAAGTATCCATAAAGAGCGCCCGATCTGTCTGGCGGTATGCGCCCTCGGAATCTTTTTTGAGCAAACCCGCCTTGACGAGGAAATTCAGAATTTCCGTAACCTCGGCAGCGGTAATCGCAGGTTTGCAAGCCTTCGCCACTTCAAGTGGCTTTGCACCAGGCATCGCCGGGACAATCTCGCGAAGCACAATATTCTTCCACGAGCTGAAAAACTCAAAGTCTTCCTTGCCGGCAATCTTCACACGATGTTCGTCGGCAAGGGCGCAAATTTTCGCAAAGACGCTCTTCTTCGACTCGGCATCCTTTGCGTGGGCATAGGCAACCAGCAGTTCGAAGTACGCAAGCTCAAAACCGTCAAGCCCCATGGCCCGCGCCGTTTGAGTAGCGCCGGATGCGCTCAGGTTCTTTTTCCCTTCGCCCACGTACTTGAGGTAGATTGCCGAAGCAAAGCCCGCCTTTTCAGCGAATTCGCGCCAGGTAAACGAAGAGAGACGCTTGCGATCTTCATAATAATCCTGGACGACTTTCCGGTAATCCGTATATTCTACTATTGGCTTCATGTTTTCAAATATATCTCCAATTTTTAAATTCGTCAATACTTTTAGAACATTTTTATTTGGATTTTATGCAATTTTCAACAATTTCAGCAAAAATCACACAAGCAGCCAATAAAATTAGAATACAAACGTTATTATCCATTCAGTCGCCGCGGTCTATTTAACGACTTTCCACTTCAAGCCCTTTTCCGTCATCACACATTCAAAATTGTAATCCTTATAGTACACATTCTCTTCACCATCATACTTATAGGTGTCCCCTTCCTTCACGCAGCCAACAGCCAGGGAACATTCCCATTCAATGCACCTCCGAAACGATCCGTTTTCAAAGATATACACGGAATCAGTATTTACGCTTCCATATTTCGCGATACCATTTTTATAATCATGGCCATAGCCAATCGTATCGTAATCAATGGCCGTCGCCCGGCGCCAAACCGTGCCCACGGAAGCATCGCTGGAATCAACACAGATATAAGCAGGTTTCTCTTCCATGAGCCCTATGTCCCCCACTTTTTCGGCCGTACATTCCTCCAAGCCCTTATTTTTTCGCCAGAATTCCTGCATATATTTACCAAAATCCAGCTCATTGTCGCTGATATTTAAAGAATTCAAATTTTCCTTTGCATATTCTATTCTTCCACCTAAATCCGATCGTTCAGCCGACACAATCAATGATTCAACAAGGCTCTCATCATCAATCTTTCCATTATCAGCCAAATCCGCGCTCAAAGCATTCACCATACCCGTCAAGGCATCATTAAGGGCAGCGCGCAACAAAATAAGCGAAACGGAGCGCAACGCGGCATCACCATCACTTGTGCCGAACAAATCCAGGTCTTCTGAAAGCTCAAAGCCAGTCGCATCGATTTCGAAAATTGCAAAAGCTTCCATTTCGGCCTGTTTCTTCGCCGCGGCAAAAGTCATGTCGGGATCATTCTGCATCAAAGCGATAACACGGTCATATTCCAGAGCCGTCATCACGTTGACATTCATCGTCGTGCGGCCGCCGCTCACGTCCGAAATTCCACGCAAGGTCGCCGGATAAAAATTATTTGAGCCATTAAACTCGTTAAAGAACTTTCCCGTGACCGAAGCGCCCACCAGCCCACTATTGAACTGCACGCCTTCAAAGCTGAACGAGCCGTCATTCGCAATCACGAGATCCGTATTGGACTTGCCCGTAGGCTGCATTCCGTTTGACGCGTCCAGTTCATACAGGGAGACTTCGGAACCTTTAAGAAACGGTCCCTTCTGTGCAAATCCAGAAAGATTGAACCCTTTCGAGACCAAGACCGTATCCTTCGTATTCACCGTGTCCTTGACGACAACCGTATCCTTCACTTTGACTTTCACCGAATCATGCACACGGACCGTATCCTTCACCAAGTCATGAACAACGACGGTATCCTTGACCTTGACTTTCACCGAATCGTGCACGAGAACAGTATCCTTCACCTTGACCTTCACCGAATCATGCACACGGACCGTATCCTTCACCTTGACTTTCACCGAATCGTGCACAAAAACAGTATCGAGGTTTGCGACGACGCCAAAATCTTCAACCGCACCACCGGCAACGCTTTCAGAATCTTCGGAACATCCGACAAGAACAGCACCCATAATTGCAGACAGGCAAAGGACCTTGTTCAATCTATTTTTCATTTTTTTCTCCTTGTAGATTCTTCTGACTCCGCACAATCACCGCACAATCCCATGCGAATTTTTGATAATTTGTACATTCAACCGTCAGATTCATATCAGCAAATTTATCTATATTTTTAAAATTTGTGCAAAAAATTGGAACATTTTTCTTAAATTTTTACAAAAATAAAGCTAAATTTGATATATATCACATAAAAATCTTAAAATTTCAGAACACACGCTTGTTTTTCAGCCCAATTACAGAAAAATTAACAAAAAAAGAGGCGCCCCATGCGGAGCGTCCCTTTTTTTTTAGAGGTGTACATTCCTTATTAAGATATTGAACGGACAATCATATATAATTTGCCATTGAACTTTGCATATCGGGCATTCACGTTTTCATCCGGTATGGCGAAACGGAACTCATCAAAAGTACACATGCAATCGGTGACATCCACGACATCTGTATATTCCAGATACAGCGTATCGCCAACCATCTCCTGGGAGATTTTCGCATTAACACCGCAATAGTCCATTACGTTCTGGAGAATCAAGACATTGTCTCCATTATCGTGGATTGACAAGGTGGCTTCGGGGAGTTCCACATTGACCAGAACGGTCACCGAATCTTTAAAAAGCGCAGGCTTGTTTGCAACAGGAACATCGTCTAAGCCGGCAATGCAACGGCCCGCTTTAAAACCTCTCTCCAGGAAAGCCGCTCTTTCTTGCTCCTTCTTTTTTTCAGCGGTTTTATTGTAGATTTGCATTCTGTTGCCCAAATTCAGTTGATCAATCACAACAAGGAGGCTTGTGTTCATAAAGGGGCTTTCTGCGCCCACCCTGAAGAAGAATTTTGCCTGGCAAGCACATTCCGTACCCGCAGAATCACCAACCAAAGGTTTTACGTAAAGTGTATCACCCGCAACCGAAATTTCGAGGCTGTCAAGAGCCGGCTGCTCAATCATGCCAGCAAAGCCACCTATCTGATTGCAAGCAACCTTCACTCTTTCAACGACAACAGCAGCATATCCGGAATCCTCGGCAACTTCTATATAGGCCATCGGCGGGAGCGCTTGGTCCCCTCCAACAGCGCCAGCGTCATTCATGGGGTCGCCCGATGTTTTATTCTCTATGCACGTACCACCCTCCATTGCGACCACCTGAACGGAATTGTTCAAGACAGACGAAGAAGATTCCGTTGCACTCGAAGCAGGATTGAAGCTTGATGACGACCCCTCAGCTCTCGAAGCAGGATTGGAACTTGATGACGATTCCGGCACGGTTCCACTAGACAAGGCAGACGTTGCAGACGAAGAAGATTCCTCCAAGCCAGAAGACGCAGGCTCCCCGGAACTTGAAGATACCCCCATTGCAGGGGAAGATTCCGCACCAACGGTCACAGGCGCCGTCGAGGACGAATCGTCCCCACAGGCACTCAACACAAACGACAACGCAAGACAAAAGGCAAAAACCTTTTTCATATTCTCATCCTCCATTTTCAAGGTCAGGTTGCTGTTACTCTCCAGATGTTCCACTCAGCAAGGGAATCGGATCGAAGAAAGCTCCATTGACATAGGTCGCCTTGGTAAACTCGGCTTCATTCTTTATTGTAAAGGATACTTGCGTCGGGCAAATGCAATTTGCCAAGGGCGCGCTCGGGTCCAAATTTATCTTGACAACAAGCGTATCGCCAGCAGCCGTAACATCAACGCTCTCGACAATCGACCCACAACTCATCGTCACATTGTCAAGGACAACCGTCATGCTGTCTTCGTCAACATACTTTCGGGCCGCTGGATCGGCGCGTTCAATCACATCGATAACAAAGGTGGATGTATCTTCAGACTCTACCGCATTTGAAACGACATTCGTAGCATTATTCGTATTATGGTTGCATTGGGCCTTAACGCTCGATGTCGACTGACGAAGCTGAGGTTCGCTCGTGCCGGGTTCTCCGCCACGTTCAAGAATGGGTATTATATTCTCGTCATCCAATACAAGCACATGCGCATTGAGGAACGAATCTTCTTTCTTTACCTTGAACTCAATGACCGACGAGCAAAGGCATCTCATTGCACCGCTACGATCAAAGAAGGTTTTCGCATAGATTGTATCCCCTTCCACAAATAAATCCAGGCTGTCCAAGACAATGCCACACGTCAAAGTAATATATACCGTATATTCTATAGAGTCTGCACCAACATGCCTGTAGGCTACAGGCTGGGTGTTCACGTCCGGAACCAAGTCTTCGGCATACAATCCGGCATCCAACGAAAAGGCAGGACGGTTCTGCGTTTTCTTGGTGTTGCACTCCCCGTAGACATCCGTGAGCATCAGGTGGATTGGCGCCGTTTCCGGCGTAGCGGAGCTAAGCACCGCAACAGAAGACGAAGACTTCCCTGCCGCACCCGATTCGGGCACAACCGCACTAGAAGATTCAGGTTTGCCCGCACTGGATTCCTGAGCTGTAGCACTAGACTTCGGCGCAACTGAAGACGCGGGGCCCTCAGTCCCCGAAGAACTAACTTCCGTACCAGACAATTCTTCCCCAAGGGCAATCGGCGCTGTCGAAGACGATTCATCCCCGCAAGCCATAAGCATAAGCGACAGAGCCGCACAGCAAGCAAGTATCTTTTTCATGATTTCCTCCTTTAGTTATGGCCTTCGGCCTCTTCGACCAACGTATAGTGCATTTCATATAATTGAATTGCATTTTGTTGGTCAAAAACTGCATAGTTTATATCAGGATAATATTTGTCAAGCCTAAAGCCACCATCGGCCACACAACCGCAATTAATGCTTTCGGTCTCGGGCAAACTGATAAACACCGTATCACCGTCAAGGCTTACATCTGTACCATTTTCATAAAGGCCATTCAAGAGCTCGGTTCGTTTTTCCTTGTTGCAGGGGATATCGAAATAGACATTTTCAAACGTAATCACCTCAGCTTCATTGTATACATAGAAGGATGCCGAAGGTGAAGCCTCATTAGGAGCATTCCCGTCGCCATAGACAGCTTCTTCTTTACACTGCAAACTGAATTTTTCCGCATGGACAACAAGGCCACCGCCCCCCGACGAAGACATGACGACATCGCGTTCGGTACTATCAGACGAAATCGGATTCGGCACTAAGCCATTTTGCCCTCCGTCCTGCGAGTCACGAGAACGCGAACTGGACGAAACAGAATCGCCATACTGTTCATTACCCGACGAACTCGATTCAACCTTCTCCACCTTTTCAGACGAGCTAATCAAACCCTTGTTCGGCAAATTAGACGAACTGGATTCAACCCTATCATTCTTTTTGGACGAGCTGGAGATACCCCCTACATCGGAGGAAACCGCATTTGCTCCGCCATCCCCTTCGGAGGAACTGCTGATTTCCGCAATAGAGTTCGGATCAATGGTTCCACCAGCCACGTTATCGCTGGAGCAGGCCATTATGAAAATAAAAGAAAGGGCGCTAATGGAGAAAACCATTCTATTAAGCATGGCGTACCTCCTTGATTTTATCCGTTACCGGGAAAAACTGGAAATTGATTCGGCAGACCTGGTCCAGGTCCTTGTATTCATTAGCAATAGATAGCACTTTTTTACAGCAAGCGTTGATTTCTTCGACAATTCTATTGCTCGCTTCCTGGTTTACACTGAGGGTGACCCCGGTAAAAAAGCGTTCGTTCGAAGAATAACGGTCTACGGCACGTACCGCCATGTTCGCCATTTCCCTGTGCATAGAACGGATAGCGATGGGCAAAGCCTCTTTCGAGCCGATGACGGTCTGTTCCGTCTGCGAATAGACCTTTTCACCATCCTTTTTCAGGAATCCGGCCTTGACCAAAAAACTCAGGATGTCGTGGACTTCTTCTGCCGACACGTGCTCCTTACATTCCTCGGCGATATCGCGGGCAGTCGCCCCAGGCATCATCGGGACAAGTTCCCTCAATACCGGATACTTCCAAGATTCATAATATTGGAAGGCCTCGCCATCGACGACGCGCACTTTGTGTTCCAGAGCGATTTTCTGCATTTCAAGGAGAGCATCCTTCTTGACGGAATCCTTCTCGGCATTGCAGAACGTGACGAGTTCGCAAAAGTAATCTTCCTCGTAATCGACGAGCTTCATAGCCTGCGCCACAGCACGTGCCTTGATCTTGGAAAGTTTGCTCTGGCCCATGCACACGAGTTTCAAAAAATTCGGAGACGTAAAGCCGGCACTCTTGCAGAATTCGCGCCACGAGAACGCACCGAGACGCTTGCGTTCGTCGTAATAATCCTGCATAAAGAGGTGATAGTCTTTGTATTCAAGTACCGATTTCATACACATAAATCTACACTCATTCTACACGCTTGTCAATATCGTATTATACAAAAATTCAATTTTTGCACATATTTCAACAATTTTAAAGATATAAAAGCAATAATATTTTTCTATATTATACATGCTGTATAATATAAAGAAAAACCTGTATAGTATATACAAGAAGCGGCTCCGTCCGGATGGACAGAGCCGCTTTTACAAGGAGCACAAAATGGACTTTTTCGTTGCTTTTAATATAAGCTAAAATAAAACGTTCAGAAATCATTTAGTTGAAATTCTTGTTTTTGATGTTTGAAATCACAAGTTATTGACTTTACTCCAACGAAACAAGCAGGCATGGACGTTGCGACTACAGGGAAAGCAAAGCCAAAGCGGATTATCTATATTTAAGGCATGTTTAAGATAGTTAGGGCATTCTGCCACGTTCTCTCTTCTTACGCTTCCCCATTCGTCATCGCAAGCGCAATCCTCGCCTTCTTCCTCCCCATCGCCTTCGGCTGGGTTCACGGCAATGTATCCTCAGTTATCCTCGGCATCATCATGCTCAGCATGGGGCTCACGCTTTCGGTCGATGATTTCCGCATTCTCTTTAAGCGCCCGCTCGACATATTGCTCGGGGCCGCCGCGCAATACACCATCATGCCGCTCGTCGCCTTTACACTCACCAAGGTATTCGGCCTTGACCCTTACCTTGCCGTAGGCATCATTCTGGTCGGGTGCTGCCCAGGTGGCGTTTCGAGCAACATCATGAGTTTCCTCGCCAAGGGCGATGTCGCTTACTCCGTAGGCATGACAACCGTATCGACCTTGCTCGCCCCTATAATGACTCCGCTTCTCGTTCTTTGGCTTGCCGACACAAGCATCAACGTGAACGCCATCGGGATGTTCCTGAACATTCTCTATGTCACCATCCTCCCAGTAACTATCGGCTTCCTGCTCAATTATTTCTTAGGAAAGCGCCCTATATTCAAAGAAATCCAGGCAAACATGCCGGCCGTCAGCGTTATCGGGCTCATGCTGATTGTGGGCGGAGTTGTCGTGACTGTGCGCCCGCAGCTTTTGACAAACGGACTCGGCCTAATCTTCCTCGTACTTGCCGTTGTATTTTGCCATAACGCGCTCGGGTACATCCTGGGTTACAGCGTAGGCAGGCTATTCAAGTTCAACACCGCCAAAAAGCGTACCATCGCGATTGAAGTCGGTGTGCAGAATGCCGGCATGGCCACAGTCCTTGCCGCAGGATTTTTCGCCAATCCTGAAAACGTGGCGGCACACCCCGAGGCAGTCCTTTGCGTGGTGCCGTGCGCACTCAGCTGTGCCTACCATTCCATCAGCGGGACGGTTTTGGCCAACTTCTTCGGCTGGCGCGATAGGGTCAAGGCAGGCTAACGCCCTCGAAGACAATCCTGTCTATTTCCAGGTGCGTTCCGCTCGTGATGAATATGCTGAAGAGGCCGATTTCCTTCGAGACCTCGTCCCACGGCACCTGGTAACTGAACTCGTCCAGGAGTTCGTTGCCGGGGAGCAACACGACATCGGTCCAGCCGTTGGAAGCCTTTGCAAGCCAGAGGGCTTTCCTGAAATTGTTGTCGCCCACATCGAGGTAATGCTCCAGCGCGACACGGAATTCGCAGTCGCCGCGCACAGTGAGGCGGATGGCCGTCAGGCCGCTCAAGTCATAGTAGCTTGTATCGAGGCCCAGGCGAGTCCCCATCAGCACATATCCCGTATCGCCTAAAGCAAAATCCGTC
>JAEERM010000023.1 GCA_016285835.1 Fibrobacter sp.
AAGATTTGTCGTCATCTTTCTTTGTCGAAGAGGAACTTGCATCGTCTTTTGTTGATGACGAAGATTTGGAGCCATCTTTCTTTGTCGAAGAGGAACTTGCATCGTTTTTCTTTGATGACGAAGACTTTGCGTCAGTTTTTTTTGACGATGATGATTTGGCTGTGTCTTTTTTTGAAGACGAAGATTTTGCTTCGCCCTTGGAGGACGAACTGTCCTGGGATTCGGAAGATTCTTCGATAGAAGTATTCGCAGAAGTGGAAGAACTGTCATCACCGCATGCTGCGAACAGGAATGCGGAAGAAATCAAAAAGGGAAGGATTTTCTTGTAATTCATGCGCACAAATATAGATTTACTGGAGTGATTAAAAGTTGTCACATACCCCTTACGAAATAGTAAATCATTCCCATCTTTATGCAAAAAAGTTTGTTTTCTATATTCTTGTCATAAATAGAGTGGAGAATTAAAATGTCGAATCATGTTTTGTTTTTTGTTGGTGCTTTGCTAGCGATACCTTGCCTTGCTTCTAATGGCAATATGGCAGGTTCCGGAACTGCAGAAGATCCTTGGCAAGTTGCTGATTACGAGGATCTCAAGGCAGTGGGTGTTGGTGACTATAGCATGAATGGTCACTATGTGTTGGTGGCCGATATCAATGCAACAGATTCTTGGAACGAAAAGAATGAATCCGATTCTACCGAAGGCTTTCAGCCGATAGGCGTGGCGTATTACGGAACTTTGCAGTCTGCTTTTGGCGGCGTGTTTGATGGCGCTGACCATACCATATCGAACCTCTATTCCATGTCGAAGGGGACCCGCTCAACAGCCTTGTTTATGGGAATAGATTCAAATGGCGTTGTCAAGAATCTCAAAATGACAAATTGCGTTTTTACGGTGCGGCTTGTTTGGGCAGCGGCAACGGTGGCTGTAATGAATTCCGGATTGATTGAAAATATCAAACTCGAACGAGATACGGTTTCTGCTCCGGGCAATACGGGGGGCGTCGTGGGTATTAATGAAAACGGCACTGTTCAAAATATTGAATTTAATGGCGCTGTTTTCGGTATTAATGAACGGCTTGTTGTTGGCGGTGTGGTCGGACACAATGCTGGAGAAAAATCGGTTATCCGTAATGTGAAAATCAACGCCGATATGAGTTCTTCGTATTACGGAGAATATCTAGGTTTAGTCGCTGGAAAAAATGAAGGCAAAATCGTTTCTGCCGAAGTAGAGGGAATCCTTGATCATGGTAATCGTTTTCTAGGGGGTGTGGCCGGGAGTAATTCGGGCTCCATTGATTCCTGTATTTCCCGTGCCTCGATTTTTTCAATGAACGAAAATACGGGAGGCTTGGTCGGGTATAACAGCGGAACCATCAATAATTCAAGTGTCGAAGCCGATTCCGTTTTTGGTGAATTCCGGGGTGCGGCTGGCTTTGTAGGAACCAACGACACGACGGGAATCATCGAAAACGGTTTTGCCAAAACGAACGTCCATTCAGATAGTTCTGGCGGCTTTGCGGTATACAATGCCGGTATTATAAAGAATTCCCGTATGGAAGGTACTGTAACGGCGGATTCCTTCCCTGGAAGACTTGTTTCTGGTTTTGTCTTGAACAACTCCGGTACAATATTGAATTCTCATTCGACAGCGAATGTCGATGCATTTAACAATTTGTCTGGATTTGTTTTCCGAAATAGTGGAAAAATCGACAGCTGCTATGCTACGGGTCATGTGAATAACGGCAATCTTGCATCTGGCGATACCTATGGCGGCTTCGTGGCCCAAAACGACAGCACCGGAGTCATTACGAATAGTTATGCGAGTGGCGATGTGGTTGGCGGTATGAAGGCGGGAGGCTTTGTGGGCATCAACAAAGGAAAAATCCGGAATTGCTATGCCACGGGTGATGTTCGCTCGTATTCCGTTTTTGGCGGCTTTGCTGGTGCAAACTATGGTGAAATATTGTATAGCTATGCAACCGGAACTTTGGATAGACTTCCCGACTACAACGATTCGTACACTGCTGGCGGTTTTGTCGGTGCAAATGAGGGCTTAATCAATAACGCCTATGCCACAGGAAATGTTGTTAGCGGATATACTCCTGGTGGATTTGTTTCAAGCAATGCTGGAACAATCAAGAATGCTTTTGCTGCGGGAACCATTTCGGGCAGTGTGGAACCGGGTGGCTTTGTTTATTCAAACGACCATGAAATCGAGAATGCTTTTTTTGTGGGAAAGCTGGTTGCTCTAGATGGATCTGTTGAGGGTGCTGGTTGTTATGCTGTCGACAATTCAGGTTCTATAAAAAATGCCTTCTACAATAAGGATGATTGCGATGTTGGTGATGATTCTACGGTAGAGGGTGTTGCGTACGCAGACATGAAAAAACTCACGCTCTATAAGGATTGGACGGACTTTGACAAGTATTGGGTTTTGAACGATTCGATGCCGTATCCGCAGTTGGCGTTTACCGCAGGCGTTATTCCTGATGAAGAACCACCTCAAAAAAATGTCAAGCCTAATAGCGTTGCGCTCAAGAGTGTAAATAACTTGATGTTGTATGGCTCTCTCCGGAACATGAGTGCAAAATTGACGCTTTCCCGTTCGGGATTGACCCTTATCAAGGTGTACAATATGAATGGTCGTTTGCAAAAGGCTATCCCGCTTGGTATGATGGGCGAAGGCGTCCATCATGTGAATTTGAATGGGGCTGTTGAGGCCCGAGGGATGGCCGTATTTGTTTTGGAACAGGATGGAAGGGTGCTGTCGAAAACTCTGTTTCGCTAACCGATAACATAAAAAGTTTCTTTGTGCAAAAAAAAACCGTCCTTTTTGATGTGAATCCCGAAAGTTGTGTCCAACTTTCGGGGTTCACATCATTTGCGGGACGGCTTTTTAAATGTGCGTATGAATCAGGATGACTCTCGGATTACACGCCCTTTGCGAGAATTTCACCAATCTGCACGGCGTTGAGGGCCGCGCCCTTGCGAATCTGGTCACCGGTGAGCCACAGCGTGTTGCTGTTGTCGTCGGCGAGGTCCTTGCGGATACGGCCAACGAACACGTTGTCCTTGCCGGCGCTTTCGAGCGGCATCGGGTAAATGTAGTTCTGCGGGTCGTCCTTGAGGGTCACGCCCGGAGCGTTCTTCAAGGCGTTGCGGATTTCTTCGACAGAAACCGGACGTTCTGTTTCGAACCACACGGATTCGGAGTGAGAGCGCAGCGAGCTCACGCGCACGCAGGTGGCACTCGTGCGGACGTCGGAGTGCATAATCTTGCGCGTCTCGTTGAACATCTTCATCTCTTCCTTGGTGTAGTCGTTTTCCGTCATCTTGTCGATCTGCGGAATAACGTTGTACGCAAGCTGGAAGGGGAACTTGTTGATGTGCGTGGTAGAACCGGTCTCGAGGATGTCCTTGTACTGCTGCTTGAGTTCTTCCATGGCGATGGCTCCTGCACCGCTAGCACTCTGGTAAGAAGAAATGTGAATCTTCTTGATGTGGGAGATCTTTTCGATCGGGTTCAAGACCACGACCATCATGATAGTCGTGCAGTTCGGGTTCGCGATAATGCCCTTGCCGCCGAGTTCAGCCTTGTAGAGCTTGATGTCTTCGGGGTTCACTTCGGGCACGACCAGCGGGACCTTCGGGTCCATGCGGAAGAAGCTCGTGTTGTCGACGACCACGGCACCGTTTTCGACGGCGATGGGGGCGAATTCCTGGGAAATCGCTGCACCGGCGGAACTGAGCACCAGGTCGATGCCCTTGAAGGAGTCCTTGTTCAGGACTTCGCACTTGAGCGTTTCGCCCTTGAACTTGAATTCCTTGCCTGCGCTACGTTCGGAGGCGAGGAGCTTGAGGCTCTGCAGCGGGAAGTTGCGCTCTTCGAGGATGGAGAGGATTTCTTGGCCCACGGCGCCGGTGGCACCCATGATGGCTACGTTGCGAATCATAGTTTAACCTTTAGTTATCTTCTTGTTGAGGTTGGTAGTTTGATATTAAATTCTTGATGTTGTTCTGGAAACGTCCCAGATAAACTTTTGTCTGGCCCAGCTGGTCGCGTGCCTGCTGGTACTGCTTGACCTGTTCCTCGGAATTGTCCTGCAGGGAATAGGTGTACAGGGAGTAGGCGGCGAGTCGGAGGCATTCCGTGGCCTGGATGAGCTCGGAGTGGGCCTCGCTTGCGCTGTGCGGGTGGAAAAGCCCTAGTGTCTTGCGGTTCAGCGCTGTCGCGTTGTTGTTGATGGCGAGAGCCTGCTGGCTGCGCGCTTCGCGGTCCGCTTCGCTGATGTTTGGCGGGATTAATTCAAAGTCATCGATGGAGGCTGCGATGGAACGCATGCGCTCGATAACTTTGTCCGTCTCGTTGATGTAGCTGTTCAGGCGGCCTTTGGCTGCTTCGGGCGAGCCGGGCTTCGCGTTCTCGTAGGTTTCCCCTGTACTGGCATTGCCGGTCGAGAGGTATGTCCCTGTACGGACCACAGTTCCTGACGGGTCCACTTCTTTCGTAGCTTCACCGTTGTGGAAGGACTGAATGTAGTCTTGGTACTTCGCGTTGAGTTCTGCAATTTCGGAAGCGGATTTGTCGGAGGCGATGATGAACGTCGGACGTTCCCAGTAGGCAATGCCGAGAAATCCGACAAGCATCAAGGCTGCAAAGATTGCGTTACCGGCTTTTGCCGCGCTGTCTTCGCTGCGAATGACGTACAGGATGCCGAAAAGAAACATGCTTGCAAACGCGAGGAGCACGCCACCGTCCGTGTTGTAGGTGACAATGGTGTTCTTCATAAAATAGAAGATGCTGTCTATTGCCACGAGGAGGAGCGAGAGTAGCGTTCCCAGAAGTTTCTGGTTGCGCGTTGGGGCGGATGCGGACATGAGTATTGTGACGAACGTAATCCCGAGGGGGAGTACGAACATCAATGCAATTTCGGCAACCTGCGTATTCATAGGACTTAGAACGGGAGGTCGTCGTCACCTTCGGACATCTGGGGGTCGTATGCCGGAGCGGATGACTGGCTGTAGCTGTTGGACTGGTTGTAGCTGTTGCCCTGGCCGTAGCCGCCGGCGTTCGGGGCGCCTCCCTGGCCACGCGGGGTGAGCAACTGGAACGTGTCCATGTTGACTTCGGTAGCGTAGCGCTTCTGGCCCGTGGTCTGGTCGGTCCAGCTGCGGTTGGTGAGGGTTCCTTCGACATAGAGGCTCATGCCCTTGCGCACGCCGAGCTGTTCGATGATGTCGGCAATTTTTCCCCAACCGACGATGTTGTGCCAGTCGGTCTGTTCCTTGGTTTCACCGTTGTTATCGCGGTAGCGGCGGGAAGTAGCGAGGGAGAACGATACGCGCTTGCGTCCGGCGGGATTGGCTCGAATTTCCGGGTCCTTGCCAATGTTGCCGATGAGCATAACTTTATTCAAATAAGCCATATTTTTATCCTGTAATAATTTTGCTTTTTTTGCGTGGGCAAAAATAAAAAAAATCGGGTGTCAATTTCTGCCCTTCGCTAAAAAATGCGGGGTTAGTGCCGTTTTTCCATTTTTTTGCGAAAAAATGGGGGGTACGGCGGTGTTTAAAAGCCTTGCCGGGGCTTCCGGTGGCGGTATCGGGCTTCTTTGTCGGGTTTAATGGGTTGTTAGTTTATTTGTAATGTCAGGCAATCTCCTATTCGCAGTAGTCCAGTTTTCCTGGGGTGGGTTCGCTGAGGCACCAGGAATCGCCTTTGTCGCGTTTTTTCCACTTGCGGATGTTCAGCTGGGAACTTTGCCCGTACTTGCTCGACCCCATGGCCGGGATGACTTCCAGATGCAGGGAGTCGGGCTTGTCGGCGTAGTACAGGGAATCGAGGATGGTTCCCATGCACTGCAATACAATGGCTCCCTTGGAGTTGCCGAGAGCCTTCCACTTGTCGGTGTTCTTGTATCCGTCGGGGGCCCTTGTGCTGAGTTCGGCGAGCACCAGGATGTCTCCCGGGTTGATGCGCTCCGGCACGATGGCGCAGGAACTGCTTGCTACAGAACTGGTCCCGATAGTGCAACCTTCCAGGCTCAGGGTATCGAGGCTCCCGTTGTACAGTTCGATGAACTCGTATTGCGACGAATCTTTCGTGTTGATGGCGGTGAACACCTCGGTCACGACGATGTCGCCCACGGCTGGGTAGCGGGAGTATCCGGGCAACCGGAGCGAGATGTCCTTGTTCACCTCGTCTGCCGTGGAAATGGCGAGCTGCACTTTGGAGCGGATCGACTTCACCGTAAACTCGGGGACGGGTGTGTCCTCGGTGAGCAGGAATGAATCCTGCATGCTATAGATGGTCTTGCCGGTGCTGTCCTTCAGGAACAGTTTTATCTCGTAGGTTTCGCCGAGGGGGAGCATGCCGCTTGTGAAAACGGCGTTGACCCCGTCCATCGACATCTTGTAGCTGTAGGTGGTGTCTGTGGTCTTGAGCGTGAGTGTGCCGCTAGTGACCCCAGCCGGGTTGCCAAACCCGAGGGGGATTTCCACGTACACGAACCCTACGATGGCGTGCAGGGGGATGGTTACATCCACGCTGCTGCCGGCCTCGATTTTTGTCACGATTTCGCCTTCTTGCATGAGCCCTCCGTTTGCGTAGAGCTTAGCAGAAAGGACCCAGCGGTCGTGCGGGAACAGGTCGAGTTCGAAGCTGCTGTCCTTGTTGTCGTGGACGATGTGCAGGGTGTCGGAGCCGACGCAGTCGAGGACAATGCTGTCGAGGCGCGGTGCGGCGGTGTAGGCAAGTTCGACCGATACCTTCGAGAGGTCGATCGATTTTGCCTCCGAGCTGCTGGATTCGTCGCTGCACCCGCTGAGAGGGCCAAGCGCGATGAGGATTGCCGATGCCAGTGCTACGAGTGTGGCTCTGGTGGTGTTTTTCTGGTTCTTTTTTGGACTCATATTACCTCCTTATGGAATGGTCCGATGTCTATAGACGTTTTAAGGAGGATTTTTGTCCTAATTTTTTGAAAAAAAAATTCTTTTATAGGTGCAAACGGCCTTTTCCCTGTGCCTGTCGGCTGTTTTGGAGCTTTTCTGCGCAGGCCTTGTCTTGCCGGATGATTTTCACGAGGGCGCTCGGGGTGAGTCCGAATGCCTGTGCGGCCTCTTTCGTGTCGCCGTTCTTTTGGGCCATCCGGTCGAAAACGTGGGCGATAAACAAGGGGAACAGGGCGTTTGACGGCTGGATATGCCCGTTACTGCCGGGGAAGGGAATCTCCACTGCAGGGGGTGTTTCTCGGACCTTGAGGGCGAGGGCCATCTGCATTTTACGCAGAGCATGTGTCTTATTTTCTTTTGCGCTCCTGCCTTCGCACGATTTGATTTCTAAATTGTATTCCCGCAAGGTGAGCATGACGCCCGTGTTGGTCTTGTTCCGGTGCTGGCCTCCCGGGCCACTTCCTTGGAACCCCTTGAGCGTGCATGCCCCGAGCAGTTCGTCCAGCGTCATTCTAAGATAGGTATCGCGATGCATGCTTTAAAAAATACAATTCTTTATGCCTTTTCCGTGGCGATTCTTTCGGTTATGGTTTCTTGTGCGGGTTCTGCCGGCGGTGCGGCGCCCTCGTCCCAGGCCCAGGAGTCTGCGTCGGTCAAGGATGCGAAACACCAGGAACGCGAGCAAGACAAGAAGGCTCTGCTGGAACAGATGTTCGTAAAATTCCAGAACACCATTCGCATGAATGTCGAGGCAGACACCTTGCTTGCCTTGTTGACGGATTCTTCGGAATACTGGATTGATACGCTGGAACAGCATGCTCGGACTTATACCGAGGAAAATCTCGATACGTGCCAGTTCTACGAGGCCTACGCCATTCTCCTTTATCGCCTTTATGAGCGGGAACACTTGTTTGCCGGTCCGGACGACAAGATGGTCTACCTGTTGCTTTCGAAGAGTGGCATGGTCAATAAACTTTCGAGCCTGAAACTCGGCCCTATGGAAGTGAAGAACGACCGTGGCAGTGTTGGCCTTGCATCGAGCCCCAAGGTGCCCATTATGATTTTTGAATGGGACGATTCCGCCTGGAAACTCAATTTGCCCCAGACACTCCCGCTGATTACAAAGGGTATCGAGTCCATCGCCGTAAAGAAAAGCTGGTCGAGCAAGAAACTGGCGCTTTACTGGCTCGACAAGGAATACCACCTGACGTATTCCCGCCTTGACGATTCCCTTTACGAACCCATCTATTAGTCCTGCGGGTCCGCAGTTTAAAAACCGATGAAATTCCGTTTCTTAGCCCTTTTCTTGCTGGCTTTTGTGGGAGCCTGTTTTGCCGCATCGGCAAAGCCCGTTCCTGTCTTGGCCAAGTTCAGTTCTCCGAAGCCCTTTTCGGGGGAAAGGTTGTTCTTTGTGCTGGATTCGCTGGGCGGTGGCGGCAACTGGATGGAATGGGAGGCCAAAGGGGTCAACGACCCTTCCGTGGCAGACGCGATTTCGTCTTTAGGGGCAAAGCCCGAGATGGTTTGGGTTCTGAGCGAGAGGAAAAAGCCGCTATTTGCGGCCCTTGTTGCGCAGGGTGCCGGAGAAATGCTCGTGTTCTGCGAAATTCCCGCACTGGATGCAAAACCGGAACCTCTCAAGCTGAACGAGGTGATGGATCCCAATGTCGTATTCCGGGATTACAGACAAGTTTCTCCGAACGAGTTCGTTCACCGGGATCAGGATAATCTGAGAGTGATGGTGAGCGAGCAGCGGATCCGTTTTGCCTATGTCAATCCGGACAAGGAACCGCTTAAGTTCGATGCGGATTTTTCGACGAAAACCATCGTTGAAAAGAAGGCCCTGGTCCGTGAATACATGGATTTCCTCAAGTACGAGTATTCGTTGATGTTGCGGGCCTTTGTGCAGTCGACCCACGGCGTTTTCAACTGGCAGCCGTGGCATTGGTATATGGCCTCGTGGAATTCGAAATATCTCATCAAGAATGAAGAACTTGAAGCCATACTTGCCACTGGGAGGGCTCCGGCCTATTTTTCTGTGTTCAAGGCAAAAACGGCTGCCGGCGAATGGGTCGAGTTCCGCGCGAACGGAAACGGATTTGCCGAAATGGTGATATCGAAGCCGTAAGCGTTTTTCTATTTTAAGTTTCGTGATCTGCATGTTTAAAAAGTTTGCCTTTTTCGTGCTGACCTTTGTTGTCTGCAGCCTTGCTTCTATTGTTGTCGAGGATTCCCGTTCCCGGTTTGTGCTGGATGACGGTGTTTACGAATCTTCTGTACATGGCTGTGAACAGGGCGAAGGAGGGCGCTTCCTTCCTGAAAACTCGGTTGTCCCGGAAGAGGATGGAGCTGCATATCGCGTTTACCATGTTGCATTGCCTTCCAATCATAAGCCCTCGGTTCGCATAGGGAAGGTGAAATTGCAACCGCTTGGGGAGAAACACTGCAAAGGGGATTCTCTTAAAATCCGTCCGCTTTCCGTGAGCAAACCCTATATGCGTGATGGCCTGTGGATTGCCGAAATTGTCGTGCCTTTGGTCGAGAAGCGCGGAAGGTCTGTTGCCCTCCGCAAGAATTTTGAGCTTGTTGTCGAGTTTGCTGGTGGGGTAGCACCCGGGGTGTACCCCGGGAAACGTGCGGTGAGCCGCGTGTTGAACCGCAAGTCCGCCGCACGCTTCGGCGTAGAGCGGGGCAAGGCCCGCAAAGCTCTACGCCGCAGCGCCCAGAGCGATTTGGATGATGTGGAGTTCCTGGCCGTTTTTAGTGTCGGTGACCGCAATGTCGCCTCGTTCAGCGAAGATGGTTTGTACGCAGTCGATTTCAAGACCATCCGTAACGCTCTTTTGCCATTCAACCGTCAAGACGAGGTGGATGGAATCCGTGTCGACAAGGTTTGCCTTTACGGAGGAAATCCGGACACGCTTAGCGAAAGGGTTCCCGGAAATTCGCTATTGACACCAAACCAGATATTCGAAATTCCCATAGAGATTCGGGACCATTCACCATCGTCTTCCGCACCAGATGGAATATTCGGGCAGGGTGATTCGCTCCTTTTCGTCGGGTATGGCACGTCTATCTGGAAACGGATGGATAGCGAGGACTCCGAATATGTGAACGGTTCGGTGGATTACTTCCATTCGTATTCGCCGTATTCCTTCTACCAGTCGTTCTCTTTTGGGTACAAGACTTCTGGTACGGGCTTGCGGATGGATTTTCTGCCTTCGCCTGCCGGTAGTGGAATGCCAATCCATTTTATGCGCTATGTCCGTGGCGAAAAGGATCTCCTGCTGCGCGATGCTTATTTTGGCAAAGACGTGGAATGGGACGGCGAAACGGGCAAGGAATGGTTCTGGTCTTGGCATGGTCGGTTCGATACGACTCTAGTTTCCAGTTCGGAAATGTATTTTGCCCAGACGGCCGATTTGCCAGGTTTTATCGATGGCGGGAGCAACTTTGTTGCCGTGAGCTATTTCCCGTATCGTTCCATTTTCAAGTCCGCCGCCGAACGTACCGACGACCAGCCCCAGGATACGAAGCTTTCAACGAAATCCTACGATGTGCGAATGCGTGGAATAAAGTTTTCCCTGAATGTCAATGGTCAGGCATACACCGAAAGGCAACTGGCTCCTGGGGGAAACTTTATCATGGATGGAGTGAAACTCAAGGCTAAAGGGAATTCATACGAACTGACGATGTTGCCTAACGATTTCCAGTTCGACCGTTTTGACGGTTATACGGTGGCTTATGAGTGGAATCCACTTGCCGATACGGCAGAATGGGTCTTGCCGGGAGCCGTGAGCGGTGTAATCCAGATTCCTGTCGGCAACGATGCAAACTTGCGCCTGATGAAGTTCAAAGATTATGAGCCCCAGGGCTTGTTGCAAGTTGTAAATGGTGTTGCGAGGGATAGTGTTTCTGCTGGGGAGGATGTCCGTTACCTGCTGTACCGCGACGGTGTTTTCCGTTCCTCCATTTCTGTAACGGGAATCCCTGCACGGATTCCGGGGGCATTGAAAAACCTCGCCGCTATCAACAACAAGACGGAATACTTGATTATCTCGCCGGCAGAGTTCGGCTACCAGGCTTACGAATTGGCGAAGCTCCGCTCGGAAGGATCTGCTGTCGCGACGTTCCCGACGACGTTAGTCCTTGTCGAGGATATATACCGTTACTATAAGGGGGGCTCCCTTTCTCCTGTTGCTATCCGCAATTATCTCGCTTATGCAAAAAACATTTGCCCGAATCTCAAGTACGTGCTCCTGGCCGGGTATGGGCATTTCGATTATCGAGGCTTCTATCCGAAGTTCCCCAAGAATTTTATTCCTCCATACGAAAGGGAAGCTGCCGTTTCGGAAGATTTTTACGGAGTTTTGGATTCAGGCCAGGTCGCCATTTACGGCAACGACGATGTCGATCTTGCTGTGGGCCGCCTGACTTTTGTGAACGAAACGGAATTCCGGAGTTATTTGAAGAAGGTCAAGGAGTACGAGCAGGTTGGGCTGTACGACCATTCGGATTGGCGTTCGACTCTTGTCATGGCTGCGGATGATGCTAGAAACGGGAGCGATTTGGATAAAACGGAACACACGCGAATGCACGAAGGTGTCGGTTCCATGATTGACAGCATGTCCGTGGAGCGGAAATACCGCTGGAAACAGAACAAGATATACTTGTTGAATTACAAGGAAGACGTTGCCGGGCAAAAAAAAGGTGCTGCTCAGGATTTGATGGACGCCTTGAATCAGGGCGCCTTGATGACGACTTATTTCGGCCATGCCTCTGTTACGGATTGGGCCAGTGAAGGTTTGCTCAAGACATCTTACGTAACTCGGCTCACCAACAAGAAACGGTACACAATATTGAATTCGTTCTCGTGCTCGACATCCAGGTTCGATAATGGCAAAACCGTTTCCTTGAACCATTCTTTTGTGTTGACTCCCGATGTGGGGGCGATTGCCACCATCGGTGCGACAAGGGAAACATTTGCTTCGCAGAACGAACTTTTTGCCAAGAAGTTCATTGCTACGGCGCTATTCGAACCGGGAGCAACGATTGGCGATGCTTTGCTGATTTCGAAAAATCAGGAAGTAAAAAGCGATACCTTTAGTTTTCGTTTCAATACAGGGCATTATGTCTTGTTTGGCGAACCCATCCTCAAGATGCCTTTTGGGGTGGGGGATATCACCTTGGATAAGGAAATCGATACGCTGAAGGCATTGGACAAGATATCGCTGAGTGGCTTCGTGAGTGGAATTGACAACGGCATAATCCACCTTTCGTTGCACGAAGGTCGGAATAGCAAGAAGATGTTCATCGGGTACCAGAAAGACTCTGCGAAGCCGATGGATGACACCGTGGATGTTGTTTTTGACGGTGCACTGATTTATTCGGAGGATGTCAAGGTTGCTGGTGGCCGGTTCAACATAGATTTCGTTACTCCCCGTAAACTCGCCTTTGGCGATACTGCCGTTGAATTCCGGGCTTGGGCGTATTCCGACGATGCAAGGCCTATTGCGCGCCATTGGAAAAAGGGCATCGTCATTTCGGGGATGTCTTCGTATGCGGATTCCATTCACGACGATACTCCTCCGACTATCCGCATTCAGTCTTGCTTTAATGGAGGGCGTTCTTCGGATTTTGCCGAGGGGCAGGTTGTCGAGATGCAGTCTCCTGCCTGTGTCCAGGTTGTTTTCGAAGACTCTACGGCGCTAGACTATCGCGAGCAGGCCGACGAGGGTATTTCTTTTGAAGTTGTAGGAGTGCAGGACCCGTTCCACCCGAATCCGTACATGGAACAAACATCGAAGCGCTCTGTCGCCCGGATGAATTTTCCGGCAGAACTGTATTCGGCGGGCTCCTATGTGTTCAAGGCGGTTGCTTACGACGTGTTGGGTAACAGGAGTGAACGCTCGGTCGTCGTAAACATTACGGATGACATGGAATCGGGGCTTGCCGATGTGTTCAATGTCCCGAACCCGGTGGGCAAGAAGGGAACGACGTTCTATTTCAAGAATTTTGCGGTGAACAGGCCTTCAACGGTGAACATTTTTATCTATAATCAGAATGGAAAACTGGTTAAGGTTATCAAGAACGCCATTTCCGGATTGACAACTTGGGATGGCAGGGACAATCATGGTAATATGCTAGCGAATGGCCTTTACCATTATGTTGTCAAGAGTGTCGTCTCGCCGAGCGAGGAATTCTCCGGCAAGACATGGAAGAAAAAACAAAAACTTTTAATTTCGAGGTAGCAGATGGATTTACGTGAAAAACCGGGAAAAGCCCAGACTTTGCTGGAGATGTTGTTGCGTTTTAGGCTGATTGCGGTCGTTGTCATGGTTGTTGCAACGGTCTCGATTCTTGCCGCGAAGTGGGATTTCCTTGTCGGTTTCCCGATTGCTGCGTCTGAACGGTTTGGCATGTGGTTTGCCGAAATGGAGAATGTCCAGGGCTTCTGGGCTTCGTCGCAATACTTGTTTGTGGCTGGGCTTGCCTGTGTGGTTCTGCTGTTTGTCTTTGGTGGCGTCCGCGCCGGCATTGCCTCGGTTGTTGCGTCTTTTTTGTCTTTGGCTGCACTTTATGTACTTGACGGGGGCGAAGATTTGGCGCTGCCTCTGTACGGGGTGTTTGCCTTGGTGTCGCTTGGACTGTTGCTGTTTGTCAAGTGTTCCGTGGCGTGCATGTTGTTCCCGTTCGCATTGGGATGGCTTTTCTTGAGTGCCGTCCTGACGACGCTCCCGTGGGGGCTTGAAGACCCCAACTGGCTTGTTTGGGGCGCACTTTCCGCTTTTGGTTTTGCTTGTTCTATGGCTTTTGCCGTTGCTACAGGCAAGCATCTCGGTGCGGGGGTTCCGCAGGCTGGTGCTATCTTGAAGGCGGCAAAGCAGATGCTTGTGCCTGTACTCGTGGGAGAGCTGTTGCTTGTTTCTGCAATGGCCGTCGATATGCCCGGTGGTGTTAATGTGCTGAATTCTGCACTTTGGTACGTGGTATTTGCTGCCTGGTTCTTTATGTTTATCGTTCCTGTGTCCTCGTTTGCTCCGTGGGAACGCCTTCGTGCGGGGACCCGTCGCGTACAGATGAAGGATAAGAAGAAAAAAAACAAAAAGTAGGCGTTCTCTTTCTAGGAGGCCTTTTACGTTCCCTTTGGGAATGACGATTTTTGTATTTTTTCCTTGTGATTTCTAGTTTGAAAAAATTTCTCTTACTTTTGCTATTCTTCGTCACTTTTGGCGTAGCATCTACGGTTATCGAAGATTCGCGTTCTCGTCTTGTCCTGGAGGATATGGCTTATGCGCCTATGAACGCAAATGCGTTGGAAGGCGAGGTCTACCGCCAGTACAGCGTCGCGTTGCCTTCGAACGAAAAACCGACTGTGCGTGTTGCCAAGGTTTCGCTTGTTCCGCTCCAGTTGCCGGCTAGCAAGGTAGATTCCGTTCGCATCCAGCCTCTTTTTGTCGGGACCCCGTACATGCGTGATGGTCTTTGGATTTGCGATATCGTCGTGCCGCTTTTCGAAAAACATGGCAGAAAAGTATCTCTCCGCAAGAAGTTCGAACTTTCGGTTGAATTTGCCAGGGCGGCGTCCGGGGTATACCCCGGCAAGCGTGCCGTAGACCGGGTTATCAACCGCAAGGCCGCGGCACGCTTCGGCGTAGAGCGGGGCAAGGCCCGCAAGGCTCTACGCCGCGCCGCCACCCAAAGCGACCTGGATAGAGTCAAATTCCTTGCAACCCTCCGCGTTGGCGATCGCGATGTGGCTTCGTTCAGCGAGGATGGCCAGTATGCCGTTCGCTTTGAAACTTTGCGCAAGGCTCTTGAAACATTGAATCGCGAGAATGATATTGATGGCCTCAGTATAGACAAAATTTGTATTTACGGTGCAAATCCGGACACGCTTTCCGATAAGGTGCCGGGAACAGACCTGATTACGCCGAACCAGATTTTCGAAATCCCGATAGAAATTCGCGACCATTCCAGATGCAGCCGTTCCCCGTGTCCTGCCGACAAAATCTTCGGACCGGGGGATTCGCTCCTGTTTGTAGGGTATGGAACTTCCATTTGGAAGCGCATGGATAAAGAGGATCCTACCTACAAGAACGGGACCATGGACTATTTCCATTCTTATTCGCCGTATTCCTTCTATCAGTCGTTCCTGGTAGGTTACAAGAACAGCGGTAAAGGGATGCGGGTGTCTACGCTTTCTTCTCCGGCAGGGAGTGCGAAGACGGTCCCGTTTTTACGTTATGTCCGCGGTGAAAAGGATGTGACACTCCGTGATTCCTATTTCGGGAAGGACTTGGAATGGGACGAAACATCCGGTAAGGAATGGTTCTGGTTTTGGCATAGCCGCTTTGATTCGACAACGCTTTTCAATGCCTCTTTGACAAAGGACTTGCCCCAGACCGTTGACTTGCCCGGTTTTGTCAAGGATGGCAAGAACTATGTTGCGGTGAGTTATTTCCCGTTCCGTTCGGTTCAATCGTCAACAGCGGAGCGCGATGGCGACCAAATGGGTGGGGCCGAATTGTCGGCGCAATCCTACGAATGGAGAATGCAGAATCTTAATTTTTCCATGGATGTCAATGGGAAAATTTTCCGTGGGGGGACGCTTGTGCCGGGAGGAAATTTCCGCTTGGACAATGTTCCTCTGAAAGCTAAAGGAAATACATATTCCCTCACGATGCTTCCGGATTCCGTACAGTATAGCCGTTTTGATGGCTTTACCGTTGCTTATGAATGGCTCCCGCAAACCGATGACGCCGAATGGGTTTTACCTGGTGCCGTCAGTGGAATCATCAAGGTTCCTGTGAAAGGCAGTGATTTGCGTTTGATGAAGTTCAAGGATTATGTACCGCAGGGGCTTTTGCCTATAGAAAACGGATTTGCGAAGGACAGTATTGCGGCTGGGGACGATGTGCGTTATCTGCTGTATCGCAAAGGTTCTTTTCATCGTGAAAACGATATTCTTGTGGAAGCAATTCCGAACCACGAAAAAGGAGTGTTAGAGAATCTTTCCGCAATTAACAATAAAACAGAATATTTGATTTTGACGCCGACTGAATTTGCAAGAACTGCTAACGAACTGGCAAAGTTCCGCTCGGAGGGCGGCGCAATCGCAACATTCAAGACATCGGTTGTCCAGGTCGAGGATATCTATCGTTACTACAAGGGAGGGAGCCTTTCTCCGGTCGCAATCCGCAACTACCTCGCTTACGCAAAATCCATGTGCCCGAACCTTAAGTACGTTCTTCTGGTCGGGTATGGTCACTACGACTACCGTGGCCTCATCCAGAAAATGCCGAATTTTATTCCTCCGTTCGAAAAGGAGGATGCTGTTTCGGAAGACTTTTATGGGGTCCTTGATTCCGGCGAAGTTGTCTTGTACGGAGACTACGACATTGACTTAGTCGTGGGGCGCCTGACTGTGGTTAGTGAAGATGAATTCCGCATTTATCTAAGCAAGGCTATGGACTATGACTCGGTCGGTAGATATGATCATTCCTCTTGGCGGTCAACCTTGATACTTGCCGCAGATGATGCCAAGAATGACAACAAGGAAGATAATACTGGCCATACAGCAAAACTTGAAGATCTTGCTCGGACGATTGATGAAATGTCCAGGGAGAAAAAATACCGGTGGAACCAGAAAAAAATCTACTTGCTTGATTATAAGGAAAATTCCTCGGGCCAGAAAAAGGATGCGGCGCAGCATATGATTGACGCCCTGAATCAGGGCGCGCTAATAACAAATTATTTTGGTCATGCGTCAGTCACTGATTGGGCGGGCGAAGGGCTTCTCAAAACATCCTACATTCCTAGATTGCACAATAAGAAATTATATACCATCTTGAATTCGTTTTCCTGTTCAACATCCAAGTTCGATGATGGAAAGACGGTATCGCTGACCCATTCTTTTGTCGTTTCTCCGGATAAGGGAGGAATTGCCGCTATCGGTGCAACAAGGGAAACGTTTGCCAATAGCAATGAATTGTTTGCTACAGGGTTTATGCGCAGTGCCTTGTTCGATTCTCTCGTAACGCTTGGCGACGCATTTTTGAATGCTAAGAAAATTCGCAGTGCAGATGAAATGGGTGATCCGAGGTCTTTTTCCGGGAGGCGTTATAATTCGGAACGATACGTTCTTTTTGGTGAGCCCGTTGTCATGATGCCGTACCAAAAGGGTTACATAAAATTGGATTCCAATCTGGATACGCTGAAAGCGCTTGACAAGGTAAAGCTAAGCGGTTCTGTTTCTGGAATAGAAAACGGAAAAGTTCACCTGTCACTTAGAGATGGTCGATACAATAAAAAGTTGTATGTCGGCTACGAAATTGCCAATAGTACGGATACCGTCTCGAAGGACTCTGTTGTACGTAATTATGCTACAGAAAAGAATGATTCCGTGATTATCATACATAAGGATACTTTGGCCGTTTCCATTGATGGAGCGTTAATCTATTCGGAAGATGTCAATGTTGTAAATGGCCGCTTCAATGTTGAATTTATAACACCCCGAAAAATGTCTTTTGGTGATACTGCTGTTGAATTCCAGGCTTGGGCGTATTCTGATAAAGTCAAGCCGATTTCGCGCTATTGGAAGGAGGGGATTGTCATTTCCGGGATGTCTTCGTATGCTGATTCCATTCACGATGAAACCCCGCCATCGATATATATCCAGCCTTGCCTCAGCGGCTTCAAACCGCTAAACTATGCCGATAGTCAGGTTGTCGACCTGCAATCGCCCGCTTGCTTGCAAGTCATATTTGAGGATTCTACGGCATTGGACTATCGCGAACAGGCTGACGAAGGTATCACGTTTGAAATTGTGGGCTGGCAGACTCCGTTCCATCCTTACCCGTACTTGGAGCAGACTTCCAAGCGTGCCGTGGTCAAGATGAATTTTGCATCGGAATCGTACCCGGAGGGCCGTTATGTGTTCAAGGCCGTTGCTTACGATGTATTAGGTAACCGGGGTGAAAAGACGGTAATCGTGAATATTACCGACGAAATGAAGTCGGGCCTTGCCGATGTGTTCAATGTGCCGAACCCGATGGGCAAGAAGGGAACGACGTTCTACTTCAAGAATTATGCCGGGGAACGGGGAAAGGTGAATATCTTTATATACAACCAGAACGGAAAACTGGTCAAGGTGATAAAGAACGCCGTCTCGGGTGTTACGCATTGGGATGGCCGCGATAATCACGGTCGTCTCCTGGCAAACGGTCTCTATCACTATGTCGTGCGGAACGAAGCAGCCGCGACGGAAGAGTTCAAGAAGGGTGTCTGGAAAAAGAAGCAGAAACTGCTGATTTCTAGATAGCCGTTCCTGCTTCGATTACTTTACGCAATATTCAGCGACTGCTCGCGGATGCACTCGATCTCGTTCTTGAGTTCGATGGCAAGCGCCGCGATGTCGGCGCTCTGGCACTTGGTGCCAAGCGTATTCGCTTCGCGTCCCATTTCCTGAAGGATAAACCCGAGGTTTTTCCCTTGTGCCCCGCCCTTCTTGAGCGCGTCCAGGAAGAGCTTGTTGTGGCTGTGGAATCGCGTGATTTCTTCGTGGATGTCGAGTTTGTCGGCCATGATGCAGGCTTCTTGCAAAAGGCGCACGTCGTCGATTTCGCTGTCCTTCATCAGGGCGTCCACGCGTTCCTTGAACTTGACTTTCCATGTCTCGATTCGCTGCGGGTCCAATACTTCGACCTTCGCGAGAACGTCTTCCAGGTGGGCGACGCGCTTTGTGAGGTCGGCGGCGAGGTTCGCGCCTTCTTTTTCGCGCATGGCAATCACGCCGTCGAGTGCCTTGTCAAGTTCTGCCTTCAGGTGCTTTTCCCAGGCTTCGTTGTCGGCACCTGCATCGGTAAATTGCAATACTTCGGGAATCGCGAGGATATGCTCGAGTTTGATTTCGCCTGCGATACCGTACTTGGCCTGCATGGCCTTGGTGATTTCCACGAACTTGCTCACTGCCGTCTCGTTGTAGCACACGGGAATGTTCCCGATATTGCCTTCGCCGAGCGTGATGGAAAGGTTTACCGAGCCTCTGGCGAGTTTTTCTTTGATTTGTGCCTTGAAGTCGTTCTCGAGGTAGGCGAAGTTTTTCGGGATTTTTGCAGAAATTTCAAGAAAGCGACTGTTCACGCTGCGCACTTCGATAACGCAGGTGGTTCCGTTCAGGGTGGATTCGCTCTTGCCGAATCCGGTCATAGAAATAATGGACATGCCCCAATTATAATAAAAAAGAGCGCTCCATTTGTTCATTAGAGGAATAATTCAACTTTGATTGTAGGTTCTGGTAAAGGCGCTTGATTTTCGTTGTTTTGAACTATATATTTAGGAATGTCATAAGAAGGATGAACATAATGAAAAATTTGCTGTCTTTGGGAGTTTCTGCATTTTTATTTATGGCCTGTAGCGACACAGGGTCTGTTTTTGAAGTTCCGCTTCCCGGTTCTCTCGATTCAGAAGAGCCGGTTTCTTCTTCCAGTATCGTTAAGAAATCGTCCTCCTCAAAATCGAAAGAGGATTCTGAGTCCAACAAAGGGGAAGATAAAAGCGAATACAATTCCAGTACAGGAATCTTGAAAGATCTTCGCGATGGTCAAACTTACAAGACCGTGGAGATTGGCGAAGGTGAAAAAGCGCAGATTTGGATGGCGGAAAACTTGAACTATGCGTATAAAGTTTCGACAGCCAAATTTGATTCATCTAGTTTTTGTTATGATAATGACCCTAAAAATTGTGAAAAGTACGGACGATTGTATTTGTGGAGTGCGGCTATGGATAGCGCTGCCGTTTTCAGTGATGCTGGAAAAGGGTGTGGTGACGATACAACATGTAAATCGGCACAGATTGTTCGCGGAATTTGTCCTAAAGGTTGGCATTTGCCTGATTCTTTGGAATGGCATATTTTTATTGAGACGATAGAAGGAAATGAATATTCGAACACGAAAAAAATTAAATCTACAAGCGGTTGGATTTCTTCTGATAGTGGGGACGCAAATGGTACTGATGAATATGGTTTTTCTGCACTTCCTGCAGGCTTCTTATATAATTTATACGACGAATTCAAAGATCTAGGAAAAATTGCCTATTTTTGGGCAAATGGAGAGCATAATTACGCAGGCAAAGCCGTACATTTGTACAATTACGGTCAGATAGGAATATTCACTGACTATAAGGATCGAGGGTATTCCATCCGATGCCTAATGGACTAGCATATACGAAAAGCCCCGCGCCATGGACGCGGGGCTTTTTAAATGGTTTCGAGCGCGATTACTTCTTGCTGATAGTCGCAATCACATGTTCGGCGCCGAAGTTCGGGATGCCGATGGCGGTGAGGACCTTGCTCAGCGTGTGCTCGCTCTGGAAGCTGATGTTCTCGATGCGGAACCCTTCCTTTTTGCAGAGCGTGTAGAAGTCCTTTACCGTCAAGAGGCGGATGTTCGGCGTGTCGTACCACTCGTAGGGCAGTTCCTTGGACTTGGGCATGCGACCGTGGAGCATGAGGCTTCCGCGGGTAGTCCAGTGCCCGAAATTCGGGAACGTGACGATTGCCTTCTTCGCGACGCGCAACAGTTCGTTCAGGAGCGCCACGGGGTCGCGGATTTCCTGGATGGTGCGGTTGATAATCGCGTAGTCGAAGCTGCCGTCCTTGAGGTCCGAGATGCCGCGGTCGTCCAAGTCGCGTTGGATGACTTGCACGTCTTTTTCGAGACAGTCCAGAATGCCGGTGATGTTTTTTTCGATGCCGAAACCGGTGACTTTCTTCTTCTTGGCGAGGTAGTCGAGCAAGTCGCCGCTGCCGCAACCAAGGTCAAGTACGTGGCTGCCTTCTTTCACGAGTTTGCCGAGCAGTTTGAAATCGCTCTCCTCGTGGAACACGGGTACTGCCTGCGTGCCTTGCTGCGGGATAATTTTTGAATCCAGGAAACGCCCCACGGCCTTGCCGAGTTCGCCTACTTCGATGAGGAATCCGTCGTGGCCAAATTGCGTGTCGAGTTCAAGGCTCGTGACGGATTTGCCCACGTTCAAAAGCGCGCTTGTGATGCGGCGGCTTTCGTGCGGCGGGAACAGCCAGTCGGTGGAGAGGTTTACGTTCAGCACTTCGGCGCCGATATCCTTGAAGGCGTTTTCGATGCTGCCGTATTCCGTTTCCAAGTCGAATGCGTCGGTCGCGTGCGCGATATGCAAATAACTGTTTGCGTCAAAACGGTCCACGAACTTTTTGCCCTGGTAGCGCAGGTAGCTTTCGATGGGCAGGTTCAGGTCGAACGGGGTCGAGTACGTGACGGCGTGGCTCTTGTTCTCTTGCGCCTGTGCGCGTTTGAACTTCTGTTCCATGCCGATGGCCGAAAGGTAGGTGATGTGCGCGAGCTTGCGGGCGTTTGCGAGGCCCACGTCGGGTTTTTGCGCCTTGTCGTAGTAGTCGCCGCCGTTGAAGTACGGGTCCTGCGTAATCACGTCGCGGGCCACGACTTCGAATCCGAGCGCTTGGCTCGAGAAACGTGGCGAACTTGCGATGATTACGATGCGCTTCACTTGTTCGGGGTAGTAGATGGCCCACTTCATGGCCTGGAAACCACCCATGGAGCCGCCCAGGACGCAGTAGAATTCCTTGATACCGAGGCCGTCGGCAAGTTCCTTCTGAGCATGCACCATGTCGCCGATGGTGATGATGGGGAAGGTGCTGCCGTAAGGCTTGCCCGTGCGCGGGTTGATGGTCGCAGGGCCTGTGGAGCCCTTGCAACCACCCAAAATGTTGCTGCAGACCACGAAGAAACGGTCCGTGTCGATTGCTTTGCCGGGGCCGATGAGTTCGTCCCACCAGCCGGGCTTCTTGTCGTTCTCGGTGTACCAGCCGGCGGCGTGCGCATCGGCGGTGAGCGGCGAGCAAATCCACACCGCGTTGTCGGCAGTGGCGTTCAGCTTGCCGTAAGTCTCGTAACGGATCGTCAGCGCAGGGAGCGTGCTTCCGTTTTCCAGCACAAAACCGGCCTCGCCATAGTCCTTGACGAAGTCCTTCGGCTCCACGGGGCCGATGCTGGATTTATGCAAATATTCACTCATATGCATAAATATAGTAAAAAGAGGGACCGGTTGGTAGATGGCGGGAATCGGATGCGAGGGCGAATAATGATATGACGGTTGGCGGAGGGAGTCGTCCATGCCCATGAAATGCTGAAAGAATCGCAGATACGGGCACTTCCGAACGGATTTCCCGAACGAGAGTATTGGTAAAGACTATCGCCCGCTATAATAAAAAAGTAGAGCTTTTTTATCTTTATTTCTCATAAAAATGAAGTGTGTTCCTTTTTTTGATTTCATTAATAACTTATATTAGCGGTATGAATTGGAAAGAACCGCAGATTATAGATATCCCGATTGTCCACGACCAGCGCGGCAACCTTAGCGTAGTCGAAGGTGGCATGGACATTCCGTTCGATATCAAGCGTCTTTATTACCTTTACGACGTTCCTGGCGGTGCGACACGTGGAGGTCACGCCCATAGGAATCTGCAACAGCTCATTATCGCTGCAAGCGGTAGTTTCGATGTCATTCTCGATGATGGAAAAAGTCGACAAAAATTCTCGCTGAACCGTTCCTACCATGGATTGTACATTCCGACGATGCATTGGCGTGAAATCGAGAATTTCTCTTCGGGCGCGGTGTGTATGGTTCTTGCGTCGGAACATTACGATGAGTCCGACTATATTTACGAATACGATGATTTTATTCGCGAAGTTACAGCGAATAACGCTTAATTTGTATTAGAAATTTTTTGTAAAATAAATGTTTGTGGCGGGCTCGCTTCCGAACGCTTCTTTGAACCGGAAGAGATTCGTGTTCAAGAAATTTCCTCCGTCTTCGGTCGAAATACCCCAAGAAAAACGGAGGTAGCCGTTTTTGGCGGCTTCGCGCATCACGTTGATGAACAGTGCCGTGGTCGCATTGGTTGCGTTCTTGCTTTCGTCGGGAGCGAGGTACTGGAAATGTAGCACTTTCGGGTTGTCAAAGGCGAACAGCATGATTCCGGATAGGTATGTCTCTTTGTCCCACATCCCGCGGAAAATGAGCTTGCCCGGGAATCGCTGTTGCAAATCGCGGAGCTCGTCAATCGTGTGGACGGGATGCGTTTTGTATTTCGCCTTCGAAATCACGAGAAATTTGTAGAATAGCTCGAGTTCGGAATCTTCAATTGCGCGGTAGGTGAGCCCATGGGCTTCGGCGTTGCGGAAATTTCTGCGACATTCTCCCTTGCATTTCAAGAGTGGATCTTCGCCTGCATCAAGCGGGGTGATGCAACTGAGTTCCGTGTGCCTCGTGTAACCGTGATGCTCGAGGAGGTATTCCAGCAAGTCGTTATTTCCGCTGCAAAAAGCTTGCGCGGTAATTTTAAGTTTTGTGCTCTTGTACTGGCTGCGGAGGTAATTGTCGATGGTTTCGATAATTTCGATCATCCGGCTGGCACTTGTGAAATCCTTCGAAATGACGGGGCCGCCGAAAGTGGAACCCTGGTGCGATACGAATGTCGCGTTAGAGATGTTTCCTGGGACCGCGGCAACGATGATTCCACTTTTTTCGACCAGGAACGAAGCATCTTCAAAACGCCCTTCCGGGTGGTAGTTCAGGAACTTGCGCGTCTGCAGGAACGTCCCGTTGAAGGCGTCGTGCATCACAAAGTGGTCCCAGCGGGCTTCCATCTCCCTTTTGTAAGGTAGGATTTCAAACATACCCAAATATTAGAAAACTTTTGTGCGGATTGGCGGCGTGTCCCTTTTTTTGCTATTTTCTCCGAGAGATTGAAAGATAGGGTTGACCTTTGGCAAAGATGAAAGTTCCTTTTTATTCCCTAGATTACGTGAACGATTCGCTCGGTCGCGGTTTACAGGCTGCGTTTGGGAAAGTTCTCGATTCGAATTGGTTTATTCGCGGTGCCAGCTGCGGAGAATTCGAGAATGCCTTTGCCGGATATTGTGGTGTACGGCATGGCGTGGGTGTAGGGAACGGTTTTGACGCCTTGACCTTGATGCTTCGTGCTGCAATTTTGCAGGGGCTTCTCAAAAGGGGCGACGAGGTGCTCGTTCCGGCGAATACGTTTATCGCGTCGGTTCTTGCCGTGACGGCGGCAGGTCTTGTGCCAGTCCTTGTGGAGCCGGATCGCGCAACCTGCAATATGGACCCATCGAAATTGGAAAGGGCTTGTTCTCCTCGCACCAAGGCTATTTTGGTGGTTCACCTTTACGGCCGTATCGCCGACATGGATGCAATATGCAAATTTGCGCAGTCTCGTGGACTCCTTTTGTTTGAAGATTGTGCTCAGGCTCATGGCGCGTGTTTGGCGGATGATCGGCGCGCGGGATCGTTCGGCCTGGCTGCTGCGTTCAGTTTCTATCCGACGAAAAACTTGGGTGCGTTAGGGGATGGCGGTATGGTCGTCTCAAATGACGCCTCCCTTGCAGAGATGGTCCGCACGCTGTCGAATTACGGTAGTGCTCGTAAGTACGAAAACTGTTATCTTGGAGTGAATTCCCGCCTTGACGAAATACAGGCTGCGCTCCTCCAAGAAAAACTTCCTCATCTGGATTCCTGGAATAGCCGCCGTCGCGAGATTGCCGAACGCTATCGCCATGGAATTACGAATCCACAGATCGAATGCCCTCAGGCACCGACTGTGCCGGAAAGCCACGTGTATCATCTTTTTGTCGTCCAGTGCAAACGCCGTGACGAACTGCAGGAGTTTCTTAACGCAAGGGGTGTCGAGACGCTTGTTCATTACCCGGTTCCCCCGCATTTGCAGCAGGCCTATACCGAAATCCGCACAACGGAGCCGCTTCCTGAACTTCGCCATGGGGAACTTCCCGTTACGGAAAGCCTTGCGAAGTGCGTTCTTAGTTTGCCGATGGGGCCTGGCTTGCGTGACGATGAAATCTCTTACGTTATTGACTCATTGAACGAATTTGCTTAATTCATGAACAACGAATCTAAATTCTGGAAAATCGTATTCGGTTCTGGCAGCGTGACGGCTTGCAATATGTTGCGGGCTTTTGTCGTGAATAAACTTTTGGCCATTTTTTTACCTCCTTCGTTTTTTGCCTGTGTTGGACAGTTGCAGAACTTCATGACGGCGGGGCAAGCGATGTCTTCGCTCGCGATGCAGAATGGCTGGGTGAGCTTGACGGCGCAGAATCTCGATGACCGCAAGAAGTTGGCTGGTATTTGGCGTGGCGGATTCAAGCTGACTGTTTTTGCTTTTATCTTTACGGCTGTCTTGGCGGTGGCGTTCTGTTTCCTTGCTCCACTCGAAACGCTTGTTCCGGGAATTCACCCGCGGCTGGTGCAGGCGGCGATTCTCTTTTCGTTGCCAGGAATTTTAGCGATGAATATCATCACCATCACGTCGTCGGTGATGAACGGACTCGGTGAATATAGGCGCTGGGCTATTATTGGAATTGCCTCGTCTCTCCTCCAGTGCATTTGGGTCGCTTTTTTCCTTTATACGGGGCGCCTGGGCGTGCTTTCCATCATTGCAACGCAGTCTATTGTCGCGGGTATTTTTGCTGCGCAGGTTGCTCGCGGAGCCGGCTTCCATTTTGATGTGATTCGTACTTCCGTGCTCGACATCCGTTCGCCTTGGTTTGCGTTTGCCGCCATGGGAATACTCCCTATGCTCCTGAACCCGATTGTCTTGACGGCGATACGTTCTTATGTTGGTGGCGAGTTCGGCTGGGATGCCGCAGGTATCTGGCAAGGTGTATGGAAAATTTCCGATTTCTTTGCGTCCGGATTTTCTGCCGTTCTCGGGGTGGTCCTGTTGCCGAAAGTTTCCCGTAGCCTTACGAAAAAAGAATTTTGGTCGATGTTCAACCCGATTCTCGGCAAAATGTTTGGGCTGGCGCTAGTCGTCGTGACGCTGATGTTTCTTTGCCGTCGCCTTGTTGTGGCGCTCATGCTTTCGGATTCTTATGCAGCAGTTGCCGACTATATGCCTTTGCAACTGGTGGGAGATTTTTTCCGCACCGGTGGATGGGCTTTGGGCCTTGTCCTTGTCGCCCATCGTGAAACGGTGAAGTTCCTCGTTGCGGAGGTGCTTAGCAATGTCTACCTCTTGGTAGGGACGATTCTTTTTTCGAAGATGTTTGAATTTAATGGCCCGATGATTGCTTACGCAAGCGAAAATTTCCTTTATTTTGTCTGCTTGTTCTTTGTCGTCCGGAGGCTTAAGTGGAATACTCCATAACGAACATGTTTGCCGAAAAGATGACAGAGAATGTCTATGTGAAGGCTTTTGCGCAGGGTGTTGAAACGGAACAGCGCGAGTTGCCTCCACTGGTTTCGGTGCTGATGGCTAGCTACAACCACGAGAAGTACGTGGAGGCTGCTGTCCGTTCGGTGATGGCTCAGAAGGGTGTCGCATTTGAACTCGTCGTCATTGACGATGGCAGCCCGGATTCCTCGCCGGAGATTCTCGAACGGTTGCAGGCGGAACTTGGCTTTACCTATATCCACCGCGAAAACAAGGGTCTCATGGCAACCATGAGCGAACTCCTTTCGCTCGCTCGCGGAAAATATTTTTGCTCGTTTGCTTCCGACGATATTATGCCCGCAGGTAGGCTTGCTGCCCAGGCAAACTACCTGGAATTGCATCCCGAAGATCCGATTTGTTTTGGACAAATTATTCTCATGGATGCCGAAGGCAACCATGGTGATGAACCCGACCCACGGTATACGCGCTCCATCCCGCGAATCACTTTTGAAGAATTTTTTCTCGGAAAGCGTGAACTTCACGGTTGCTCTGAATTGATTCGCCTGGACGTTTTCCGCGAAATGGGCGGGTACGACCTTGAATATCCTTTCGAGGATTTTCCCCAGTGGCTCAAGTTCCTTTACAAGTTCGGTTCGTTGCCCGTTTTGCCTACGTTGTGCTGCTACTACCGTATCCACGGCAACAACATGTCGTCTGATCGGGCGTTGATGTATGGCACCTTCCTGAAGGTACTTTCACGCTACAGTAGCCACCGTCTCTACCCGGAAGCGGTTAAAATCTGGAAATCCCATTGGTTTTCGGCTTTGTGCTATTCCGACAAAAAAGAGGCTTTGCGCCGTTTGCCTCAGCTGGCCTCGTTCTCTATGGCGTTCCTCAAACGCTTCCCGAAACTCTTCATTCCCAAGTTTCTGCTGAAACAATAAAAAAGACTCCGCATGAGCGGAGCCTCTTTTGAATATCTTCGACCGGATTATTCTTCGGCGGCTTCTTCTTCGCCTTCTTCGCCTTCTTCTTCGTCGGCGGCCTTGGCGATAGCGACATTGCCGAGCAAGGCGTTCACGTCGATAGCGGTGAGCCCGGTGAGGGTCTTGACGTCCGTCTTCTTGTCCACTTCGACCTTGTCGTAGTAGGAGACGATGTAGTAGGCCATGGTCGCTTCGAACTTGCGGTTCTTCTGGGCGATGCTCATGTTGCCCTTGATTCCCGGGAAGTACTTGGATTCCAGTTCGGCCATCTGCTTAGCCGTCTTCACGTTTTGGATGGCGTCGCAGGTCATGAGCCAGAGCGTCTTGTTGGTTTCGATGGACTCGTTCACGAACTTGAGGATTCTGGACGTGCCGTTGAAAGAGTTACCCGTTGTCTTTTCGTAATGTTCGGTTGCCTGGGAGACGTAGCTGCCCTTCTGCATGATGACCGTGGCGAGGACCGCGAAAACGAGAACCGTGAGAGCGATGGTGATAGTCTTCAAATTCATCGTGATTCTCCTTATTCGAAGTGGAACGGAGCCGGAGCTTCGAGTTTGAAGTGGTCTTCCATCTTGTATTCGGCAAGAGCCTTGTAGTCGGTGCTCTTCAGCTTGCCCTTCACGAAGGTGAAGCTGATGGAGCAGTCCTTTCCGCATGCGACTTCGTAGACACCGCCCTCGGGCTTGAGGAGGAACTTGTCGGCGAGGCCGGCCTTTTCGCTAATCAGGCTCTGGGCCTTGTCGTTCACACCAGCAGCGGAATACATGTAAGCGATTTGCCTAACGCGCGCATCCTTGTCGCCTTCGATAGCGGCGACTGCGCTCTTGAACGTGGCTTCGGTCTTGTTGCCGGCGAGCGTCGCATAGAGCAGCTTGAACGCCATGCCGTACTGGTCGATGGACCTCCACTGTTCCTGGAGAACTCCGTTAGTGACCGTAAGATAGGCATCCACCTGTTCCTTGACGGATTTTTGGGCCTGGTCGTTATATTGTCCCTTGAGCACCATCATGACGACGACGAGCCCAACGATGATGACGATGTCGGCAATCATCAAAATTCTGAGTTTTTTCTTGTCCATAAAGGTTCCTTAAGTAAGGTGTTCTTTTTATGAATTTACATCCTAATATATAAAAAGCAAGCAAAAGATGGTAAAAAATAGCCCAAATCCGAATAAAAAAGCCAATAGTTAACGAAAGTTTACGCTGGAGGAATCCGCAAGAACCTGTTCCATATGTATATTAATTTATATATGAATACCGATGTAGAGAAACCTGCCGAAAATGCAGTCGAACGGGATATGCTCCCGTCCGAAATCATTTTCAACAACCTGAAAGAACTCGTGAAAGCGAAGAATACCGCTCACGAGTCTATGTTCAAGTTCCATTGGAAAAAAATATGGCCGTTCAACATGATATGGCCGCAGGTGGATTTTAACCGAATTGTCCGTTTCATGGGCGAAATCGCCACGAATTGCAGACAACAAAAGAATCTTGTCGACGAAGCGAAGAAAAAGTCAAAACCATTTGAAGCTACGTTCCTGAACGCGGTCCCGGCCTACCTTGACGCATTGGAAACATCTTGCGACAAACTTTCTGCCGCAGCCCAATGGAAGCAAGATTGGCTGGAACGCAAGGCCAAGGGGGGTGCAAGGCTCCGGAAGGATGTATCGGAGTATAACGCCCTGCTGAAAGATTACGAGAAGGCGCAAGGCGACCTCGTAAGGGCCGGAGCGTTTGTCCAGATGGGCTGGGGCGAAATCGTCCTTGCCAAGAAGGGCGCCTAAGATTTTTTTGAGGTTGGTATGCCGGAGATTAGTGTCATTGTTCCCGTGTACAACACGGCCAAATATCTCGAACAATGCCTGCGGAGCATCGCAACGCAGACGTTCGGGAATTTTGAGGCCGTGGTTGTTGACGATGGCTCTACCGACAGCAGCCTCTCCATAGCGCAGTCTTTTGCAGAAAACGATTCGCGTTTCAAAGTCTTCGAGCAAAAGAATGGCGGCCCGTCGAAAGCCCGCAACACCGGCTTAAAACATGCTTCGGGCAAATGGATTGTTTTTGTGGATAGCGACGATGTGGCCGCGCCCTCCATGCTGCACGACTTGCTTTTCGCGGCAAAGGCCTGCAAGACGAAGGTTGCTTGCGGCCGGACACGCTCGTTCAGGGGGACTTTGCACCACGGTGACATTCTTCCCACGAGCAAGACCAGGCCCCGCACTATCACGGCGGAAAAGGCCATCGAACGCAGCCTTTACCAGAAAAGCTTTCCCGACTATTCCCTTTGGAACAAGATATTCCGCGTGGAACTCTGGAAAAAGCGCAAGCTCAAGGAAGGGACTTTCTTCGAGGACCTCATCTCGGTCATCTCCATCTTCAACGAGATCGACAGGGTCGCGCTCGTGAACAGGACGCTGTACTACTACCGGAAGCATCCCGAGAGCGCGCTCGCCAACCAGGGGGGCGTGAAAACGGCGGTACTTCTCGATATCTGCGAAGATATCTGTAAGGAAGCGAACGAGAAAAACGCCTCGATGGACAAGAAAACGGCGGAACGCCTTTTGAAGGCTGCCGAAAGTTCGCTGTTGAGTGCCGGATTCAGTATCCTCATGCGCACGCCCGATACCGAGGAATTCTCGGAGTACAGAAACCGCGCCTGGCACTGGATTAACGAGTTCCGCCTGCAATGCCTGCTGGATTGCAGGTCCAGGATTCGCAACAAGATTGCGGCGATATGTTCGTTCGGCGGCAAGAGGTTCCTGGAACTTGTCATGAAGAGGTTCGGATGATCCCGAAGAAAATCCATTATTGCTGGTTTTCGGGCGAGGATTTTCCGGAAAGCGTCCGGAAATGCATGGAGAGCTGGAAGTGCGTGCTCCCAGGTTATGAATTCGTGTTATGGGATGCGAAGAAGGCCCGCGCCATAGGCATCCCTTGGGTGCGTGACGCTCTGGAACGAAGGCGCTGGGCATTCGCAAGCGACGCGGTGCGCCTTTATGCGCTAGAAAGCGAGGGCGGCATATATCTCGATACCGATGTCGAGGTGCTGAAAAGTTTCGATAGCCTGCTGGAACGCGACTATTTCTTTGGTTACGAGAACGGCTCCAAGCGCATCGAGGGCGCTGTCATGGGTGCGACGCCGCATTCCCCAGTTGTCGCCAAGGCGCTGGAATTCTACAAGACGCATCCTTTCCGCTACAGGGAAAATACGATTGACGACCTTGTGCTGCCGAATATTCTGGCAGAGGTGTTTAAGGACTTGCCGGGCCTCGAAATTTTCCCAGAATACGTTTTCTCCCCGAAAAGTTATATCGACGGCAAAATCCGGTTGCAGCCTGAAACGCTTTGCATCCATCATTTTGCGAGTTCCTGGAGGTCGCAGTGCGTGCAGCGCGGCATTGCCCGCCGCCAGTGGCTGTATGCGAAGTTCCCGCGCCCGGTGGCATGCGGCCTTGCCGGGATTCTTTCTGTGTGGACGAATGTTCAGAATCTGGGATTGGCCGGTACGCTCAAGAAGGCCTGCGGCATGCTAGGGCATAGTCGCAAGAAGTGAATTGATACGGAGCGTCATCTGGAGGGCGCCATCAGACGAAAGGTGGTTGTTGTCGTAGGCCATGCCGTCCGTATAATCGTGACCGCCCATCTTGTTTTCGTCCATCAACATGAAGTTCGGATAGGTCTTGTTCAGGTCCGCAAGTTCCTGGATGAGGGTAGGGGCGATGCTCCGCTGGATTCCGTGGAACGAGAACGATCCCGTGTTCACGTACAAGGGGTTCTGCGGGAAGATGATTCCGATGACGCGGATGTCGTGCTCCTGCGCCTCGGCCAGGATTTCTTTCAGCAAAGCGAAGTTCGCATCGTAGAGGTCGCGTCTTTTGGCGACCCACGTGCTGTCTGTCCAGACCTTGGGTTCACCCCAGCCTTGGGATTCAAGGGGCTCGAAACCGAGCGTTTCCCTGAACGGTTCGAACTTGTAGTAGCCTAAGGATGCGTATGTCAGCTGGGGAAGCTGTTCGGGAACTCCGTCTTTCCAGAAATTGTGGTTCTCGTCGTAGACGTAGCCGGGAATGGAACTCCTGAGGACTTCGAAGAAACTCTGTGCCGCCGTGTTGAATCCGCGGTCTATGTCAATCGACATGATGATGTATTTCAGGTTCTTCATGTGCGGCAGGATGTAGTTGTCCAGGATGAATTTTGTGCAGAACAGCGTGTTGTTGGAGTTGGCCAGGTTGATTGCCTTGGTTGCATTTGTCAGCTGCCGGGGAATGACTCCGTGCAGGGCTCGCGATGAACCGAGTATCACCGTGTTCGTTGTGTCGCGGTAGTTCCACAGGAGTTCCATCTTGTAGCGCCATTTTACGGCAATCTCGGTGCCGCCAGCAACGAAGTAGACTCCCGCGCTGTCGGGGTCGAGAACGAAGTCCGTTGTATTGGCGGGGCTGAGAGCTCGGTTTACCCATAGGCAGGGGTGCCAGAGTTCCTCGCCTTGGATGAGTTCGGTGACGCTGGAATCGGCAACGTTCACGAGCACGATTTTCTGATGTTCGCCGTCCGGATTGGTAAGTGTCGCTACGATGTTCGAGATTTTTCCGTCGGTCGCCCATTCGGTATGGTCGAATGTGTATCCGGCCGGAGCCCCGATGGATTGGATGAGTTTCCCTGTATTGTCGGCGATGAAAATGCGCTGGTGCGTGGTGTAGGACTGCCCGACAAATTCCTTGCCGGTGTTGCCCGCGAAATCGAGGAATGCCGTACGCTGGGTTCCGTCCTGGACGAGGGATGCGTTGCATGCCTGTTCCCCGTTGTACCAGATTGTGTCGGTCGCGGTGGCGTCGTAAAGGGAACCTGGCGGATTGGCCTTGCGGGCGCGGAGAAGCCTTGCACCGGAAACGGCGAGGGTTGCGTCTTCGCTGATGCCGCCGTGGTAGCTGCCGTCGAACAGTTTTTGCGGCGTGCCGAAGACCCCGCCCGCAAACGGGACCTGCCATGTGCTGGTCTTCTGCCAGTCGGCGGTCTCCTTGTTGTTGCCTGCGTCGCTCACGTAGGTGATAACGGTGTCCCCGCTTGCGGTGACGCTCCAGCGGGGGATAGCTGCGCTTGCGACGTCGAGCCGGACCAGGTTGCTGCCCGTGGCGTCGAGCTTGCGTACGTACAGGCTGGATTGTCCGCTTATGCCTTCCATGTTCGTGCAGAAGGCGACCCAGTTCCCGTTGGGGGAGATGTCCGGGTGGAACACGTTCAACGTGTCCTGGATTTCGATTACGGATAAGGTAATGTCTGAGTAGTTGACGAATACGAGGTTGCCCGTGATGTCGTTGCGGAAGGCCAGTTTGGTCGCGTATGTACCGGTGATGCTGCGGACGGCGTCGGATGTGGCGAGACGGTTTATGATTTGCCCGTTCTGCTGGTTTTCGCTGTTTGCCGCTTCGGCATTGGGGATGGCTCCGAGCGCAAGGCGGAACCCGACGTATTCAGTCTTGGTTGCCGACGTGACCGTGTATACATCGCCGCGTGCGAACGGACTGATGGATTGCACGTCGTTGAGATAGCTCCCGCCCTTGATTATCCTTTCGCCGATGCCGTTGGGCTGGGCCGTTCCGATAAAGTTCGTGAAGGAGGACTCTGTAACGGGGCCAAGCCAGTCGTTCACCCATTCCATTACGTTACCTGCGAAGTCGCAGAAACCGGCCTTGTCCTTGCTTGCCGTGCAGACGGCGTGGGGTACGCCTCCGGAATTGCCGCTGTTCCAGCCGTTGTTCACATCCCAGCCTTGCAGCGCGGCTTTGACCCATTCGGCTTCTGTCGGCAAACGGTAACCTTTTTTGTCAAAGAGGGTCGCGAAGTTTTCCAGGTGGGTGCAGTGATTCTGTGAATCGAACGTGGCGCCGGAATAGGTGTAGACCGTGTCCAACTTTTCGGACTTGCTTTTTGCGTTCGCGAACAGGACGGCGTCGAAGAAGGTGACGTTGGCGACGGGCAGGTTTCCGTCGCTACAAGTGATGTCGCCGTATTCGCCGCAGGTGACTTCGTGGATACCGATAAGGTAATCGTAGGTCAGCTTGGCGTCCATCTTTTCGGTAAGGTTGACTTTGATGTCCGATGCCGGGACGCGGATCATTCCCTCCCTGTCTTCGGCAGACGGAGAACTGGTGATTTCGGATCCATTGTCGGATGCGGAGGTGGAATCGTTACAGGCTGTGACGGTGGCGAGAACGAACATGGCCGCTGTCAGTGCGTATGCGATCTTGGCGGTCATGGCCTAGTGCCTCTCCGTCTTGATGGGCTTCAGTTGCTTGATGACGTCCTGCAGTTCCTTGGGAAGCGGACAGTCGAAGACCTTCTTTTCGCCCTTCCAGGTAAACTCGAGACGGCAACTGTGCAAAAAGAGACGGTGCAGGCCGAACTGCTTTTTGGCTTCGCGGTTGAATGCGAAGTCTCCGTAGCGCGTGTCGCCCAGGAGCGGGTGGCCGATGCTTGCGAAGTGGGCGCGGATCTGGTGCATGCGCCCGGTCTCGAGCTTGATTTTCACGAGGTCGAAGCCTTCGTAGTGTTGCTTGACGCGGTAATGCGTGATGGCTTCCTGTGCCCCTTCGCCCTTTTGCCCGACCTTCATCTTGCTGCCCTTGGCGGCGTCCGTGCGCGTCAGGGTTTCGCTGATGGTGCCCTTGTCGCGATTGAGGTTGCCCTTGACGAGGGCGAAGTAGAACTTGTCGACCTCGTGTTCGCGGATCATGCGCGTGAAGTCGCGGAGCGTGTCGCCGTGGAGTGCGGCGATGAGCATGCCGGACGTTTCCTGGTCCAGGCGGTGCGCGATGGTGGGCTTGAAGTCGAGCCCTTCGCTTTTACCCCTTTCCCAGAGGTATTCTACGAGGCTTTCGCCCGGGCGGGTGCCGCTGCCGGGTTGGCTCGCGAGTCCCGAGGGCTTGTTCACGATGACATAGTCTTCGGTCTGGATGACGATATCGAGCTCGCGTGCGCCCCATCGTGCCTGTTTCCCGACGGAGGAGTCCTTGCCCCAGGTGGACTTGCTTTTTGCAAACCCCGTTTTCGACGCACCCCACTTGTCACCCGAATCCTGTGCCTCGCGCCCCGAGCCTTGTCTCTCGTCTCTCGCCTCTCGTCTCTCGTCTAAGTTTTCCACCGATTTGAAATTTTCATAAATGCAGACGACGTCCCCTTCGGAGAGCATCTGGTTTGCCTTGCCGATAACCCCGTTGACACGGACTTTCTTTTTACGGATGACGGCGAAAAATACAGAAAGGGATTCCTCCGGGAAGGCCTTGCGAAGGAAACGGTCCAACCTCATGTTGGCAAAGTCACGGTCGATAAGTCTTGTAATCATCTGTTCCGGCTGGGGGAGATTTGTCGGACAAATATAGAAAATGCGGGGGGATGTTCAAATAGGGCGTGCATTATCGCATGATGGGGATCATGCTTATTTGGGGGGGGAAGAAGAGTAAAAGCCGCGTCGTCAGGCATTCAAGGTGTATGGATGAATTTTTAAGGCTGTGTTTTTTCCTCATTCCTTGCTTTTTTAGACGTTCAAAACGGAATTTTTGTCCATCTTTTTTTGCAAAATTATTTTGTCTTGACTTGCGCTTTTTGCCGGTTTATATTGTCCGTGTTTGAAATATTGATTGACAACAGCAACTCAAAAACGTATTTTGTAAATAGAGGAACAATTCTATGGCCGTAGCAATAAGATCTATACCGACCCTTCAGGGGGAAGACGCTGAGCGTTTTCTCAAGGAGGCCGATTTTGCTGAGAAAAACGACCAAAAACAGGATTATGGCGAAAAAATTCTGTTGGTCAGGAATTTCCTTCGTGAGCAAGGTTTCTAGGCATGAATCTTGCCTATTTTTTAAATCGTGGCTCGTTCGCGAGGCTCACGCCTGAACTCTTACAAAGCTGCAAACCATTCAAATGCGGTAATTCGGATCTCGATGAATTCTTTACCGAGGATTTTCTTTTATATGGCAAAAAACTTCTCGGCAAAACCTATGTTTTTCGCCTAAAAGATAAACCGAATTGCATTGTTGCGGCTTTTACAATTTCAAATGACTCCATTCGAATAAAGCAGCTCGCTCCGGAAGACAAAGCCAAAATAGAATACGTCACGGAAAATGGCGAAAAGAATCTTCGACGTTATCCAGGTGTTTTAGTTGGACGATTGGGAACGAATGCTGATTT
>JAEERM010000122.1 GCA_016285835.1 Fibrobacter sp.
ATGTCGTCTTGACGCTGTCGATGATGGCTTCTTTGTTGTCGTAATAAGTGCGCCTTACTTGGCTGTTGATGTAAAAGCCATCTTTTGTGCAAAGCGGTGATGGCGGTTCCACGCTGCTGCTGGACTCTGCTTCGCTGCTGGAACTGCTGACGAATTTTTCTTTATATTCGTCTAATGAATAGAGTAAATCGTTGACGCGTATGTAGTCATTTTGACGAAGCGAACGATGTTCTAACCAATAGTAAGCTTCGGTTGTATCATGGGTGATGTATTTCTGCCCGTCGGAACATTCAAACGGGGTTTGCATTTCAACTCTTACGCACGTTATGCTGGGTGTCCCGTAGAGGGGTTCAGCCACAAAAGGGTATATTTTTTCCAAGGAGTCTTCGATTGCGCTGAGTTCTTCAAGAGTGCGTGTCTTGTTATTTCGTAGCGAATCTTGTAAATCGTCTGCGATTTGTTTTCTAGATGGCTCTGTGCTGTATTCAGATTCTACCCTGTATAAAAGGCATTCGCTGCCTGGTTGAAGATAGCCTTTGGTACATGTCACAGTCGGGTCGCTGGCGAGTTTATATTGGGTTTCTTCGCTGGAACTGCTTGCGGGGATGTTGCAGTCTGTGCATGCGTCCGAACTTGAAACGGCTCCTGAGTCGGCGTTATAGACGGGCCTGATTCCGTAAAGGGTGTCGGTCTTGATTCCATCGAGGTTGTCGGGATTGACTATAGAATCGCTGTTTGTTGCGCCACTCGGATCGCTTGTAATGTAAATGGGATCTTCGCTATCGCCACCGCAGTTTGCCCAAAAGATTGCTGTCGACGTGAGTAAGAGTTTTTTCCAATGCTTGCGAATGTTCATGGTGCCTCCAAACGGAATCTTTTGATCTGTTATACCCCCAAAATATCTCTTTTTCTAGTTCTACGAACAGGAGATGCTTTTTTTCTGTGGATAATTTGTACAACGGATTTTTCTTACTGTTTCGAGGTGGGAAAATACGCACCGCGGGCCTTGTGGGTGTCAGTGCGACCCTTGATATCGGTCGTGCTGGTGCAGTTTTTGCAGTTGCTGTATCCTATACGGGGCCTCTTGATGGCGGTACTCCCTTTTTCGTCTACAGTTCCTTCGATGGGCTTTTCGCTTCCATCTAGGCTTGCCTTGTAGGGGATGGTTACGTCTTTTAAAAGCTTGTCGCTGGTGATGGATACTTCGGGCGATTCCTTGTCACCGATTTCTATTCCCGAAATGGTGAACGTGGCTTCTTCGTCGGGGAGTAACCCTTTGAGTGATTTTTCGCTGCGCACACCCTTTATGGTCACGTAGGCATTGTGGTACAGCGGGGCGATGCCGATGTTTTTCACGCGGACGGCTGCAGATACCTTATTTACTGTGTAACCAGTGACTTCGAACTTGTAGCCTGCGTAGGAACTGGCCTCGTAAACGCGGTCCTTGGTGGCGTACTTGCCTTCGGGTGCGTCGTTGCCGATGACATATGTCATGTGGTACTTCTCGGCTGCATCTTCCCAAGTGACGCCGTAAAGGCCATCGGGGTTTAGGAACTCGTGTTGGTCTTTATCCTCGTAGTAGCTGATTTCACCGCCAGCAGGTGCTGTTTTCCAACGGTCCTTACCTATGGCCTGCCAGTTCTTTTCGTTGTCGCCGTCACCCTGCGAGATGTCGTGTTCCTCGTGCATGAAGGAGTCGTCGAACAGTCCGAAGTTGAGTTTCATCAAATCCTTGCTTGCGACGATGGGGGTGTATTTATCGTCGGCTGCGTCAATCGAAATGCTCCAGGGTGTTTCTTTAAACTGCTTGTCGACATGCTTCAGGAATTCTTTCTGGTAATCCTTGCTTGCAAAATTTGAGTCCGTTAAATCGGTGCCGAAGATGTGGTATTCTGCCCAGTGCCCGAAACCGACCTGCACGAATGCGATGCGCGGATCGGTGTCGTATTTTGCGGCGAAGTCGGTGTAGAACTGCTTGTAGAACCACTTGAGCTCGTCGAAGTTCCAGTTCGCATAATAGGTGACTCCGTCTCCGTCCACGTCGTTTTTTGATTCCTTGTAGCCGTCCATTTCCTTGATGTATTTTGGGACGGCTGTGGCGCCTACGACTTTTTCGGTGCAGTTGGGAGCGTTTTGAATTGATTCTCCCGGGTACTCGATGCGGAACCGCACGATGGCTTGGTGTCCGCGGCTCTTGATTCCGTCGAGCAACTTTTCAAAGCTACTCCAGTCGTAGTCAATTTTGTCGCCGGTCTTGCCCGTCACCACGGCGCAGGGGAGGCAGTACGAAAATTCGAGCGAGATTGCGCTCTGCAAATCTTTCTGGTCTTCTGCTTGGTCGGGCCAGAATACGATTCCCTTCAGGGGCTCGAGTGATTCGATGCTTTTTTCAATCGCGACGGAGCGGTCTTTCGCGAACGCTACCGCAGTCAGTGTGGCAAGCGCAATTCCCGAGACAATCCATTTGTTCATCTTTTCCCTCCGACATCGAGGAAGATAATCGGTCGTTTGTTGCGTCCGCGGCTGTCTGCCTGGATTTTCCCGAGGGCGTCCACACGTTTGCCTGGGGAGTTTAACTGCCGCGGTGAACTTGCGGTGCGGATTTTCCGTGGCGGAAGCGCGGTTGTCGGGGCTTCGCGGAGCACAATGAAAATGCTGTCGAGAATCGGGTTGCCTGTGCCTTCGATGTAGTCGTGCGAGACTTCCCACACCATGATGCCCGCGTAGCCGTTATCCTTGACCCAGCGGCTTTTGACGGCGGATGAATGCGGGTCTTCAAAGGTCACGTATCCGGTCGAAGATACGCCGTAAGGTTCCACGGAGACGCTGTCGAAAAAGTATTCCCATTCTGTATTTGCGACAATGTCCTTGTATGGTACTTGTTTTGCGGTGCCCTTGGTGAAGTCGGTGCCGGGGCCTGTCGCTCCTTCAAATTGAAATCCGAACGAGGGGATTCCGAAGACCATCTTTTCTGTCGGAACGCCGCGCTTTTTCCAGTAGTCGCGGGTTTGTTCCCACGACCATGTGGTGTAACCTTCGTGTGGGTAGAGCGGCGAATCGAACATGGCCTTATCGTCCCAGTCGCCTGTCATGTCGTAGGTCATGAACCCGAACCAGTCCAGATTTGCGACGAGAACTTCGGGCGTGAACCATTTGCCGTAATACTGCGAGCAGGGGAGTGCTGCAGAAAGTGTTTTGCCTTCGGGGAGTGCTGCGCGGAGTTCGGTGAGTAGCTTGTTGTAGGCGATTGTGTCGGCTTCGGGCACGGGATTGTATTCCCATTCCCAGTCCATGTCGAGGCCATCCAGGTTGTGGTCGGCGACAAACTGCACGAGGTTCTCGATAAACTTTCCGCGGAGGGCGTCGTCCGATGCGACGGGCACGAAGTTTTCACTTTGCCCGCCACCGCCGAGCGAGACAACGACCTTTGTGTCGACGGCGTGAGCGAGCGTTACCATGGAATCGAGGGCGCTCGGATCGTCTGCGGCGTCCCCTTTGAGCGAACCATCCGTATCTGGCGTAATAAAACTCCATAGCACGTGCGTCAATTTGTTGTATGGGACTTTGTCTACTGTGTAGGCGGGCTTGTGCCATTTCCCCCAGTCGGGGTAGTAACCGATAAACAGGGGCTCGGCCCACGCAGTGCAAATGCCTGCGAGAGTGAAAAACAAGAAGAAAAGTAGTGTGCCGACTTTATTTCTCATGACTTTAATAAAATACTCTATTTCCAACAAAAAAGCGCCGGGCATAAGCCCAGCGTTTAATGAAATTTATGAAGTGGCAGGTTCCTAATCACTAACGGCCTTACGGCCTACCAACCACTAACCACTACCCCAGCAATTCTTCCTTGCTGATGGCCTTGAAGTTCGTGGCTTTCAGGGCTTCGATGGCCTTGTCCACGTCCTGGAAGCGGAGAATCATGATGTTCTGGCCGTTCAGGGTGGAGGGGTAGGCGTACATGTAGTCAATTTGCTGGGTTCCGACCGCAGTGGAGAGCAGTTCGGCGAGTCCACCGATGGCTGCATTCACGGGGCAGGCGACCACGTCGGTGATGGTGGCGCTGAGGCCCGCCTTGGCGAGCACGTCCACGGCTTTTTCCGGGTCACTGACGATGAGGCGGATGAGTCCGAATTCGCCCGAGTCGGCAAGCGTGAGCGAAAGGAGGTTCACGCCGGCGTCGGCAAGCGAGCGGCACACCGCCTGGAGACGGCCCGGCCGGTTGGATACGAAAACTGAAACCTGTGGGATTTTCATTGTGTTTTCTCCTGTTTTAAAACTTTTTGATAGGAAGGGGGGGGGAGTTGTCAGTTATGAGTTGTCAGTTATCAGTTGTCAGTTGTCAGTTGTGGGTGTATAGTTTGGTGCCAAGGACGCGAAGCACCGACTCATATTGCTCACCACTCACTACTCACCACTCACTACTCATTACTCATTACTCACTACTCACTACTCACTACTCACTACTCACTACGCCTTCGGCGCTACATCTTCTTCCTGTTGTCGATAACTCTCTTGGCCTTGCCTTCGCTACGCGGCAGCGAATCGGGTTCGCACAGCGTAACGATCACGGAAATGCCGAGAATCTGCTCGATGGAGTGCTTGAACTTCTTGTTCAGCTGTTCCATGGCACTCATGGAGTCGCTCACCATGTCGCGGGAAACTTCCACCTTGACCTCGAGCGTGTCCATGTTGTTCTTGGTGTCGAGCACAATCTGGTAGTGCGGCAAAGCCTTCTCTGCGCGGAGGAGGGCCGTTTCGATCTGGCTCGGGAACACGTTCACGCCGCGCATGATGATCATGTCGTCGCTACGGCGGCCAATGCGGCGGATGCGGCGGATGGTACGGCCGCATTTGCACTTGGTTTTCTCGATAGCGGTAATGTCGCGGGTGCGGTAGCGGATGATGGGCATTGCGCGCTTGCTCAGGGTAGAGAGCACGAGTTCGCCTTCTTCGCCGTCCGGCAGCGGTTCAAGCGTTTCGGGGTCGACGATTTCGGGGTAGAAATGGTCTTCGAAAATGTGGATACCGTCGCGGCACTCGCATTCGCAGCCCACGCCCGGGCCCACGATTTCGGAAAGGCCGTAAATGTCGTAAGCCTTGATGCCGGTCTTTTCTTCGATGTAGTCGCGCATGCCGTCGCTCCACGGTTCTGCTCCGAAGATACCGCGCTTCACCTTCAGGTCACGGATGTTGACGCCCATCTTTTCGGCAACGTCAATGATACGGACAAAATAGCTGGGCGTTCCGCCTACCGCGGTGACGCCGAAATCCTTCATGAGCATCACTTGGCGTTCGGTATTACCGCCGCTGATAGGAATGACGGTCGCGCCAAGAGCTTCGAAACCGCCGTGGATGCCGAGACCGCCGGTGAACAGACCATAACCGTAGAAGTTCTGCACGATGTCGGTGCTGCGGAAGCCGCAAGCGAGGAGTCCGCGCTTCACGACCTGGGCCCACACGTCCATGTCTTCCTTGGTGTAGCCCACGACGATGGGCTTACCCGTGGTGCCGGAACTTGCGTGCAGGCGCACGACTTCGCTCATGTCGACGGCGAACAGGCCGTACGGGTAGGTGTCGCGCAAGTCTTTTTTCATGGTGAAGGGGAGTTTGGCGACATCCTTGAGAGTCTTGATGTCTTCGGGCTTGAGGCCCTTCTCGTCCATGCGTTCACGGAAGAGCGGAACTTTCTCGTAGGCAAGTTTTACGGTGGCGCGCATACGCTGCAGCTGCAGGTCACGCAATTTTTCTTCGGGCATGAAGTCCAGTGCCATTTCGGGCAGGACCTTGTTTTCTTCGTCATTCCAGGCGGTTGAACGCATAGGGGTTCCTTTAGTTGAATTTTGCGCCTATGAATATATAATTATTTCGGAGTTTCAAAAGAAGTGGATTGATGTTTTTCTCTTTTTTGCAAAAAGGGGGCATGGAATGTGTTTTACACAGTGTGTAATAAGACTTTCATGCTACGTATCAAGGTATAATAATCTGGAGGCTGGGCAGGGCCGTTTTAATTTTTGTATTTTTGGTCGGTATTTTAAGTTTTTGCATCTATAGGTAGGTTTATTCTGCGCTTACGATTGATTTTTTTGATACTGGCCATTGTGTCTGTGACTAGGGCACAACTTTTGGAAGTGTCTGATAGTTTTATGGCGGAAAACAAGGTCCGCAAGGTTATGGTAGATGGTACCGAGAACATGGACGAACGCTCTGTGTTGAGCCGTATCGGCATCCGTGACGGGCAAACCTATACTCCTGCTGCACTATCTGAGAAAATCCAGTCATCGGTGACCAATCTTTACAATTCGGGCCTTTTTGACGATGTGACCGCATGGATTGACTATGTGGACGATGGCACGGATGTGGATGTTATTTTCAAGATCAAGGAACTCCCGGCATTGGATACGGCCTATTTTGATGGCTGTGACGAAATTTCCGAAGAAGATTTGCGCTTGAAACTGCGCATTATTCCTGGCCAGGTATATAGTAAGAGCCAGCTAGAACGCGACCGTCAGGCTCTGTTGGACTATTTCCATTCCGAAGGTTATTTGCTGGCCGAAGTCGGCTACCGCGAGACTCCGAAAGAGGATAACAAGAACGAAGTGACCTTCATTGTGCGTGAGGGCGGCAAGGTCAAGGTGACCCAGTTCGATATCAAGGGTAACGAACATGTGCCGGCCGAAGACATCATGGAACACATGCTTACCAAGCAGGACCAGTGGTGGGGCGGTGGCGAGTTCAAACAGATTGTGTTCGATGCGGACCGCGATACGGTGTTGAACGCTATCCGTCATTTTGGTTACCTGGATGCCGAACTTACGGACTACCGTGCTGAATACCTGCCGGACTCCAGTTGCTTGTTCTATCTAGGACGCATGGTCCCCGTCGGGAACCGCCTGGCCACCATGTACGACCAGTTGAATGCGGCCTTGGCCGAACCCTCTTCGCCTCTTTACAAGATGGCGGGTAAACCGACCATGCAGGTCACGCATTACTACCGCAAGTTCCACAAGAGCACGGAACCCTGGGTGAGCCGTCAGGTGAAGCAGGTCAAGGATGAGGAAGAGGCGCTCAAGATGCTCAACGACATTATCCGTTACGAGAGTGCGCGCAAGGAATGGCTTGAAATCACTGCCGACCTCAAGTGGAACAACCCGAAGATTGATTCTCTCCTGGCTATCGAGAAGCGCAACACCTATGAAGAAAAGCTGGTTGTCCGCTACCAGATTGAAGATTTGTTCTCCACTTTGAACAAGTACGACAACATCGAGACGTCTAGCGCCATCATCATCCATATCAATATGATTGAGGGGCGTCGTTACTACATGGGTTCCTTGCACTTTACCGGTAACGAGGTCCTGAACGACAATGTCTTGAATTACGCTTACCGCTTGGATAGCGGCGAAGTGTTCGACTACTATGTTTACGAGGCGTCCAAGAAGGCCCTGCTCGATGCTTACCGCGAAGACGGTTATCTGTTCGCGCAGTTTACCGAAGAACGCACTTTCGAAAACGATTCGACGGTCAACCTGACGTACCACATGGTGGAAGGGCTTCCGGCACAGATTCACAAGGTGCATATCCACGGCAACACGAAGACCAACGAGAAGGTCATCCGTCGCGAGGTCCGCCTGTTCCCAGGTGACACGTATCGCCAGTCTTCTTTGGAACGTAGTTTCCGCGAAATCATGCAGTTGAATTACTTCGACATGGTTACGCCGGACATCAAGGTGGTCGGTGAGCAGGAAGTTGACCTTGACTTTATGGTGCAGGAAAAGGAAGCTGGTACGGGCCAGTTCAGCTTGGGTGTGTCCTATAGCGAAAGCGACGGCCTTGTGGGAACGGCAAGTGTCTCCATTCCGAACTGCTGTATGGGTAACGGGCAGGCGGCGTCTGTGAACCTCGAATATGGTATGGACAAGAAGAGTGCGGCCATCAACTTCCAGGAACCGTGGTTCATGGATCGTCCGATTACTGTGGGTGGCGGTCTCAGCTACTCTTGGTGGCATGTCGATTACGATCCGAATGTCACGCGTTATGGTGGCAATGTGTATGTGGGCAAGCGCCTCAAGTGGCCGGATGACTACTTCTACGGACAGATCGGTTACGGCTGGCTCATGAACAAGCAGGGCCCGAATATCGACGGCAGCTATGTGGTGTACACGGGTGTCGAAT
>JAEERM010000123.1 GCA_016285835.1 Fibrobacter sp.
TTCACGTGCTGCAGGGCGAACGCGAATTTGCCCGCGACAACCGTACGCTCGGCAAGTTCGACTTGACCGACCTCCCGAAGAAGCCGCGTGGCGTGCCGCAGATCGAAGTGACCTTCGATATCGACGCAAACGGTATTGTGCACGTGTCTGCCAAGGACAAGGAAACTGGTAAGGAACAGTCCATCAAGATTACTTCTTCCAGCGGCTTGTCTGAAGACGAAATCAACAAGATGGTGAAGGATGCCGAAGCCAACGCTGCCAAGGACAAGGAACAGCGCGAGCTGGTGGACATCAGGAACCAGGCCGAACAGATGGCTTACCAGGCCGAAGGTCAGCTCAAGGAATTTGGCGACAAGTTGCCGGCCGACACCAAGAGCCAGCTGCAGGCAGCCATCGACGACATCAAGGCCAAGAAGGACAACGGCACCAAGGAAGAGATCAAGGCCGCTATGGACAAGCTCCAGGGCATGATCAGCTCCATGGCCCAGGCCGCCGGTGCAAACCAGGCCCAGCCGGGTCCGCAGCCGGGTGCTTCTGAACAGCCGAAGAATGACAAGAAGGGCGATGGCCCGGAAGTCGTCGACGCGGAAGTGGTGGACTAGTTAGTAGGAAGTAGACGGTAGGAAGTAGGAAGTGTCATCTTAAAAGAACATTTACTACCCTTCCATCTGCGACGTACAAAATAGGATTCGCTCTCTTTTGGGGAGCAATCCTTTTTGCGTAAATAAGGGTATTGTTTTGAGAATGATTATTAGTATGAAATAGGACGTTTCCAGTTTAAAAGACAGCAAAAGAGTTTTTCCTGTCTACTGTCTACTTCCTACTGTCTACTAATGCCGAAGGCATATTATGGCTGAAAAAAGAGATTATTACGAAGTTCTAGGCGTCGGCAAGGACGCGAGTGCAGACGAGATCAAGCACGCGTACAAGAAGCTTGCCATCAAGTACCACCCGGACAAGAATCCGGGCGACAAGGAAGCCGAAGAGAAGTTCAAGGAGGCTGCCGAGGCCTACGACGTGCTCAGCAACCCCGAAAAGCGTAAACAGTACGACCAGTTCGGCTTTAACGCCCCCGGTGGCGGTTTTGGTGGCGGCGGATTCGGCGGTCAGGGATTCAGTTTCGAAGATATTTTCGCGAACTTCGGCGATATTTTCGGTGGCGGATTCGGTGGCTTTGGCGGCAGCCGTCGAGGCGGTCGCAAGGCCGGACCTCCGCGCGGTAACGACCTGCAGATCAAGGTGGCGCTCAGCTACAAGGAAATCTTCGAGGGTTGCACCAAGAAGGTCCGCCTGAAACGCTACACGCCGTGTACGGAATGTAACGGCAAGGGTGGCACCGACATCAAGACTTGCGATACCTGTAAGGGTACGGGGCGCGTGCGCCGCGTGTCCGGTGGGTTCTTCCAGATGGTTTCCGAGAGCGCCTGCCCCAACTGTAACGGCATGGGCGAAGTCATCGCGAATCCGTGTAGCCGTTGCCACGGCGAGGGCCGTGTGCAGGAAACGGAAGAAATCTCCATCAAGATTCCGGCGGGCGTTGCCGAAGGCCAGTACCTGAACCTGCGTGGCGAAGGCAACTGCGGGCCTCGCGGTGGTGCCTGCGGTGACTTGCTGGCGGTGATTGCCGAGAAGCCCGACGACTTCTACACCCGTGAAGGCGACGACTTGCATTGCGAAATCAAGGTGCCTATCCACAAGCTGGTGCTTGGCGGTACGCAACGTATCCCGACGCTCGACGGCGGCGAAGTGCAGATCAAGATTGCGGCCGGCACCCAGGCTGGAAGCATTCTGCGCCTGCGCGAACAGGGCCTGTACCCGCTGAACAAGCGCGGCGACCGTGGAAGCCTCTACGTGAACATCGGCGTGGAAATCCCGAAGGACCTTAGCCGCGAAGAGAAGGAACTCTACCAGAAACTCGCGGAACTGCGTCACGACAAGGAAACCGCGCAGGAAGAGTCTTTCCTTGAAAAGATGAAAAACTTGTTCAAGTAGACAGTAGGAAGTAGACAGTAGGAAGTGATGGGGCTTCGCCCCGAACTTCCATGTCATGAAATTATTCGCACATTGCGCACACTTTGAGGATATCGCCCTCGACATTCAAATGTCGGGGGTGTTTTTTTTGCTAAAGTCATCAATTCATCTTTAATTTTATGGATGTAATCCATATTTTTATAGACGAAACTTGACTTTAACTCTATTTTTATGTATATTATCCATAAAAATAGAGGTTTTATGCTTCATCGATTTATCCAAAATAGGCTTGAGACATTATTCAAGTTTTTTCCGTGTGTCTTGCTAACGGGTGCTAGACAGGTCGGTAAAACGACTCTGGTCAAAGAACTCGTCCCGGCGGGTTCAATGGTAACATTCGACCCTGTTGAGGATATTCGCGGAGCCAAGGCTGACCCAGACCTGTTCCTGAAGCAGATGAACTCGCCTGGATTTTTGGACGAGGTGCAATATGTGCCGCAGGTTCTCGCTTCTCTTAAGCGTTTTGTTGATGAACATGCGAATGAAAAATCGCTTTTCTACCTGAGCAGTTCGCAGAATCTAAATGTGTTGCGCGGAGCGGCGGAATCCATGGCCGGACGTGTTGCAGTACTTGATCTCTACCCACTTTGTTTTAAGGAGATGTTCCAAAAGGAGGAACACGGAATACTCGAAGCTCTGCTTACAGATGGCGCAGATGATTTTTCGGGATTCGGTGATGGATCTGTACCACCTCTGAGCCGCCTGATGTGGCGCGGCGGGATGCCTGGGCTTTTGGAAATGCCCAATCAGCTTATCCCAGATTTCTTTACGGGCTATATGCGAACCTATATCGAGCGCGATGTCCGTAATATTTCCGAGATTTCTAACCTAACCCTATTTTCACGTTTCGTGCGTCTGCTTTCGGCGTTGTCTGCACAAGAGGTAAACTCAAACGAACTGGGACGAGACCTCGGGATTGACCGTACCACGGCGGTTCGTTGGGAAAATATCTGCGAAGCTTCGTACCAGTGGATAAAGATTCCTCCGTTTAATAGGAACCCCGTCAAGCGAATTTCGGGCAAGAGCAAGGGCTACTTTGTCGATACAGGTTTTTTGTGCAACCTGCAGGGAATTTTTTCTCCAGAAATTCTTGCTTCTCACCCGTTATACGGGCACATATTTGAAACATTTGTCGTGATGGAAGTCGTGAAACGGATTAACGCTTGGCATGCCAGGCCCAACATCTACCACTATAGGGCGTATTCCGGAGCGGAGGTCGATTTACTTCTGGAATGCAACTGCAAGGTTTTCCCATTGGAAATCAAAATTACGACACACCCCACCAAGAAAGACACGAAGGGAATCACCTCTTTTAAAGAAACTTTCCCGAGCGAAAACATCGGTACAGCGATTGTCGCCTGCAACACGCCCACCCCCTATAAGCTTGCCGATGACATTTGGGCCGTTCCTTGGTGGGAACTCTAAAAATTATTCCGCTTCTTGCTGAAGTTGCGGGATAATTTCTACGGACCATTCTTCGAAATCGCCGGCATCGATGTGGTCGCGGGCCTGTTGCATCAAATGCAGGTAAAAATGCAGGTTGTGGAGCGTCGATAGCGTCCAGCCGAGGGGTTCCTTTGTCTTGAACAGGTGGCGCACGTAGGCGCGGGTGTAGTTCCGACAGCAATGGCAGTCGCATTCCGGGTCGAGCGGGCGGTCGTCATCGGCGAACTTGGCGTTCTTGTAACGGAGCACACCCCTGCTGGTGTACACAAGGCCGTCCTGCGCGTTCTTGGCGGGCAGAATGCAGTCGAACATGTCGACCCCGCGCTTGATGAGTTCCAGCAGGTTCCAGGGCGTTCCAACCCCCATCACGTAGCGGGCTCGGTCAGCAGGCAGCGAATTTGTGCAGAAATCGGCGATTTCGTACATGGTTTCCACAGGTTCGCCTACGGAAAGGCCGCCCATCGCGTAGCCGTCGGGAGCGATTTCCTTGAGGGCGTCGATGGACTTTTGACGGAGTTCCTTGTGCATGCCGCCCTGCACGATTCCAAAGAAATACTGCGGATAACCGTGGACAGGCGGGTTCTCGCGGAGCCAGTCCATTGCCCGACGAGTCCATTTGAGCGTGTAGTCGAGCGATTGCGAAGCTTCCTCGACGGTGCTCGGGTAAGGCGTACATTCGTCGAAAGCCATGATGATGTCCGCGCCGATTTCGCGTTGGGCCTTCATCACCGATTCCGGCGTGAACATGTGGCGAGAGCCGTCCAGATGACTATGGAATTCCACGCCCTCTTCGGTAATGTGGCGCAACTCCTTGAGGCTCCAGACCTGGAATCCGCCGCTGTCGGTGAGCATCGGGCCGTTCCAGCCCATGAACTTCTGCACGCCACCCATCTTGGCCACGAGTTCCGTGCCCGGGCGCAAGTACAGGTGGTACGTGTTCGCCAAGATAATCTGCGCCTGCATTTCGCGCAGGTCCCGCGACGAAAGCCCCTTCACACTTGCAAGAGTGCCCACCGGCATAAAAATCGGCGTTTCGACGATGCCATGGGCGGTATGCAAGCGACCACGGCGTGCCTTGCTCTTGTCGCTGGTCTTTATGAGTTCAAAGGGATTCTGGTTCACGGGCTAAAGATAAATAATCGGGAAACCTTCGCGGTATTCCTTTATAATGTAGGGATGCGTTTTGGCATACTCGAAAATCTTTGCACCGAGCCCATTCTTTACAAGTTCTATCAGATTGGGCCGGGGCGTCGCACCGATAGTCGGGCATGTGGGCGTAAGCGCGATGACGAGTTCGCCGCCCTTATCCATAACGCGGAGAGGCCAGATGGAACAATCGAAGGGTTTGTCTTCCGCTTTCAAGATGCAGCCTTTGTGCGGATCGAGGAAGGTGCAGGGGACTTCTTCTTCGGGGTCGTCGGTGCGGTAGCCGCCAAGGACAATTTGACCATCATGGAACTCCCCCACCACGCCGTATTCGTTAGGCTTGCTCAGTTTTTCAACGACCTCGGGCGGGAAAAGCGGCGTTTCCCAGAGGCTCTGCCGACGGAAGGAACAGCAAAACTTGCAAGCAGCGCAGGAAGATTTTGAGAGAACGCGAGAAAGCATATTAGTCAGGGAGATCCCCGCCTTCGCGGGGATGACAAAGTGAATCGCGGGGTTGACTATGAGAGTCGCGGGATTGACACGTTACATGTGTTTTATCGAGTATCGTCTGCGGATAGTACGAGAGTTTGGCTTTGCGGAGGCCTTCAAGCCCAATGTCTTCTTCGCGGTTAATGAGCGTCGCCCCTGCAGCCACAAGGTGTTCCGCAAAAAGCTTGTTGATGACGGCATATCCGCCGTTGTCCGCATATTCTTCGATAACTTTCTCGAAATGGATGTCCCACACACCGGGAGCGATTTCAGAAGCTATCGTCATGCCGACGGGTTTGCAATCGACATACAGCACGCCGCCCTTCATGCCGAGCGCATCAAAGTTTTCCAGCGCCTCCACGATGGCGCAGTATTCCGCCATGCGCGATTTTTCGTCTTCGGAGCGTTCCGCCAGAGCGGCTTCTGCACAGTCGCAAGGCGTTTTACAATCGGTATTTTCCACAGCCGTTTCGCCGTCATCATTTAGCCAGCGCTTTTCGATTTCAAGAGCGTCGGCAATGTTTGCCGGAGTCATTGCGCGCAGTTCGAACTGCCCGTAAGTGCGGGTAAAGCGCGAGATATGGTTGCGTTTCTTGCGGTAATCGCTGCCGGGGAGCGTTGCGAGGATTTCCGCCGAATAGATGTAGTCGCTGTCGCCGCGGTTGTTTTCGAAATGGAGGGCGGGTTCCGCGCTGTTCGCCCCAGCTTTCGTATTAAAATACTCCCGCAAAATCTGTGCCCGTGGCTCGTCGACTAGGCAGAATTCCAGCGGCCGGCCCGATTCACGGGCGTCTTCGGCAATCAGCTCAAGCGCCTTGTTCAAGTCACCAGTTCCCAGCGGGAAAGCATAGCCCCGGCGGCTCCCTTCCCCATTGTAGTAGCGGAACAGGAATCCCTCTTGCAGGGCAATCAGCGTGCCGTATTTTTTGCGCAGCAGATAAACATTCGCAAAACCAGCATCGCTCCCATTGTAGCCCGATTCAGCCACCGCCTTTGCCGCAGCATCCCTGTCCGTAAGAAGTGGGGGCCTAAACAGGAGCATGTTTCACCATTCATCGTGATTCAAGGAGTTTCTGGACAGATTGAGCGAAAGCCTGCAAACTGGGGTCGCGGGCTCCCATCAGCAGAATCGTGTCGCCCGGCTGGGCGCATTCCACCATCTTCTTGGCGCATTCATCGCGGTTTTCGATGTAGATGGCTTCACAGCCCTTCAGCAACAGGTCGTCGGCGAGGTCGCCTGCACTGATATCGCGGGTAACGGTACCGCCGGCATAGTAGATTTCGCTAAAGAACATCATGTCGTTGTCGCGGTCGTCGTCAAAATCTTTGGGACGGAGCGTCTTCGAGATGAATTCGACAAGGTCGTTGCGCAGGAATCGAGTAGGACCGAAACCGTGCGGCTGGAACCAGGCAATCACGCGGCCATCGGTAAAGTCCTGGGCGCTCTTGATGCTGGCTGCAATCTTGGCAGGGTTGTGCGCGAAGTCGTCCACGAGCGTGACCCCGTTGAACGTCCCCAAAATCTGGTGACGGCGGAATACGCCGGGGAAAGTAGCGAGCGCATCGGCACAGGTATGCAGGGAAACTCCCGCAAACAAGGCGGCGGCCGTCGCGGCGAGCGCATTTTCCATGTTGTGCTTGCCCGGGAGCGGCACGATAAACTTCACGAGTTCGGCCTTGTGGCGCACGCGGAACTGGATGGAGGTGCCGACAGACTTGAAGTCGGTGCCCTGCACGCCCACGTAGCTTTCGAAGCCGAAATCGAATTCGCGACCCGCGCTGAACTTCTTGGCGAGCGGGTACGCATCGTTCACGATGAGGATTTTCCCGTTGTCGAGGATGTTGTGGCTGAACTTGAGGAAGATTTCCTGAAGCTCGCTCATTTCCTTGTGGTCCTTGTCGACGTTCAGGATAAGCCCAATTTCGGGTTCGTAGCGTACGAGCGTTCCGTCGCTTTCGTCGGCCTCAACCACGAGCCATTCGCCCTTGCCGCTCACGGCGTTGCCGATCTTGCCTTCTTTTTGCAGGTTCACGAGGCCAGCACCCGTCATCACGGAGGGCTGGAGGCCAGCATACTGCAAGATATGGTAAATCATCGCGGTCACGGTGGACTTGCCGCTGGTGCCGCTCACGGCGATGGTTTTTGCCTCTTTCGAAATCTTCGCGAGCATTTCGCTGCGGTGCATCACCGGGATTCCAAGTTCCTTGGCGCGCTTGAGGTCGGGATTCGTATCCTCGATGGCGGTGCTCACCACCACGGCGGTCAGTCCTTCGGTTACACCCGAGCCGTCCTGTGCAAAGCACTTGATACCGCAATCTTCGAGCTGGCCCATGACGAGCGGCTTTTCCGTTTTACCGGCAAGGAACTCGCCAAATTGACGGTCGGAGCCGCTAATAGAAACACCCTTGCCAACAAGATACTGGGCAATGGCACTCATGCCCACGCCCGCAACACCGATAAAGAAATAGGATTCCATGCGATAAAATTAAAAAATTATCGCATCTTCTGTATTGCCCCGAAAAAAATGTTCCGCTTGTTATTTATGCACCGGTTTTCGCGGTGTACGATGGATGCTTGGGCGTCTGTTGCCCGGATGCAGCGGCATGACCTTGGATGTCGCCGAAAGGGTGTGCTCGATTTTTTCCTCCACTACGGGAGAAAACTGCCCTGAAAAAAGTCTGTTGTCTATAGCCATAAATCGTACCTGTGAATGCGAAAATGGAAAAAGCTAAATGAAGTAAAGAGATAATTATTCAAGATAATCTATTTTGCCAAAAAAAACAAATGAACAAGTCCATTTTTTGAGCAAACAAGCGCACATAAACGTTTTTTTACATTTCTTTTTTGCCAGAAAGTCCATTTTTAGGTATATTTCGGCACATGAAATTCGTAGCAAGCATCAACTTCTGGTGGTGGCAGGCCCAATAAACGGAGCCTGGTATTTTTGGTACGGTTTTCAAAAGAAGCAGGCTCCTCAAAGGGA
>JAEERM010000124.1 GCA_016285835.1 Fibrobacter sp.
CCCTCGCGAAGGAGGGTTTCGTGGTGATGCCGTATATGTACCCGGATTTGAACGTGGCGCGCGACCTCGCTAACGCGGGTGCCGCAGCCGTGATGCCGCTTGCCGCTCCGATTGGCAGTAACAAGGGTCTTTCCACGCGTGAGTTCATCCAGATTTTGATTGATGAAATCGACTTGCCCATCATCGTGGATGCGGGTATCGGTAAACCTTCCGAAGCCTGTGCCGCGATGGAGATGGGCGCTGCCGCCATCATGGCGAATACGGCGCTTGCCACTGCGGGCGACTTGCCGCTGATGGCGCAGAGTTTCAAGCTTGCTATCGAGGCGGGGCGCAAGGCCTACCTTGCAGGCCTTGGGCGCGTTCTCACGCGCGGCGCTTCCGCGTCCGACCCGCTCACGGGTTTCCTCCGCGATTAACGGCTATCTGTCGCAGGCATTAAGATGGAAAGCGAAAGAAAAGACAACAACTACCTGTTCGATTCCGGAAACCTTTCGGAAGGCGCTCTCGCGAAGAAGCACCGCATAGAGACGGATCCGAGCGCCCGCACGAACATCATGGATTACCTGCCCGGCATGGAAGTCATCCAGTCGGACATTGCCGATAAAGTCCTCTCCGAATCTGAGAACTACGATTACTCCAAGTACACCGGCAAGGATGTGAAGCGCGCGCTCGAACATGAACGCTGCACGCTCGAAGATTTCAAGGCGCTCCTTTCTCCGGCCGCCGCCCCGTACCTGGAGCAGATGGCCGCGAAGGCGAAAATCGAGACGAGCAAGCACTTCGGCAACAACGTCTATTTCTTCACGCCGCTCTACATTGCGAACTATTGCGAAAACTACTGCGTTTATTGCGGGTTCAACTGCTACAACCACATCAAGCGCATGCAGCTCACGATGGAGCAGATTGAGCACGAGATGAAAATCATCGCCGACAGCGGCATGGAAGAAATCCTGATTCTCACCGGCGAAAGCCGCGCGAAGAGCAGCGTGGAATACATCGGCGAGGCCTGCAAGTTGGCCCGCAAGTATTTCCGCATGGTGGGCGTGGAAGTCTACCCGGTCAATGTCGACGAATACCGCTATCTGCATGAATGCGGCGTGGACTACGTGACCGTCTTCCAGGAAACCTACGACAAGGTGCGTTTTGAAAAGCTCCACCTGCTTGGCCACAAACGCGTATTCCCGTACCGCTTCGACTCGCAGGAACGCGCCCTGATGGCGGGCATGCGCGGTGTCGCGTTCTCCGCTCTCCTCGGCCTTTCGGACTTCCGCCGCGATGCACTCGCGAGCGCGCTCCACGTGTATTACCTGCAAAAGAAGTATCCGCATGCCGAGATGAGTCTCAGCTGCCCGAGGCTGCGCCCTATCATCAACAACGACAAGATCGATCCGCTCGACGTTCACGAGAAGGAACTCTGCCAGGTGCTCTGCGCCTACCGCATTTTCCTCCCGTTCGTGGGCATTACGGTCTCGAGCCGCGAAAGCAAGGAATTCCGCAACGGCATCGTGAAGATTGCCGCGACGAAGGTCTCCGCTGGCGTTTCGACGGGCATTGGCGACCACGAAAGCAAGTACAACGGTCACGATGACGGGGAAGGCGGTGACGAGCAGTTCGAAATCAACGACTCGCGCAGTTTCAACGATATGTACGGCGACATCTCGGGCGAAGGTTTACAGCCTGTCTTGAACGATTACCTTTACGTGTAGGACTTACTTATGCGCAAGAACCTCGATATGACGCTTTACTTTATCACCGACAGCACGTGCGTTCCCGAAGAACGCTTCTTGCCCGTGGTGGAGGCGGCCTGCAAGGGCGGCGCGACGATTATCCAGCTGCGCGAAAAGGACAAGTCTACACGGGAGTACATGCGGCTTGCAACGGCGACGCACGAAATTACCGCCCGTTATGGAATCCCGCTGATTATCGACGACCGCGTGGATGTGGCTCTTGCTATCGGCGCGGAAGGCGTGCATGTGGGGCAGAGCGACATGCCGGCGCATCTGGCGCGCAAGCTCATGGGCGAAGACAAGATTGTGGGTGTTACGGCCAAGACCGTGCCGCAGGCGCTCGAAGCTTACGAGCAGGGTGCGGATTACTTGGGCTGCGGTGCAATTTACCCCACGACGACTCACGTAAATACGGTCATTACCCCGGTAGAAACGCTCAAGGACGTTGTGAAGGCCGTGCCCATTCCCGTCAACGCTATCGGCGGGCTCAACAAGGACAACATCTTTGTGCTGAAGGGTTCCGGCATCGCGGGAATCTGCGTTGTCTCCGCAATCATGAAAGTGGCCGACCCCGAGACTGCTACGCGCGAACTCAAGCAGGCGTTTTTAGAGCTGTGAGCTCTACTTAATTTTTACTTCCGTGCAGTTTTAATCCAATCCGGAGTGGGGCGTCTTTATTGAGATTGTTGATTCTGCAAAGCGACTCAACGGAAATATTGAACCAGTTGGCGATATCCCCGAGGGTATCGCCTTTCTTGACCACGTAATAATTGTATTTCTTAAGTTTGTTCTGGATTTTCCGGTGGGCTTCGGTGGCTTTCTTTATTGAGAATTTCTCTACGCCTTTTTTCAAGGACCAGCGCGGGAAGTCGATGACGGTGGCGGGATCGATATTGACTTCGCCATAGCGGATTTCAAAGTGGAGATGCGCCGACGAGGATTTGCCAGTACTGCCCGCCAAGCCGACGATATCTCCGGGATAGACGTAATCGTCGGCTTTCTGCAATCTTTCGGACAGGTGCCCGTAAAGGGTTTGGAGCCCGTTCTCGTGTTCCACGATGATATAGTGTCCGTATCCGCCCGCATTGTACCTCGACATGATGACTCTGCCCGGCAGTGCAGCAACGACAGGTTCGTTCTTGATGACGTTCACGTCGACACCCCTGTGCAGGCGGTGGTCGCGGATTCCGTAGGGGGAGCCGATTAGAGCCTCGTGCGTGATAGGCACTAGCATCTTGGAAAGGTCCAGGTAGATGTCTATGGGTTTCTTTTTTTGTTCGGCCTTGGGTGCGGCCGGACGCTTTTCTCCGACGACTTCGTACTTGACGCCCTTCTTTTCCATGAGGATAGCCTTGGTGAAGGCCTTGGGGTCGTTTGCGTCAATCAGGACCTTGTCCGAACCCTTGCTGCTTTTTTTGCCTTTGCTCTTTGCCGGGCTGGATTTCTTTGTGGGCTTCTTCTTTGCCGTGCTTTTGCTTTTGTCCTGGACTGCACTCTTTTCGTCCTTCTTTGCTCCGGTAGTAGCCGCGGCTTCGGCGGGCGCACTCAGGCACGCTAGCGAAAGCACTATGGGGGCGAGAATGCTGCCCAGGGCTACTTTCCGGAAAAACTGCACGGTAAACTCCTGCGGGCTACCTGAGGAATGCGAAGAACACCGCGGCGACAATCAGCACGAAGGCGACGATGTGGTTCCACTGGAGCGCTTCGTTGTTGAACACCGTGGTCGCGATGACCGTGAATACGGTGATGGAGATGGCTTCCTGGATGACCTTGAGCTGCATGAGGCTGAACGGCCCGCCATTGATGCGGCTGCCGATGGTGTTGGCCGGGATCATGAAGAAGTACTCGATGAGGGCCACGCCCCACGATGCGAGAATCACGAGGATGAGCGGCCAGTCGGTGCTGATGTGCATTTCCTTCAGTTTGAGGTTGCCGTACCAGGCGGCGGTCATGAAAACGTTGCTGATGATGAGGAGGATGATGGTAAAGATTCCGGCTTTCATAAGTTTAGGGTTTAGGGGCTAGGATTTAGAATCTAGGGGTTAAACTGTGTCATGCCCGCCTTGACGGGCATCTCCTTTTGTTTCTCGAGCCTCGGGCTTGGAGCCTCTCTCGTCTTTCGTCTGTAGGCCCGTAGGGCCGTTCTCTCGTCTGAGTCGGTACGGCTTTCCCGTGCTCATCTGGTAGGCGAGGCGGGCGCGGACTTGTTCCAAATATTGGATATACTTTTCGCTCTGGTAATCGCGGTAGGTCCAGTCGAAGGCGTGGAAGTGCCCGTCCTGGAAGTACAGCGTGGGCTCCACGAAGATCCCGCGCTGCATGTAGACGCGCTGGCGCTGGTCCTTGGTGGTGGCGAGGAAAAACTGCCCGAGTGTCATGTAGCCCGGGTCGAGGTTGACAGGCCGCAACCCCGGAGTGCCTTTCTTTTCGGCGATTTCGAGCTCGATATCGTTTGTCCAGAGCTTGATGTCGACGATGGTTTCGCGTTCCACCAGGTTCTCGTAGCTGAAGAACGCTCGGACGGGGGCGCTGCCGATTTCATCGACATAGTAGTTGGTGAACGTGAAGGGGAATGGGGCTAGGTTCAGGTCTTCGGGGCCGAACTTTTCGCACAAAGTCGCCCTTACCGATTCGACGGCTTGCGAATCTTTTGCGAGGATGCCCACGATAATCTTGACCTTGGCCGGTGTCCTGAGTTCGCCCATGCCAGGTAATTTAGTAATTTTACGCAATGAGCTTTATGAATCGAACCCTTCTTTTGGTGATAAGATCCCTGAGCCTGCCGAAGGGATACTCTCTCGTCTCTCGTCTCTCGCCTCTCGTCTTACTCCTCACGTCTCTCGTATTTGCCGAAACTCCGCGCGTTGTGCCGACCATTGTGGATTCCGTTTCGCACGAGACGTCCCATTTTACGCAAGGCCTTTTCTTTGACGGTTCCGATTTGATCGAAAGTACGGGCCAGTATGGCGGCTCGGGACTTTACCGCCGCACGCTCGAAGGGAAAATCCTCGATTCCACGCGCCTTGTCGAACGCTATTTCGGCGAGGGCTCCGTGGCCGTGGGGGAGGACATCTTCTACCTCACTTGGAAATCGAAAAAAGCGTTTATCTACAATCGCAAGCCGTTCAAGGCGAAGGGCGAGTTCCGCATCCCGACAGAAGGATGGGGGCTGACCTATTGGCGCGACGCCCTGCTCATGAGCAACGGCTCGGATGAACTTTTGAAAATCGCCCTGGGAGCATTCAACGTCATCGGAACAATCCATGTGACCGATGAGGGTCGGCCTGTACCCATGCTTAACGAACTGGAAGTGGTCGGGAACACCCTTTACGCCAACATCTGGCAGACGGCGCTGATCGCTGTCATTGAACTCCCCAGCGGCAAGGTCGTCGAGTATCTGGATTTCTCCGCCAAGGCCAAGGATGTGAAAAAACGCTATCCCTCCGCCGATGTGCTGAACGGAATTGCCTACGACGGCAAGAACCTGTGGGTCACAGGGAAAAACTGGCCACAGATATACAAGATAAAGCTTTAGGAAAAGTGCACGGAGACTGTCGCTATTAGTCGCACTTCTTGAAAAAGCAGCTGCGGGCTCCCGTATGGCAGGCAACCTGCGGACCCTGCATGCGTACTTTGAACAGGAGGGCATCGCTGTCGCAGTCGGCTGCCCATTCCACGACGGTCATCACGTTCCCGCTGGTGTCACCCTTGTGCCAGTATTCCTTGCGGCTACGGCTCCAGAAAACCATCTCGCCACATTCGACTGTACGACGGAGCGCTTCTTCGTTCATCCATGCCATCATCAGCACGTCGCCCTTGTCGGCATCTTGAACGATTGCTGGCGCAAGTTTTACGCCACCGAATTCCACTTCAAACTTGATTTCTTTAATTAGGTCCTCGAATTTCATCTTAGCCCCTAACTTGTCCGTTGCCGCGGAGAATCCACTTGTAGCTGCAGAGGCTTTCCACGCCCATGGGGCCGCGGGCATGCAACTTGTCGGTGGAAATTCCCACTTCGGCGCCGAGGCCGTATTCGCCACCGTCGGCAAAGCGCGTACTGGCGTTCACCATCACGCTGCTGCTGTCCACGTTCGCCACGAAGTAGTCCTGAACAGAAGCGTCTTCGGCGACCACGGCTTCGGTGTGGCGGCTGCTGTTCTTTTCGATGTGGTCGCAGGCTTCGGCGACGTTATCGACGAACTTGACGCTTGCCTTGAGGGCGAGGTATTCGTGGTGGTAGTTAGAGTCGTCGCCGATGTCTGCGATGCGGCTGTCGTGGCTCTGGGCGTCCTTGTTGCCGAAGAGTTCCACGCCACGGTCGGCGAGGCAATCCAGGAGTTTCTTGACGTTGGCGTCATCGATATGGCGGTCGATAATCACGCATTCCATGGCGTTGCACACGCCGGTGCGCTGCGTCTTGGCGTTGATGAGAATGTTCACCGCCTTGTCGATGTCGGCGGACTTGTCCACGTACACGTGGCAGATGCCGTTGAAGTGCTTGATTACGGGAATCTTGCTCTGGTCGACCACGGCGCGGATCAGGCGTTCGCCGCCGCGGGGAATCACGAGGTCGATGCAGTCGTTGCGCTGCAAAAGCATGCCCACCAGGTCGTGGCTCGTTTCGGTCACGAGCTGCACGGCGTCTTCGTTGACGCCGTTTGCGGCAAGCGCTTCGTGGAAAATCCCGGCGAGGCACTTCGCAGAGTTGAGCGATTCCTTGCCACCGCGCAAAATCACGGCATTGCCCGCCTTGAAGCAGAGGCATGCGCCGTCAATCGTCACGTTCGGGCGGCTTTCGAAAATAAAGAATACGGCGCCGATAGGCACGGCTACGCGGCTAATCTTGATGCCGTTCTTGAGCTTGCGGCTTTCGAGCACGCGGTTCAGCGGGTCGGCAAAGGAGGCAATTTCTTCGGCACCCTTGGCCATGGCCTCGATGCGGGCGTCATTCAGGGTCAAACGGTCCATCTTCGAGTCGTCGAGCTTCCCGGCGGCGGCTTCGAGGTCAATCTTGTTGGCGGCCAGAATTTCCGGTTTCTTCTCGCGGATGAGTTTTGCCACGAGGTTTAGCACGGCGCTCCTCTTCTCGGCGGTCAGCGTGCGGAGATTCTTGCTTGCGTTTTTGGCGTTATTTGCCAAAATATCAGAGTATTGGTCCAAGTTGGAATATGTTTGAGTCATATTTTCTAATATAGAAATTTGGATTTTTTCCCGTTTAGAGTTATTTTAAAATTTACAGGTTTGTTTTTATTCGCGACGAGGGTGAATAGTTGCGAATATCGGACTTGGGTGATTAGGGCCCGGCGCTCTCTCTCTGCGCTAGGGTCCTTTTTTGTGCATAAAAATCGGTTTTTCAGGATGAAAACATTTTTTTAGATGCCAGAAATCCATTTTATGCTACATTTCTTTTTCCTTTTTGCGTTTGGACTCGCTTTCCATGTGCATCTGTAGTGGGGGATTGTGAAGAACGTTTCTGTAAAGGACATCTCCGTTAATTTCATGCTGGGCGCAGCGTTTCTGGCCGTCCTCGTTTGGGCGTGTACCGATGCGGAATCCGATGCTCCCGCTGAACCGGCGGTAGAAAGTCTAGTGCAGGAAGGTACTCCGTTTACCGACCCTCGCGACAATCGCGTGTACAAGACCGTGAAGGTGGGCGAGCAAGTCTGGATGGCCGAGAACATGAAGTTCTATGATGCCGACAAGAAAGGGGACTTTTACGGCAAGTCCTGGTGTTACGACGGCCTCCCCGAAAATTGCGAAAAGTACGGCAGGCTGTACCACTGGAGCGCCGCCACGAAGGCTTGCCCTGCGGGCTGGCATCTCCCTTCCAAGGAAGAATTCGTGAAACTGTACGAGGATGTCGGCGGTGTCGAGGTGGCGGGAACAGCCTTGAAGGCTTCGGAAGGCTGGCCGGAATCCGACAAGAACGACGATGCTTACGGGATGCGTATTTTGCCGGGCGGTTATTACTACATGAAGCACTTCTTTTACGGCGGCGAGAACGCCTACCTGTGGACTTCTACCGAAGTGCGCGCCAACAACATGAACAGTGCGGGCTTCGTCGCCGGCCGGGCTTCGGGCTCCATTGACGAGACTTATGTCGAGTTCGGGCTGTCCGTCCGCTGCGTCCAGGATCCGTCCGCAAACGAATAAAATAAACCAAAAAAAATCGGCCCGACGGATCGGACCGATTTCAAACTAATTGTATAACCAATTAGAGCAGGTCGACGATGGCCTTGAAGAGCCTGTCGGCCAGCGCGTTCGTTTCGAGACCTTCGATAACGCTGAAC
>JAEERM010000125.1 GCA_016285835.1 Fibrobacter sp.
ACATGAACTGGAAACCATCTGCATCAGGGCTGAAAGATTCAAGCATTTTAGACATTGTGTAGTACTCCTTTATTGAGTGTGTTGTTTGTTAATTTTGAAATCCTGCGTTCATAATTAATTTTTTTTGAGGGATAAAGGGGCGTTCTAGGGGTAAAACTTTGTTTACCCATAAAAAAACGCCATTTTCGCCTCAAATAAAGGGGGAACCCTATGAACAAGGTTCCCCGTAAAATTGTTTTTACCGCTAGTATCCGGCCGGAGAGGCTGCGGGAGCGGGAGCCGGAGCCAGCTGCTTCTTCAAGCTAGCGAGTTCGGCCTTCAGCTTTTCGTTCTCTGCCTTGGCATCCTTGATGATGTCGCGGTAGGTGTTGAGCTGCTCTTCCGGAGTCATGACTTCGGACTTAGCAATCTGTTCCAGACGAGCCTTGGTCTTGAAGTAGGACGGGTCGCTGAACAGCGTAGACGGGTCGAACTTCTCGATCTTCGTGTTGTTAGCCTCGTTGGTCTCATCGAGAGCCTTCAAGGTTTCGAACAACTTAGCGGTCCACTGGTTGTCGATGCCGTAGTGAGCAGAGGCCTTGATACCCGTAGCGCACTGCGGGATAGCAAGCTGCTTAGCACCTTCAGACTTTTCGTTAAGAGCTTCGCGGTAGGCTTCAAGGTCTTCGTGAGCCATTTCGATAGCGTCTTCCTTGACAGCGCCTTCGTATTCCACGTATTCCTTCACGATGGCGGCGGAGTCAGGCAGCGGAGAGTTGGCGAACGCATCGGCGACTTCGACGAACACGGCGCAGCCCTGGTAGTACATTTCGATATAGCCTTCTTCAGCCTCGATCACGTCTTGGTTGTAGAAGCCCTGGTCACGAGCAAGGTCGATGTTCTTCTGGAAGATCGGACGAGCTTGTTCGTAATAGGTCGGGAGCTGCTGCACAACGGTGATACGTTCTGCAAAGCGTTCTTCTTCCTTCTTGCCGTTCAGTTCCTGTTCGCGGATCTTGGCGGCCATCGTCACGAAGAGCATACCCATCTTGTTGGTAGCGCGGAAGGTCCACTTTTCAGAAGCGTAGGCAGCAGACTTGGAGTAGTGACCCATAGCCTTCTGGAGGATTTCAACCAAGGTCTTGATGGTCTTGGCCTTGTCCTTTTCCTTGCCCTTGAGCACATACGGATCCATCTTGTGGAATTCATGTTCGCCGAGGTAGAAAGCCGCTTCGGCCGGGATGCCCGGGTCGGCGTTCTTGATCTGCAAACCGTACTTGTCGTAGGCTTCCAGCGTCTTGCGGTAGTCTTCGACAGCCTTGTCTTCTTCCTTGAGTTCCATGTAGGCACGGGCGGCACCGATGTAGGCAGCAATCAGCTTTTCCTTGTCTTCGGTGTACATCCTGATGAAGTTGTGGTATTCCTTAGCAGCTTCATCCCACTTCTTGGCGTTGGCGTAGGCCAGCGGAATGCTGAACGCAGCGTCAAGAGCGTAGGTGCTCTTCGGGTAATCGCGAACGAGGTCCTTGGAGCAGCGGATGGCTTCGTCGGTCATCTTGGCTTCGTCATAGCTCAAGCATGCGCTATAGAGGAATGCCGGAGTCTTTTCGTTCTTCGGATAACGCTTGTAAGCGAGTTCGAAGGTGATAGCGGCCTGCTTCTTATCCGGGATGGAGTCGTAGGTCTGGGCGGCAAAACCGATTGCCTGGAAGGCCATGGAATCCTGCGGGAACTGGTTCGTGATGAAGAGGAACGTCGTAGCAGCTTCACGCGGTTTGTTGTCCTTCTTGTATGCAGATGCAGCACGGAGCACGCCCTTGATGGTCAACGGAGAGCTAGAATACTGCTTGGGCAAAATCATGAAGGTTTCGGCAGCCTTGGTGTACTGCTTGGCATTTTCGTAAGCGGCACCAGCTTCGAACACGGCCTTGTCGGAGAAGGAAACCAGCGGATAGCGCTTCACGAGGGCCAAGTAGGCCTGAGCACCCTTTTCGTACTGGCCGTTCTTCACGGACTGTTCAGCCATCTGGAAGAGCACAGCTGCGATAGCCTTTTCGATTTCCTTGGCCATGGAGTCGTTCCTGGTGGCCTTGACATCGTGATACTGCTTGTAGAGCCATTCGAATTCCTTCAAGGATTCGTCGAGCTGGTTGGATTCCAGCAAGGACTGGGCAAGCATACGGCTGATGAGCAAAATGTACTGGTGGTTCGGATACTTCTGGCGAAGTTCACGGAGCACCGTCACAGCGGTCTTGTACTGCTTGGCATCGTAATGAACGATAGCAGCGTTGTAAGCAAGTTCGGCAGCTTCCTTGTTCTGACCAAACTTCTTCATGTATTTGTCAACCTGAGCAAAGTAAGCCTTGGTTTCTTCGGACTTGTAAGCCTTGACAGCGTCGTCGCCATACTTGTTCTTCTTGGCGTTTTCACGAGACTGGTCCATCATGAGCACGGCGTTGTAACCAGCTTCTTCCTTCTTCAGGAGAGCTTCGGAGCCCATCGGACGACGGCCATAGCGAGTGGTATCGGTATCGACGATCCAGTTGAACATCTTGGCGGCGTTCGCAAACTGGCCCATTTCCTGATAGACAAGAGCCAAGTTGATGTGAACCTTGTATTCGTCCCAAGTCGGTTCCTTGGCATAGCGCTTCAGGAACGCTTCGTAAGCCTTGATAGCTTCCATGTACTGCTTCTTACCGGCTTCCAGGTCACCTTCCTTAGTGAGCTTGGCAGCACGCGCATGGTGGAACTGCGGGATGTCAAGCATAGCGGAACGGATTGCACGTTCAGCGTTCTTCACAGATTCAGGATACTTCTGGTTCTTCTTGTACCAAGAAGAGTTGCGGTCGTAACGCTTCACAACAACATAACGATGCTGCTGGGCTTCGTCGAACTTCTGCTGCACGATGAAGATTTCAACCATGGCAATATCGGCGAGCGGAGCGTCGATGTAGTCCGGGTTGATCTGCATCAAGCGCTTGAAGGACTGCACGGCTTCTTCGTTACGGTCATGGTCCTTGTTCTTCATACCGATACGATAGTACACGGAATCCTTGAACGGGACCTTCTTGTCCTTCAAGAAAGCTTCAGCTTCCTGGACACCACCACCTTCCAAGTCAGAGAAGGAGGCCGCCATGAAGTCCATAGCTTCTGCGCGCAAGTCGTTCGGATATTTACCCTTGTCGGCACCGATGATGTAATCGTAGTACTTGATAGCTGCCGTTTCGTATTCGGCAATGTTATAGTAAGATTCTGCCAAGTGGTACATGGCGAGGGCCGCTTCCTTACCCGTGAGGTTCTCGAAGCCTGTCACCTTCTTATAGGCGTTGATAGCATCGCGGAATTTGCGGTTCATGAAGTGGTATTCAGCCATACGGAGCCAGGCCTTCGGCACAAGACCGTTATCCGGGAAGCCCTTGACGAGACGTTCACGGAGGCGGTAAGCCTTGTCGTCTTCGCCGCTAGCTTCGAGCACGGCAGCCGCCTGGTACATCACGACCGGCGTCTTGTCTTCCTTCGGGTACTTGTCGATGTATTCGAGGAAGTAGCCGAGAGATTTGGAGTGCTCTGCCTTCGGGAGCTGGTCGATGTTTGCGCACTTGGCCGGCTTGTTATCGCGGTCGGCGCACCAGGCCACGTCTTCTTCGTACTGGCCCTGAGCATCGAGGAAGAGCTTTTCTTCCAACTGGAACTGGTAGTGGCCCAACTGCTGGAGAGCAGAAGCACAACGCTTATTCTGCTTACCCTTACAGTTGTTTACCTGCTTTTCCCACTGGGCAATAGCCTGACGCATGCCCTTTTCATCAAGGCCACCGGAACGGCAAGCCTGGTCGGCCTGGTTCTTGAGAACCTTGTAAGAGCTGGCGCACTTCTTAAATTCAGAGCTGCCCTTCTTGTAGGATTTGCACTTTGCCGCCAACTTCTTGGCTTCGGCGACTTTGTCTTTACAGGGGTCGGATGCAGCAAACGCATTTCCGACTAGAGCACAAATCAATGCGCTCACAAGCAAGAGTTTTTTCATTTTTTTCTATCCACCTATTATTTCTTTAAAAAGGGGAAAACCCCGAAGACTAGAAGTCGTCTCCGAGGTCATCGCCGAGTTCATCTGAAGAACCGCCAGCGTTGTCGTCGCCGCCAGCAGGAGCAGGAGCTTCACTGCTGCTACCAGCATCAGACGAGCCACCCATATCGTCTCCGCCCACGTCGAGATCGTCTTCCAACGATTCGAGTTCCTGAGCAGCTTCAGAGGAAGCGCCGCCCTGGCTCATCTTGGTCTTCACAGTAGCCAAGGTGAAGCCTGCGTCGTCCAAGATACGCTTACGGTTGGATTCGAAGCGGTCACTCTGAATGGTCTTCTGGGTAAATGCAGCGTAATCTTCAATCGTCTTGTTTGCCTTGTCGAAGGACGGACGCAGAGCTTCACGCTTCTTCTCCACACGCGGAGTGGGGAGCTGACGAGCAAGATCCAAAGCCTGGACCTGCACGGAGTCGAATTCGTCCTGCATCGCATCGTAAGCCTGACGAGCACTGTCACGAGCAGCAGCACCCACCACCGGCTGTTCGGTACGCTTTTCAGCCTGTTCAAGGGCCTTGGCAGCACCGTCGTAATCCTTCTTCATGAAGTGGCAGTAACCAATCACCAGGTAGGCTTCGGAAACCAGGAAGGATTCCGGGAGGTTGCTGATAATCCACTGAGCCGGCTTCATGGCTTCGTCGGGCTTGTTCACCTTCAGGAAGGACCATGCAATACCGAGCATAGCTTCGTCATACACCGGAGAACCAGCCTTGACCTGACCATACATCTGGGCAGCCTGAGCAATGTCCGGCTTTTCACCAGAGAAGTAGATGTGGCCGAGCTTCACCTTGGCAGCATCCTGCAAGTCGCGTTCGGACTGGTTGGAAACCGGCTGTTCCGTAATGTCGCGGAAGCAGTTTTCGGCTTCGTCCCACTTGCCCATACGGCTGTAGGCGATACCCATGGTGTAACGGGCGTAGAAGTAGTTGGCGTTACCCGGAAGGATGGCGGCGAGCAGGTCGACAGCTTCCTGATAGAGGCCCTGTTCGAACTTGATCTGGCCGGCAACGTAGTCAGCGTCAGCCTTCACGTCGCTTTCGCCGAACTTCTGGGCGATATTCTGATACTTGGCCATTGCTTCCGTGAACTTGCCTTCCTTATAGTCGATGTTCATCAACTGGAAGTGGTACTTGGCGCGCTGGTCACTCTGCGGATAGCGCTTGATAGCGTCTTCGTACACGGCCTTAGCAGCCTTGTGCATACGGAGGTTTTCGAAGGACTTTGCCTTATAGAAAGCAGCCTGGTCGACAAGGTGGAATGCGGGGTACTTGGTCTGGACCTTACCGAAGGCATAAGCAGCTTCGAGGAACTGACGGTTCAAGTAGAGACGCATAGCGGCACGGTAGTCGTTTTCAGGTTCAATCTTCAAGCGACGGTAGCGTTCTTCGCCAATCTTCTCTTCACGAGTGTCACCGAAGCGGGTCGTGAGCTTGACAGCCCAGATGAAGCCGCGGTTCTTCTTGGCGTAGAGGTCGTCGTGAGACATTTCAAGGTCAAGGGCGAGGTAACGGAAGATGCTAACATCCTTAACGTTAACCGTAGCACCCGCAACCGGATAACCTTCCTTGGTAAAGCGGAGGCGAACACCGAGGTGCGGAGAGAGGAAGTATGTCACCGTGAAGCTTTCTTCAAGGTTCATACCGTCGCCACCTTCCTTATCGGAATGGAACACGTCGATGAGCGAGAGTTCCACCTTGGCTTCCAAAGCACGGTTGAGACCGCGATAGAACAAGGAGAAGTTCAGGTTGGAAGGAATGTTGTACGCATCGTCACGATCGCTACCGAAGAAACCCGGAGCGACGAACGAATAAGAGCTAGAGCCTTCCTCGGTGCTAATGCCCGGCTGAACAACGTTCTGCAAGGCAACACCAATCAACAGGTAACCGAACCTGGAGTTGGCCATCGGGTTCCAGTTAAGACCAACGTCAGCACCCAGAGAGATGTGCTTGTTCTCATCGAACTGGTCAATCTGCAGGATCGAGATGTCGATACCCAAGGAAATGCACTGGATTAGGTTATATGCATAACCCAACAAGAATGCGTTTTCAGTATAGGATTTACCACCATCGATGGAAGCACCGTTTTCGAAGAAAGAGAATCCCCACGTGTGCTTATAATCGATAGGATAAGTAAAGCTAACGTATTCCTGGCTAGCTTCGCCACTAATGGAGCTGAAGAAGCCAAAGCTCAATTCAAACTGATCCGTTTCAGAAATACCAGCCGGGTTCACGTACATGGCAGTGTTACCACCGAATTCAGCGAACCAGTCATTCTGCTGGTACTTGTGCGGAGAGTAGGTTGCCTCGGCGAACAAAGAAGTGCTGGCCAAAGCGAGTCCAAAGACTGCTGCTTTTTTGATGAAACTAGTATGCATCATCACCTACTCCTTTACTTAATGTCCGTGCGGATGAATTCGATACGACGATTCTGCGCACGCCCTTCTGGGGTTTTGTTGGAAGCGACCGGCTGGGAATCACCCTTGCCACTCGTAGTCATACGGCTCTCATCGATACCTTTTTCAACAAGGAAGTTCTTCACGGCAGCGGCGCGGTCAGCGGAGAGCTGCATGTTCTTTTCCTTGATACCCACGTTATCCGTGTGGCCGACAATTTCGAATGTCGTTTCAGCAAAGGATTCCATGATATCGACAACCTTCATCAGGGACACGTAAGAGTCCTGAGTGATGGTGGCCTTGCCAGATTCAAAGTTCACACCTTCGAGGACGAACACCTTCTTGGGCGGCTGCGGGACTTCATCCGGGCAACCATCTTCGTCCTTGTATCCGTTCTGAGTTTCAGCCTGTTCCGGGCAGAGGTCGACGCCCTTACAGACGTGAGCGAAGTTGGAAAGCATACCCTTAGCTTCGACCCAAGGATCGCAGAGACCGTCACGGTCGTTGTCGGCATCCGGGCAGCCGTCATCGTCCTGGTATCCGTCGAAGTCTTCGGCTTCTTCCGGGCAGTTGTCGAGGCCGGTGCAAACAGAAGCGTACTTGTCGGAAACGCCTTCTTCGGAGACCCACGGATCGCAGAGGCCGTCGGCATCCGTATCCGGGTTGCGGGTTTCTTCGGCCTGTTCATCGTCCTTGGCCACTTCAGCCGCAGTAAGACCGATATCGGCCTTGCCCTTGCCGCGCTTGAGCATCGGCGAGGTGGACTGGCAGTAGAAGTTCGGCTTCGACAGCGAGTGGTTGATGAACTTCGGGTCGAGCGAAACGTTCGTGCGGTTCACCTTGATGAACTGGTTGAACGGATAGTAGTTCTTGTAGATGTTGTTGTATTCCACCTTCGTCTGGCCGGCGGCCGGGTCGGCGAACACACCGTAGTAGTGGTTCTCCATGAAGATGTTGTTACGGGCGACCACGTTGGTCGGTCCCTTCAGTGCAAGGCCAGAGTAGCCATTGCGCAGGACAACGTTGTGTTCAATGAACGCATCCAGCGACTTGGCGCCCCAAGCGAGAATGCCGGACCAGCGGTTGCCGTACACCACGTTGTTGCGGAGCCAAGGGAGCGAAATGAACGCGCCAATACCCGTTGCCTTGTTATCCAGCACATAGCAGTGGTGGATGTAGGGAGCTGCGTTCTCGCAAAGGATACCTTCGATACCGTTCTTCACCGTGAAGTGAGACATTTCAGCACCCGAAGTACCCATGACGGTCGGACCGCGGCGGCCACCATCGATGATGGTAGTGAGCGGATCCTCGCCCTTGAGCACAACACCCATGATCAAGGTGATGTTTTCGTTGTAAGTTCCACGTTTGACAAGGATGGTATCCCCGGCATCCGCATTTCCAAGGGCATCTGCAATCTTTGAGTAATCGCCAGGCACGTTGATATTCCTTGCCATGGCGGTTCCGGAAAGAAGCAAAGCCCCGGCCGTAATTAGGACCAGTTTCTTTAGGGTCATACTGCTACGTTTCTCCA
>JAEERM010000126.1 GCA_016285835.1 Fibrobacter sp.
TCCGCAACGACGCTCGCACTTCCATCTTCGACGTCAAGGCTGGTATCCAGCTCGACCCGACCTTCGTGAAGGTTTGCGCCTGGTACGATAACGAATGGGGCTACAGCAACAAGGTTTGCGAAATGGCTCGCGTTATCACCAACTACAAGGGCTAATCTCTAGTTCCTTGAAACAATTTTAGGAGGCCTCGCACTGCGGGGCCTCCTATTTTTATATCCAGTGATGTAATGAACGGCGACAGGACCCTAAGGGCCTGTTCCGCTAGCCTTCGTAGTCTTCGCCGCCGCCCCAGCCATCGAGGTCGGAGCCTGCACGGCCGAGCGTTGCGTCGCCGAGAATCTCGTCGATGCCCTTGTCTTCTTCGGATTCGTCCTCTTCTTCTTCGTGGAGCATGTCGAGTTCGTCGTCCAGCGGTTCTTCATCGGGCAAGTCAGCGTCGTTCTTTTTAATGCGGGCCATAAATTTCTCCTTGTCGTTGTTTGTATTTCCTATCGGAACTTATATAAAAAAATCGTATATGTACTAAAAAAAATGAAAAAAAGAAGGGGCGATGCGTGAACATCGCCCCGATAATCGTTTTTTCCCGTCTAGAGCAGGTCGATGATGGCCGCGAACAGCGCATCGGCGAGAGCGTTCGTCTCGAGACCTTCGAAAACGCTGAACTGGTTGAACATGATCTTGCCCTTGCCGAACGGCATGAGCTGCATGTCCACGCCGGTCTTGACCTGGCCGCCCGAGATGCTCACGGAGCGCGCGAATACGGTGGCGCCGGGCAGTTCGTTCAGGGAGAGGCCGGGCATAACCGCGGCAGCCTTGTGGTCCAGCACTTTCTCGCCGCCAAACACGGGGAGAAGCTTGGAATCTTCGGGCAGGTAGTGCAGGCTCGTTTCGCTTGCGCCCGTGGTCCAGTGGGAGTCCAGGGTGCAGTCGAACTGGTGGCTCTGGTTCAGGAAGTCGATATCTTCCTGGGTCATGTCCGAAAGCAGGAGCGTCTTGCCGCCGTTCTTCGTGACGTCCACGATCTTGTCGAGGATTTCGTCGGGCCAGGAACTGAGGTTCGCGGTGAAGATGATCTGTTCAGGGCCGGTGAGCGCGGCGAGGGCGTCGCTCGATTCCTCGCTGTTGTCGAGGAAGCAAACCTTCTTGATGGCGTCCTTCACGTTCACCTGGTCGATAACGACGAGGTCTTCGACCGAGCTGTTGATTTCGTTGTTGCCGTCCTTGAGCGTAATCTTGATTTGGTAGTTGCCCGTGGCGCGCGGCGTCATGAGCGTGCAGATGCCGAACTGCGTGAGGCTGGTCTTGCCGGTCTGTTCTTCGGGAGTCTGGGTCTGCGTCGCGATGACCTTGCCCTTCGCGTCGAGCAGGCTCACTTCGGCGCAGGCGTTCTCGAGACGTGCGTTGTTGAGGAGCGTGAGCTGGAAGCTGACTTCGCTGTGCGGTGCGACTACGTGTTCCAGTTCGCTCACGAGGATGCGGCTCGGCATCGTGATTTCCTTGACGAATTCCTCGAAGCCCTTGCTCTTGCGGTTTTCATCGCAGAGGCCGTCGAGGCACACGCCGTAGTCGGCCCAGTGGGCGAGGAAGTAACCGGCGATTTGCGGGTTGCTCTGGAGTGCCGCAATCTGGTCGAGCTTGCTCTTGAGCGAGATGCGGTTCACGTCTTGGCGGAATTCCTCGAAGTCCTTCCAAACGGAGAGGCCGGAATCCTTGATGAACGTCTGGATGTCGGCGAAGAGGTTCTTGATGGCCTTCTGGTTCTTGGCGCTGCGCGGGCCCACGATGTTGGTCGCCTTGGCGGGCAACAGCGTGTGGTTCGAGAGCGTCACGAGCATCTTGTTGTCGACGTCGATGGGACCTTCTTCGCTATCCTGGAACTGGCTGTCGCCGAATCCGGAATCCGGGACCATGAGCTCTTCTTCCTCGTTGGCTTCCTTGTCGAAGCAGTGGGCGAGGTAGTGCGTGTAGCTTGCGTTCGGGCTCAGGCGCGGGTTGATGCGGAGCGAGGAGTACTGCGAGATGCGGTCGACGGAGACGGGCAAGAGCTTGCCGGTATCCTTGTGGAAGTTGCCTTCGTTGTCGATGAAGATGCTGTCCAGGTTGCTGATGGCCGGGCGGCACATGTCCACGGGGCTAATGGCGTTCAGGAGCTTGTTGCCGTTCTGCAGCATGAAGGTGCCGTTCTCGGAACCCATGACCCAGGTGACGATGCTCGGGTGGTGGTGCTGCTCGCGGACGATGTCGTTGATAAGCTTTTTCGCGATTTCGAGGCCCTGGGCGGTAGACCTCATCGTGTGGATCGGGAATTCCTGGAACACCAGGAGGCCGATTTCGTCGCACAGGTCTAGAGCTTCGTTGCTCAGGGGGGCGCCGCAGCTGCGGATGGCGTTGAATCCGTCCGCCTTCACGGCTTCGAGGTCCTTGCGGAGCTTTTCGTTGGCGGTGGTCCAGAGGCCGCCTTCGCTCCACTGCTGGTTGTAGCAGAGGCCCTGGATCTTGAGAATCTGGTCGTTCAGGTAGAAGTCGCCCTTGATGCAGTCGAACTTGCGGAAGGCGAACGTCCTCATCACGGGGAAGCTGAAGTCGAGGCCCTTGTTCTTGCCGCCCTTGTTCTCCATGGCCGCCTCGATGGCGAACACGTTGGGTTTTTCGAGGCTCCATACGCACTTGTCGCGCTTCCAGTCCTTGATGGCGAAAACGAAGCGCTGCGTAGCGTTTTCGCGGTCGAGCTTGATGCCGTCCTTGAAGAATTCATAGACTTCGCCGCTGGAGTTCCTCATGACAAAGCGCAGGCGCGTAGAGCATCCGCGCGGGTTGTTGAACGTGAGTTCCACGGCCACGCGTTCCTGGTCCATGTCCGGTTCCACGCGCATGTTCTCGATGAACGCCGCGTTGCCGAGGATGAGGTCCACGTCGCCGAAGATTCCTCCGAACGGGTACTGGAGCCACGGTTCGCCCACGGGCATTTCGGCGGGGTGGACGTAGCGGTCGTCGGCGCCTTCGCGGCTTTCGCGGCCGAGGTCGATACGGCTATTGGAGGCGCCCATGTTGGCAACGCGCACGCAAAGGATGTTCTCGCCGGTGAGCTTGATGGCCTTCTGGGTCTCGAGGACGAAGGAGGTGTACGAGCCAAAGTGCGTGCCCAGGAACTTGCCGTTCAGCCACACGGTGGCGTGGGTGGCAATTCTGCTGAAACGCAGGAAAATACGCTTGGAAACCTGTTTTTCGTCGTCAATCGTGAATCTTTTAAAGTAATAGGCGCAATCCTGCGACATCAGGAGTTTTTCGAATTTTCTTTCCCAGATGTGCGGGACCTGTACGGTTTCGGTGTTTTCAGGATAGGTGGCGTACCAGCGGTTGGAAATTCCCAGATCTTCGGTGTCCCAGATCATTTCCCAATCGCCGTTAAGGCTCATAATTTTGTTCATTGAGTGTACCTTTTGGATTTTTCGCTGTAAATTTAGAAAAAAATGGGGTGTTGTCTTTACAAATTTTCCAAAATTTCTATATTTGAGGCCCCAATAGCAACCAAAAAAGGATTACAAAAATGTATTCTATTGTTGAAACAGGTGGTTTCCAGTATAAAGTCGAGCTGGGCAAGGCCTACAAGGTCCCCACTCTTGACGCCGCTGTTGGTTCCGAACTGGAGCTCAAGTCCGTCCTTCTTTTCGCAGGAAAAGATGTACAGGTCGGCACCCCTGTCCTGAACGACGCCTCCGTGAAGGTCGAAGTCCTTGCCCACGGCAAGTACGACACCATCATCGTGTTCAAGAAGAAGCGTCGCACCCGTTACGAACGCCGTAACGGTCATCGTCAGGGCTATACCGAGGTGCTGGTCACGGAACTTCGCTCCGGAGCAGAATCCGCAAAGGTCGATCCCAAGGTTATCGAACGCAACCGCGCTCGCGTGGCTGCCCTCGCCAAGCAGAAGGAGCAGGTCAAGCCCCTTACTCGCAAGGAAAAGATTGCTCAGGGTATTGCCAAGCCGGCCAAGGTCAAGAAGAACTCTCTCCGCAAGGCTAAGGAGGCTTAATCCATGGCACATAAGAAAGGTCAAGGTTCAGTACGTAACGGCCGCGACAGTAACGCCAAGTATCTTGGCGTCAAGAAGTACGCGGGCGAAACCGTCAAGGCTGGCAACATCATCGTTCGTCAGCGCGGTTCTCACTTCCACAAGGGCACCAACGTCGGTATGGGCAAGGATTTCACCCTGTTCTCCCTCGTTGACGGCAAGGTGAAGTTTGAACGCCTCGATGCGAAGCGTCAGAAGGTTTCTGTCTACCCGGAAGAAGCCAACTAACTTCTACTTCGTTTGAATTTGAAAGCCGGACGCCTCTAGCGTCCGGTTTTTTGCTAAATTAAGCGACGATGATTATGCGTTTTTTCAAATTTTTGATGCTCCCGCTGCTAGCGTCTCTGCTTTTTGCCTGTTCCGATGACGATGATGGTACGGATTACCCGTTTGATCGCGAAGTCATGGAAATGGGAACTATTCTTACATGTGATTCCAAGGCGGACAAAGGCGATTCCTGTTACAAGGTACGGTTCCGTTATCCGATGTCGAAGGAAAAACTGGAATCAATTTACCTCTGGTTGGGCACGGATGTCGTTGATGATACTTCAAAGAGCGTGTCTTCTTCGGACCTCGACAAGAGCGATACCGTTGTCAAGTATTCCAGTAAGAAGAACAAGGAATTTGACACAATTGACGTGACCAGCAAGATTAAGAAAATGCTCAAGAAAAGGAGCTACGACACTCTCCAGGTTGCCGTTTTCTGTAAGTATTCCAAAGGCGATCCGGGAATTGTCCAGCGCACATTCTTTTATTTAACGGACCATCAGGAACCTTCGCTTGTGAGTGTCCGCGATTCTGTGTGGACTTTTGGGGCTTGGCTTGAATGGACTCGTCCTACGGACCAGAGGAATTTCCATTTCCCGTCCGATATATCCGGTCCGATTTTCGGTTATAATATCGTTATTTCTTCAGAAGATAAAAAAGAAGATTTGCGCAAACTCAAGTTGTCCATGGAGGGCGCTTTTTCGGACACCGTCCGGCATGCGAGGATTCGTAGAGTTCGCAATGATAGCATCATTGTAGATACCAAGCTCCCGTCGAAAGATAAGAATATAAACAAACTTCATATTGCAGTCCTCGATGGAATGGGCTTCGATGTGGAGAACGATTCTGTCAACCTGTTCCGACTGACAATCAAGGGACTTCGCCCGGAATCCAGGTATACGTTCAGCATTACATCATTGGATTCGGCGGGTAATTCAGCAAAAGAAGTATCCCACATATTCAACACCACGGATTCCATTGCACCCCTCATGTCTACGGCGCTAGTGACAATGGAAGACACGCTGTTCCCCGGGACAGGCCTTGCTAGGCTCGACAGCAATAACAGGCTTGTCGTTTTCTGGAGCCGGTCGGTGGACCCCTTGGTGAAGGACCATGGAATTTTGGCTGATACGGCTTTGATAATCCCGAAGGGGTGTCTCGAGTCTGTCTGCTATGATTCTATATCTACTTACGAAGTCATGCGCTTCAATTCTTACGAAGAAACCTGGGAACCGGTTCGATTTGCTGGTGGAGATGGCTCGCGTTATGTTAGGGATTTTGATTGGGAAGATGGTGAAATGGAGGTTGTCGATGGTGGTCGCTATGTCTCGGATACTATCCGCTCTGTCTCTCCGGGTGATACTGTAATCTTGAAAATCCGTTCTAGGGATGTGTCCGGTTACTATTCTCGCGCTCTGGTAGACACCGTTTATGTATCTCCGGGTGCTTTGGCCCAGGAGCTTGAATGCCCGGAAGGGTTTATGGCGGTTTCTGTTTCCGATTCGATCAAGTTCTGCATGGAACGGTTTGAACATAGGAATGATTCGGGTGAATTTATGCGCAACGTTCTTCATTCCGAAGCGTTGGCAACATGCGAAGCTATTTCGGCGAGCGGGTTCAACGTGAGCCTTTGTAACGAACGCGATTGGGAACTTACTTGCCTTTCGGGTGGACTCCTTTCGTACGGTGTGCTCCTGGATGATACGATACCGGCATCTGCGTTCCTGTTTAATAATTGCGGTGTGGGTACAGAAGATTCTGTTTCTGCTGTGGATATTGCCAAGCGCGATTACCGCTGCGTGAACACGATGGGTGTGCGCGACATGTCGGGACAATTGCAGGAATGGGTGCGTGGCCGCTCCGAAGATACGATTGCCGTTTTAAAGGGCGGATCTTTCAAGGTGTTGAGCGGGCTCGATTACGAATCGCAGGCTCTGTGTACCAACCGTGGTTTCCCTGTATTTACGCGGCTTGCCTACACCAAGGATTCTGTTTATCTGTACCGCGAAGGAACTCGGGTTGACACTGTTTATGCTGCGGACACTTCGAGGACGTTGTATACAGTGCTGACGAAAAAGGATTTCAAGGATTCGTTGCAGTTCTTCGATGTGCAGGATTCCAATGGAAATTCTGTGGGTACGGACTACGCTCCTTATGCCGAATACAAGGAGGGGGGCGAAGAATGGCTTAAGAGCATTAGCAATGGCATGGTCTATGTGCCCGACCATATCGAGGTCGTGTTCCTTACGGGTGAGCGAATTTCTTACCGTGGGGTTGCTAACTTCTACAGGTCGCCTTCAATTGGCTTCCGCTGCTGCGCATACCCCGAATAAACCGGCTGTGATCCGCAGTGTGCTCAACTCATACCTCATCGCTCACTGCTCATAGCTCATCGCTAATCATTATGTCCGATTATCAAGAATTTTTATCTGTTGCAGAAGCTCTCGCGAAACAGGCGGGGGCTCTTTGCCTTGAACTCCAGAACAACTTGGGCGACGTCAAGTACAAGTCCAAGAAAGACGTTGTGACTCGCGCCGATATCGCGAGTGAGAAACTGATTGTCAAAGGGCTCAAGAGTGCATTCCCGACACATTCCATCCGCACCGAAGAAGCGGGCGTCATCGAGGGCGCGGACCCGCGCTACTGCTGGATCATTGATCCGGTGGACGGAACCGTGAACTTTAGCCGAGGCATCCCGTTCTGGGGGATTTCCATTGCGCTCCATTTTGAGGGCAAACCGTTGGTCGCGGTCGTGAACCTTCCTCGGCTGGGCGAGGTGTTTACGGCGGTGAAAGGTGGTGGCGCCTTCATGAACGGTAAACCGATTCATGTGAGCGACGAGGCGGACCCGGTGCATGCCATTGTTTCGAACGGCGACTTCAACGTGGGCATTCCCGAAAAGATCAATCCGCAGAACTCCCGCAATTTCGCCCGCGAGGCAGAAGTTTTCGAGCGCGTGAAGTGTTTCGGTTCGGCGGTGGTGGAGGGGTGCTTTACCGCGTGCGGCCGTATCGACTGCTTCGTGATGACGATGAGTTACCCGTGGGACATTGCGGCGATTGCCCTGATTGTTGAAGAGGCTGGCGGAAAATCGACGCACATCGACGGCTCGCCGATGCAGTTCGTTGACGGCGAACAGGTCGTCTTTTCGAACGGAATCTTGCACGAAATTCTCGTCAAGACGGTCGAATAGGGCTTTATACAGAGCCGCTTTTAAAAACAAATATCCATCTCGTTTGTAAAATTACGTTTACTTTTTGTGAATTTGGATTGTGGCTTACAAAAATGTAAGTTTTTACTATTGCATGCCTTGAAATTTTACTAAAAAAGGCAATTTGCAAAACTTGCAAAATAGTAACTTACAAAAATGTAAGAAATTGAAGATTTTTGCCACTATTTTTCATTTTTTGTCGCGGGTTTGCTATCTTTTGACCCGTTAAAAACTTTAACAATCAAAACTCTCAACGGAGATAAATAAAATGGCAATTAAGAATGCTTACCTTCAGAAAGTCTATGACAAGGTCGTCGCCCGTGATCCGGACCAGGCCCTCTTCCATCAGGCTGTCCGTGAATTCCTCGAATCCCTCGACCCCGTCCTCGAACAGGACAAGTCCT
>JAEERM010000024.1 GCA_016285835.1 Fibrobacter sp.
CCAGCAAAATTCTGGAACTACTCTCTGATTATCCGGACATAACCTACGCCGAACTCAGAGAGAATATCGGCATAAACATGTCCGCCATACAAAAACAGCTAAAATCAATGATGGATAAGGGCTACATCATCCGAACAGAAAACAGGGAATGGCGCGTGATCATAACCCGGTAAATGAGCCTAAGGCTAGTCCTGGATGCAACGGACGGAATAACCGAAGTCCTTAGTGGTGTAGGACAGGTCCGCGTCCGCATACTCTTTGTCGAATTTGCGCAAACACATGTAGTAGGCGCTGATTTTATTATTGACCTCAGTGGCACTCCAGAAGTCAGCGTATATGCCTTTGTCAAAGCTGTCACCGCAGGACCTATAGCCCGCAGGGAGCACAGAAAAGCCGTAAACGTCCGAACCATTGTCACCATAGAGCCAACCCGTCTGTGACTTGAGTATATATCCAGCAGTCGAGTCTTCGCCGACTTCATTAATCAGAGTTCTCCATTCCGTAGTATCGGGCAAATGCCAGCCTTCAGGACACACACCACGTACCTTGCCGGAAAGACCGCAAGTATTCCCGTAGCCGCATTCCCTTTCGGACTTGCCTATTGCCGCAGCCCATCTGTAAAGCCGACCGAACATTCTGCAATACTTGGCAGAATCGTTGTAGCAGAAACTTGAGTCCACTTCGTAGTTGAGATTTTCAGCCATCCAGATTTGCGAGCCGATTGTCACTGTCTTGTAAATCTGACCATCGCGGTCATCGACCATTTCGCCATAATCAATATTTGGGTTCAAATAATCCCATGCAGCTTCCGGCTCCGCAACGTCCTGTAGGCAACGGACAGAGTAAGCTTTTCTCTTGGACTCGGATAACTGACTCCAGCCTGAGCTGCCGGAGTAAAGGTTAATGCAGTAGGCATAGGTACCGGCAAAACTAATGCAGGCAGCGTCTGTGCAAAAAATGATGTGCTCATCGGCACTCCAAAAGGAGGCGGCAGCACCTTCGTAGACGTAGTCATTGTAGTCCTTGAAGCCAGCAGGGAGCGCAGAGAATCCATAGGCGTCCGTACCGTTACCATCATCATTCCAACCCATCTGCGACTTGAGAGCCACACCAACTGAATCACCTACATTTGAGAACAGACGTTTCCATTCTGCAACACGAGGCAAATGCCAGCCCGTTGGACAAACTCCGGACACCATAGCGGGCAGACTACAATCCTTGTCGCTACTGCAGACAATGGAATTATCTTTGTGAAGCTTGGCCGAATCGATTGCCGCCGTCCAAGTATAAAGGCGGCCGGACACGGCACAGTTTGCCGTAGTGGCACTGTTCTCGGCACCATGGCACCAGCTACGGCCATCAAAAGTTTCATCATAATAGTTCAAATTCTCCGCCATCCACACTTGGTCGCCAATTTCCACCGTTTTGTAAGTCTGACCATCGCGAGGATCGGTCAAGGTACCGTAGGAAATTTTCGGATTGAGATAATCTTCCTTCGGAATACTCCAATCAAATTCTTTCAAGCTTGAGGATGATTTTTCCCCACCAGCAGAGCTACTAGAATTTGCTTCATCCTTGCAGTCTTCGCAACGAGAGGAGGAAGATTTCGCTTTGTCTTTACTATTACTGGAGTTTACTTTGTCTTTGCTGCTGCTGGATTTTTTGCGAGTATCGGCGTTGGTGTCGATAGTCCAATCTCCGTCGGTGCAGATGTAATCTTTTTCTTCGTCTTTCACGTAGGCGGTCGCGCCTTCGCGTTTGTCGAAGCAAACCGAAAGATCGTCAAAGGTATCCACAACAAAATCGGCCTCGGCAGAAGGAGCCAGGTCACTGGCTTTGTTATCATCTCCGCCGCAAGCCACGAGAAGGAATGCCGCCATTGCAGTAATACATATTTTCAAAGACATAAGCCGCTCTTTCGCAAAGATTTTTCTTAATTTACATTCTTTTATGAAAAATTGCGCTCAAAAGAAGAAAGCCATTGGACAAAGTTGACAGAAAGAATCGACATTGACTAGTCCTGGATGCAACGGACAGAAAATGCGTTGCTCTTAACATCGATAAGAAATGACGCTTTCTCGTAGTTAAAGTTCAGGTACATACTGTAGGCGCTGTTGACATAGCCCGAAGGAGCATCATTCTCAGTGGCACTCCAGAAGAAAGCGGAGAAGCCATCCGAGTCGAAGTAGCCTTTGTTATTTCTACAGCCAGCAGGGAGCGCTGAAAAACCGTAAACGTCCGTACCGTCACCCTCATCGTACCAATCCGTTTGCGACTTAAGCATCTTGCCAGCTTTCAAACGTCCACCCACTGCGGCAAACAGTTTATACAATTCTGTTGTATCGGGCAAATGCCAGCCCTCAGGACACACGCCACGCACCATGCCGGAAAGTCCGCAAGTAAAGTCGTAGCCACATTCCTCTTCGGGCTTGTCTACCGCAGCAACCCATTTGTAAAGCCGTCCGTACTTGGCGCAATTTTCTTCATTATTACCATGTCCGACGTCACACCAACTGTTTTCCGTTTCGTAATTCAGGTTCTCCGCCATCCACACCTGGTCGCCAATTTTCACCGTCTTGTAAATCTGACCATCGCGGTCATCGACCATTTCGCCATAATCAATTTCTGGATTCAAATAATCCCATGCAGTTTTCTGACCCGCAAAACTGCTGCTGGACTTTGCATCATCCTTGCAGTCCTCGCAACGCGAGGAGGATGATTTCGCTTCGTCTTTATTGCTGTTGGAGATAGAATAGTCCTGGATGCAACGGACAGAGTAAGCTTCGTGCTTGTCGCCGAGGTAATCGTATTCGTAGTTCAATAACATGCTGTAAGCGAGGAAGATATCGCTCTCAGTGGCACTCCAAAAGCAGGCGAGATAGCCTTCACCACGAAAGTCATCGTTGGACAAACCGCCGGCAGGGAGCACAGAGAAACCGTAGGCGTCCGTACCGTTACCGTTACGCCAACCTGCCTGCGATTTGAGAACCTTTGCGGCATTGCTCCGGTCTCCTATGTATGTGAAGAAATGTTCCCATTCCACTCTACTAGGCAAATGCCAACCTGACGGGCAAATTCCGTACACCGTATCGGGCAGAACACAAATCTTGTCGTATCCGCAGTCAATAGATTTTTCCTTATAAAATTTGGCCGAATCGATTGCCGCCGCCCATGTATAGAGACGACCGTACTTGGAGCAATTTCCTGCATCCTTACCGATTCCACCACCACACCAACTTTTTTTTGTTTTATAGTTCAAGTTCTCTGCCATCCACACCTGGTCGCCAATCTTCACCGTCTTGTAAATCTGACCGTCGCGGTCATCGACAAATTCTCCATAATCAATATTTGGATTCAAATAATCCCATGCGATTTTAGGACCTGCCGAACCGTTACTGGATTTTTTGCGAGTATCGGCGTTGGTGTCGATGGCCCAATCGCCGTCGGTGCAAATATAAGCGTTATCTTCGTCTTTCACGTAGGCGGTCGCGCCTTCACGTTTGTTGTTGCAAATCGAAAGGTCGCCGAAGGTATCTACTACAAAATCTGCCTCGGAAGAAGGAGCCGGGTCACCGGCTTTGTTGCCGTCGCCGCCGCAAGCCACGAGAAGGAAAGCCGCCATTGCAGGAATACATATTTTCAAAGACATAAATTGCCCTTACGCAAATAATACATAAAAGAAGAAGGTCATTGAACAAGGTAGACGGAAAGAATCGACATTGGCTAGTTCTGTAGGCAACGGACAGATAAACCGTATGTCTTGGGCTTGCCCAGACTCACCTCGTACTTATTCTCGCCGATACACATGTAGTCACCTTCATCACTATTAGTTTGAGAAGCACTCCAAAAGCAAGCGGCGCTGCCGTCTTCGCTGATGAGACCCTCAGGACTCCTTTTGCCAGCAGGGAGCGCAGAGAAACCGGAATAGTTCGAACCATCGATCCTTTTACCTTCGTTATCTACCCAACCAAACCTCGATATCAGATCCTTGACGCCCCGAACATACTGGCTACGTAACAGAACATCCCATTCCCTCTCACTCGGCAAGTGCCAACCCGGCGGGCAAATTCCGTACACCGTATCGGGCAAAGAACAAGAACTACCGTAAGAACTACCGTATCCGCAAACAATAGACTTATCCTTATAAAGTTTAGCAGAATCTATTGCCGCTGCCCAGGTATAAAAGCGCCCCGGAACAGCACAGTTCAATGTTGTAGCATCGGTTATGGCACCATAACACCAACTGCGGCCATCAAGAGTTGCATCGTAGTAGTTCAGATTCTCGGCCATCCACACCTGGTCGTCAATTTTCACCGTCTTGTATGTCTGGCCATCGCGGGGATCGGTCATGGTGCCGTAGGAAATTGCCGGGTTGAAATACTCTTCCTTCAAAACATTCCAATCAAAGTCATTCGAGTTTGAGGATGACTTTTCTTTACTAGCTGAATTGCTGTTAGAGACCGCATCGTCCTTGAGGCAACGAACAGAGAGCGCGTCGCTCTTACCCGAGCGGTTACCCGAGCGGAACGGCAAATGATGTATATTGTCGCACCGCGCGCGCAAGTCCATGATACTAGCGATATCATCGTAAGCGTCCTCAGTGGCACACCAAAATCTGGTATTGACACCACTGAATTCACGACGATTGTAGAACAAATAACCCGCAGGGAGCACAGAAAAACCATACGCATCCGATCCGTCGCCATCACCGAGCCAGCCAGTCTGCGACTTAAGTTTTCTGCTCGCAATCCATCGACCACCAACCGCAGTGACTAAGATTTCCCATTCTGTCGTGTCCGGCAAGTGCCAGCCCTCGGGACAAATCCCACGCACGGGATACTTTGGCAAACACGTTTTTCCTAAGCCACAGCCCTTGCCGTTCGAACTCCATGTGCCTGCGCTGTCCATAGAAACAGCCCAAGTATAAAGCCTTCCATACTTTTCGCAATATTCGACAGAATCGTTGAAGCAGAAACTAGAGTCCACTTTGTAGTTGAGGTTTTTCGCCATCCACCACTGGTCGCCAATTTTCACCGTCTTGTAAGTCTGACCATCGCGAGCGTCCACCAACTCGCCGTATTCGCAGTTGTCTTCCGTTCCGGTCTTGCAAGGCTTAGCCAAAAGCACCGGACCAGAAGATTGTTTTGAACCTGACGACTTCGCCGAACCGTTACTGTTCTTTTTGCGAGTATCGGCGTTGGTGTTGATGGTCCAACCACCGTTGGTGCAGATGTAAGCGTTATCTTCACCTTTCACGTAAGCGGTCGCGCCTTCGCGATCATCGATGCAAACCGAAAGATTGTCAAAGGAATCCACTACAAAATCGGCCTCGGCAGAAGGGTCCGGGTCACCGGCGTTATTGCCGTCGCCGCCGCAAGCCACGAGAAGGAATGCCGCCATTGCAGGAATACATATTTTCAAAGACATAAGCCGCCCTTTCGCAAAGGATTTCCCTTAATTTACATTCTTTTATGAAAAATTGCACTCAAAAGAAGAAAGCCATTGAACAAAGTTGACAGAAAGAATCGACATTGGCTAGTCCTGGATGCAACGAACAGATAAACCGTAGTATTTTTCGCGCAAGCCCAAGTCCGCGCGCTTGTGGTCGCGTTCCTGCATGAGCATGTAGCAGTAGTAAGCGTTGCGTCCATTGTCAGTGGCACTCCAGAAGTAAGCATCGTTTCCATAGAGGATGTTGCCATCGTCGCCCCTTGAGCCAGCAGGGAGCGCAGAAAAACCGTAGGCATTCGTACTGACACTATCATTGAGCCATTTCGTATCCGTCGTAATGAACCAATCCGTCTGCGTCTTAAGCATCATGCCTGCTTTTGCCGTTCCGCCGACCTCGGTAAACAGCGTATTCCATTCCGCAGTATCGGGCAAATGCCATCCTTTTGGACACGCAGCGACCGCAGACTCCCAAGTGTAGTAATCACCGTACTTGGAACAATGCTCGGCAAAGAAACAAAAGCTAGAGTCCATTATATAGCTCATATTTTCCGCCATCCACACCTGGTCGCCAATCTTCACCGTCTTGTAAATCTGACCGTCACGATCATCGACCATCTCACCGTAATCAATATCTGGATTCAAATAGTCCCATGCGATTTTCGGGCCCGCAAAACTGCTGCTGGACTTTGCATCATCCTTGCAGTCCCCGCAACTCGAGGAGGATAATTTCGCAGGACTGCTGTCGAAATTTGAATCATCCTTGAGGCAACGGACCGCGTAAGCATAGTTCTTCCAGCGGTCATCTTCCCTGACATACAAGACCTCATCCACGTCGTTGTAAAACAGGTTCACGTTATTGCTATAGTCCTCAGAGGCACTCCAGAAGTAGGCGTTGAAGTCCTCATAATTGTAGAGTCCATCGCTCCCCCTGTTGCCAGCAGCGAGTGCAGAGAAACCGTAGACGTCCGGACCATTACCATCATTGACCCAGCCTTTCTGCGACCTGAGCGCCTTGCCAGCGACCTCCTTTCCGCCCACTGCGGCAAATAGCGCATTCCACTCCGTATTATCGGGCAAATGCCAGCCTTCAGGACACACACCAACCGCATCAAACCGTATGTAAAGCCGCCCGTACTTGGAACAATCACCTGGCTGAAAATCATGCCCACCGCCACAGGAACTGCCTCCCGATTCATAGTTCAAGTTCTCCGCCATCCACACCTGGTCGCCAATCTTCACCGTCTTGTAAATCTGACCGTCACGGTCATCGACCATTTCGCCATAATAAATATCTGGATTCAAATAATTCCATGAGGTTTTCCAACCCGCAAAACTGCTGCCGGAATTTGAATCATCGTTGAGGCAACGGACAGAGTAGTAACTGTTCTTATAGTCGTACATCAGGGTCGCATCCTCGGAGCCGTAGTTCAGGTACAAGCTGTAGGCGCCGTCGCTACCGTCCTCAGTGGCACTCCAGAAGTGAGCGTAGTGACCCATATCGTAGAAGCGGCCAGTGCGGTACATGTAACCAGCAGGGCACGCAGAGAAACCGTAGGCGTCCAAGCCATTATCACCATCGCCCCACCCCATCTGCGACCTAAGCATCTTGCCAGCCTTATCCTCTCCGCCCACTGCGGTAAAAAGCGTTCTCCACTCCGCATTATCGGGCAAATGCCAGCCTTCAGGGCACACTCCACGCACCCTGCGGAATAACCCGCATATCTTGCCGTAACCACAATCCTCTTCAGATGTGTCAACCGCCGCCGTCCACATGTAAAGCCGTCCATACTTTTCGCAATATTCGGCAGAATCATTATAGCAGAAACTAGAGTCCACTTTGTAGTTGAGGTTCTCCGCCATCCACACCTGGCCACCGATTCTTACCGTCTTGTAAGTCTGACAATCGCGGTCATCGACCATTTCGCCATAATCAATATTTGGGCTCAAATACTCCCATGCTGTTTTCTGACCCGCAAAATTGCTGTTGGAGTTTGCTTCGTCCTTACTGTCCTTGCAATGACGCGAGGAGGAGGATTTCGCTTTGTCTTTACTGCTGCTGGATTTTTTGCGAGTAGCGGCGTTGGTGTCGATGGCCCAATCTCCGTCGGTGCAGATGTAATCTTTTTCTTCGTCTTTCACGTAGGCGGTCGCGCCTTCGCGTTTGTCGATGCAAACCGAAAGATCGTCAAAGGAATCCACCACAAAATCGGCCTCGGCAGAAGGGTCCGGGTCACCGGCATTGTTGCCGTCGCCGCCGCAAGCCACGAGAAGGAATGCCGCCATTGCAGGAATACATATTTTCAAAGACATAACAACCAACTCCGTTTCCTAAGGCAAAAGTTCTCTTCGCAACATAATATAAGCTAAATCATACGGAAATCAATCATCTTTACCTATATTTTAGAGCAATAAAAGGATTTTTACCATGAAAAAAGCTCTTTATCGCTACCCCGCAGAGTGGGAACCTCAAGAAGCCACCTGGCTCGCCTTCCCGCACAACAAGCAGAACTGGCACGGCGAACGCGGCGTCAAGATCCGCAAGTTCTATATCGACCTTATCCGTACCATTAGCGAGTTCCAGCCGGTAAACGTCCTCGTCCCGAAAAAGAACTTCCTCACGACCGAAGAGAAATTCGCCGTCGCCGACAGGCCCTTCCCCGCCAGCTTTTACACCGTCAAGACCGACGACATCTGGATTCGCGACTACGGCCCGTTCTTCGTGAAGAAGGGCAAACAGACCGTCGTTTCCGAAACGGCTTTCAACGCCTGGGGCGCAAAGTTCCCGCCCTGGAAAAACGACAACCAGATTCCCGCGCGCATCGCCGAAATTTTCGAATACAAGAAGGGCGTAAGCGTCCCCTACATCTTTGAGGGCGGCGCCATCGAAGTCAACGGTGACGGGCTCGGCATGACGACCTTGGATTGCCTCGTGGGCAAGAACCGCAACAAGCCTGCCGACCTGAGCGCCATCATCAAAGCCATCTGCGACATGCTGGGCCTCAAAGCGCTGCTGGTACTCCCCAAGGGGCTCGTGGGCGACCATACCGACGGGCACATCGACAACGTGGCGCGATTTATCGCCAAGGACCGCATTGTCCTCGATTCTGCAGCCCCGAACAGCGCCAACGGCAAGTACCTCGCAGAAGCCAAGGCCGCCATCCAGGAATTCCTCGAACTCCACTACGGCAAGGACGCCAAGGTGGACACGCTCCCGCTGCCTCCGCAGCGCAAGCTCGACGACGGGCAGATTCTCCCGGCCAGCTACATGAACTACATCTACGTGAACGGCGGCTTGATTTACCCGAAATACAAGTGTGCGAACGACGCCGTGGCCCAGAAGTACTTCGAAAGCGTTTACCCCGACAGGTTCGTCATCGGCATTGACTGCTGCACCGTCATCGAAGAGGGCGGAAGCCTGCACTGCATGAGCAAGCACGAATCCAGGTAAAAAGGGAATTCCGCATGAACTTTGTCCGCAAACTCGACAAGATTGCATTTGGCCTCTGCATTTTCGGGTTTACGTTTGCAGGTGCAGCGGAGTTGGACATTTGCGCATTCGACGAGCAACTCGTCGATGCGTTAACAGAATGCATCCAGTCCCATTCCGGCTACGCCAAGGTTCTCGATTTCATTCAGCAAGACAGCCTCCCCCCGAACAATGAAGTTTGCCCTGACGAGGAAAAGTCGCAGGACATCTCGAAAAAAGTTACGGCGCTTTTCCGCACGAGCAATACCGCCCGGAACGTCGCAGAGTATGATGTCGCATACACAAAGTACGCCCATTTTACCGGGAGCGAAGAAGACGGAAAAAAGTTTACCGACGAAGACAACGCCGCATACAACATCGTACTTGACTACATCATCGCAAAATACGACAAGCGATTCGCCAACGTAAAACACAGCATGATATCTGCCGCCATGAACGGCGACATGAACAAGTACGGCTACGCTTCAAAAATCGACGCCTTGTTCGAAGATCTGGAAATATCCAAGTCGTCCATGATCGAAGGCAAGCCCGCAAGCGAAATAAAAAAGGAACGGGAAGATTCCTGGGCCGGCTTATGGATTACAGAGAACTCATCCAAAGAACTGAGCGAAGGTAAGTACAGTTGGTTGCAGAGACCGATTCAAAACTTTGCCCAAAAATATCCTGGGAGCCCTTATATCGCGACATTTTCTTTGATGTCCGATGAAAAGTTGATACAGGACCTCGCCCAAACCGAAGAAAAAGAAGAAATCCAGACCTACAAAAAAGACAACCGACGCGTCGGTTTCGGCCTCGGAGTCATGGTAGGGAAAACACTGCTCGGTTCGGATATGGAGCCCATGAAAGAAAAAGTTTCCGTTTCCGTCCCCAACTTTAGACTCCAGATAATTCACGTGGTAGCGCAACTTCAGGGGGACATGTACCTCGGCGGCAGCATAAACGCTATGGGATTGGATGGGCTGTTCGGCTATTGCCTTGAATACAAATCGTTCGGGGCCGACTTGTTGGTCGGCATCGGATTCGACCAGTTCTTCATGGGCGAAGATACCACAACGAGTCGCGCACTATTAGCGGGGATTCAGGGTTTCAAGCATTTTTATTTTGGAGCAGTCGGCGCATTCACTACCAAGTTGCAGTGGACGCTAAAAACGCTTGAATTTGATTCTCCCATAACAAAACGCAAACGCCGTGTTTTTATCAACCAGTTTTATTTCGGCGTAGCCCTCGATTTTCTTGTTCCACTCTCTGAAATTTAGGGTATATCCGACATGAAGCGTTTGTTCCTCATCCTGTTCTTGCTTTGCGCAACGCATTCCCTCTCTGCAGAAATCGACGCCTGCACATTCGACGAATACGTTCTTGGAATGTTCAACGAAATTTCCGTTTCGCAAGACACCACGAGGCATCTGGAACTTTTGGACTTTGTCGCAGAATACGGGCACAAGGCAGATCCGGAGATATGCGCAATTGAATCCCGACGGGAAAAACTGGTGCGGATAGCCTACACGCTTTATGACGAAAAGAAAGGCGAGCACGAATATAACGACGTCTATACAAAGTACGCCTTTATCGCGAATCGGGAAATTAATGGCCGCACGATAACGGAAGAAGACAACGCGATGTACAACATGCTACTGGATTACATGATAGCCAAGTACGACAGTTGGTTCGCCTACGAAAAAAAGGAAATGCTGAGCAACGCGCCACTAAGCCCTACGGTCCTTGGGGAACTGATTTTAAACAAACTTATCTCAATAGATCAAATCGCAGGATTCGCCCGCAAAATAGGAAAGCCTCCTTCTGATGCGGCTCTCGACCTGATGCAATCCTGGGCGGGACTTTGGTTCCAAAACGAAAGTCCAATTGGACGCCATCCCAAATTCGACAACGACTACACCTGGATACTGCAAGCCAGGAACAACTTCTTGGAAAAATACCCCGAAAGTCGCTACAAGGCGGCAATTGAAACCATCATGGACGACGACGTCTGCAACAAATTGCGGAAATACGACAAAGAAGACGGAGTTTTCAGTTTTGGGATAACGCTATCCCTCGGCAAAGCCCTAATGACGTCCGCCTTCGACAACGTAGACGAAACCTTCTCTATCGGGTTTCCTCAAGGGCGCCTCCAAATCAACCATTTGGTGTTCCAAATCCAGTTAGACGCAATATTCAACGGCTCAAAGCCCAAGCAAGTCGCTTTTAACGGACTCTCCGGATACGCTTTTGAATTCGGCAATTACGGCATCGATGTCATGGGCGGTCTTGGATATGCGCAGTTCATGCTCAACGGCGATTCCACAGACAACCTAGCTTACTTGGGTAGCATCCAGTTCGTAAAGCGTCTCCCTGTGGGAGACCTCCTCCACATATCCCCAAAGTTCCAATGGCTGGCCAAGGTAATCCATTTTGACGACCCCATCGACGACCGAAAAAAATGGGGCATGGTCAATCAGTTCCTGATAGGATTCACCTTCGAAGCAAGGCAACCGCTGTCCCGGTTAAACGTCAAGGACTACGGCAAAAAGCACGAAAGTGTGCGGAGAACGAATCTCGGCGACTAAGCGCGGCGCTAGTCTTTTTTCTCCGATTTTTCAGAAGCCTTTTTTGCTTTCTCGATAGCCTCTTTAGCTAGTTTGTCTACAAGTTCGTTCCACTTGACGCCCGTGTGGGCCGCCACCTTTTCGAACTGTACACGGTGCAGGTACGGCTTGACCGCCTTTACGTACTGCTGGGCGACATTGCTCTTGGCCTGCCATTCGCCCTTGGCCCAGCGGGCAATTCCTTCGTAGTCGTGGCAGATGACGCCCTTCTTGTCGTTGGCGTCGAGCCAACGCATGGCCTGGTAGCTCGCCATCACCTCGCCGTCGATATTGCGGCTTTCGGCGGGGAACGCCGTGATTCCCGACCCGCGTGCAAGTTCCTTGTCCCCATCCACGACAACATAAGCCCACCCGGCCGGAGCGAAAGTCGGCGAGAAGGAGCCGTCTACAAAAACACGGATCCCAGCAGGGACCGGAGCCTCGATTCCGGCAATCCAGGCCTCGGCTTCGGCCTTTGTCGCAAAAGATTTGAACAAAACACCCTTAATTCCGTGCGTCAGGGATTCACATTCGGCCCAAGAGGTCACGATTTGACTTTTTTCGGGGGCCTTTATGGCGTAGAACTTCACTTTAGGCATGGCGTAAATTTAGTATATTATCCATCGGATATTTGACTTGGAGCAAACGTGACACCTTCGCCTTATTTTACAGACACATTTCGCTATTTTTTCAAGCGATTCTATTCCAGCGCCAAGCTGTTCAAGTGGTTTCTGAAACAGGCTGGCGAAGACTCCGCCGCGTTTGACTTTCCGAACATTCTGAAGGACCACCCGAAGACTTTGACGATCCTGCCTAAGGACCTGGAACGCGCAAACAAGTTCATGCGCGCCATGCCCGACGCCTGGTTCAAGAACATGCTGTTCTGCACCCACGAGTCGCAACATTCCCTGATTTCTTCTAGGCGTTCCCACGCCGTGTACTACAGCGACAAGGAATGCCGTTTCGGCGAACCCGTCTTCAACGAAATCCAGCGCAAGATCCAGGAATTCGCTCCGCAGGTCTGCCTGTACCTCGACGATCCATTCCTCCCCCGCTTGTTCCTCGCCAAAACCAGCGGTGCCCCTTGCCGCATCGGTTTTGCCACTGAAAACTATTATCCGTTCCTCAACCTGAGCCTTCACAGAGACAACAAGTCCGAAGCCCAAACAATCTCCGAGTATTACGGAGTCGGCTAATGCAAAAGGGATCCACCATCATCACCGAAAGCGGTGGGTTCGCAGACTTGCACCTCCACACAAAACTCTCCGACGGAAACCTGGAAGTTGAAGAACTGCTCCGGCTCTGCAAGCGCAAGGGACTGCGCTGCATTTCCATCACCGACCACGACAACCTCGACTCGTTCAAGCTGGCCGAAGAACCCGCAAAGCAAATCGGGCTCGAAATCATTCCAGGCATCGAGATTTCTGCCGTGTGGCAAAGCAAGGATATCCATATCCTGGGTTACTTCTGCGACCCGACAAACCTCGCCCTGAACATGGAACTCGAGGACTTCGCCAAGCAGAGGGTGAGCCGCGCCAAGGCCATCATCAAAAAACTGAACGCGCTCGGCATCGACATCACGTTCGAAAAGGTGAATTCCTACTGCAAGGGCAAAGTCATCGGACGACCGCACATTGCCATGTCCTTGGTCGACGAAGAATACATCTCGAACTTTTCCGAGGCCTTCTCGAAGTACCTCGGTGACGGCTGCGTCGCCTTCGTCGAGAAGAAGGGACTCAACCCGCAGCAGACCATCCGTCTCATCGAAAACGCCGGCGGCATCGCCGTGCTCGCCCACCCGTACAAGTCCGGGCTCAGCGACGAGTTCATCGAGAACATGGTGGAATGGGGCATCCAGGGTATCGAGGTCTACAGCCCCGCCCAGAAGGGCGCCGTGGCTCGCAAGTACAAAGACATGGCTCACAAGTACGGGCTCATCGGCACAGGAGGTTCCGACTTCCACACCGAAAGCGGTACATACCCGCCCGGTTGCATGAAGATGCCTTACAGTGTAGTTCAAGCGCTTCGCGAAAGGCGCGAAAAATCCCGTGCGGAATGGTACTAATGAAAATATCGTTCAAGACCATAGCCGTACTTTTAGTAGCACTTGCTACAAGTGCCCTTGCCGATATCATCCCGGCGAAACCTTACTCGATACCGGAGCCACAGGATTCCTCGTGGGATTCCCCCGATAGGCCGGACCCCGCAGTCCGGGAAACGGACGCCGGACGCTGGGCCATCCCGCTACGTGAAGTCATGCAGCGAACCTTCGACGTGTCGGGACAAAAATCCGAATGGGTCCTCGGAACATCCATCCTCGGCCACCCTGAACTCGACCCGATGGCCATGGGCATATCATCCCTTTCTACACGCTACCCAAGCAAGTTGGCCGGCCTTTACACGACGCGGCTGGGCTACGACGCGACCACGCTCACCCTGAACGGCGAGAACGGAATCCTATTCGAAGAACGGCACGGCATCCCGATTGACACGCCCATAACAGACTTGAACTGGGAGCGTTCTTCGTTCGACGGCAACGCACTCCGGCTCGACTTCCGCCGACTCGTCACCGATTCCGTAATGCTGGACTTTGGCGTCCAGAGCCACTCGAACCACGACTCCAAAGATTACACGTACCAAAACGTCACGCACTCTCCCTATTTTGCCCTGGGTCGCGACTCCACGCAAATCCCGTTCGGCGGCAGGAACATCGCCATGAACAGCATGCACATTCAACCCATGCTCACCTGGCGTTTCGGGCTCGGTAAGGCCTACCTCAAGATGAACTACCTGAGCCTGGAAAATGCGGACAACACGAACCACAAGGTGTTGCTCGACACCATGGACCATTCTATACGCACATTCCAGACTAATCCCTACACCATCGACATCAAGGCTGTCACCTACGGAGCAGGCTTTGAAATTTATCCCACCTCCAAGAGTTTCTTCTCGACTGACTTCCAGTACGGCACGCACGAAATCGAAGAAGATTCCCTCCCCTCCATTCTTAAGGACACCGCAACCGTCGTCGCCGAAAACGGAATTGTCAGTGTAAACAATATCTACTACGACACGACGACCTCGCTCGAATACGAAACCATCCTCGGCAACTTCGGGCTCGGCTACCACACACTTCTCAACCCCACACTCAAGTTCAGCTACGAATTCCTGAACGCCGACGATGCTCGCGGTGGCAAAAAGAAGGAATACTTCCAGGACCGCGAAGTGGGCTACATGCAAGTTTCCGACACCATCGCATTCACGATGTTCCGTGCGCAAGCGGGTATGCAACGCAACAGTTCCCTACTCGACAAACAAGAATACGCCCCGGCCTATTCCACCGATGCAACTGTTTTCTTGCCGTACCACTTCCGGTTAAATGGAAACATCCGCCACGACAACAGGTTCCCCGATATCAACCAAATCAAGATTTACGAAACCGGACGCCTCTCGTTCCCGAACGAAGATTTGAAATACGAAAAACGCGACCGCTACGCCACGCACATCGGCTGGCATTCTCGTGAAGTCTTTTACGGGCTAGGTTTCCGCTACGAAAAGGTCGAAAACCTGATGAGGCCCTACTGGGTCAAGAAGGGCAGCGTCGACAGCACTGTTACGTACGATACCCGGGAATATGGGGAAGATACTATCATTGACACCATCGTTACGGCAGACTCCATCGAAACACTCTACCGCTGGGCAAATATCGACGAAGCAAACACGCTCGACTGGATTTTGCAACTGGGCTTCCGTCTCGGGAACTGGAAATTCTACCTGGAACGCGGGCAAGTCATCGACCGTTCGAGAAAACTCATCGACACACCGGAACTTTACTACAAGGGAAGTATCCACTGGCAGAACCGCTTTGTCAAGGACAGGCTGGGTGTGAGCGTTCGCGTAGACTGGCAGTGGTTCAACAACAGGATGGACTGCACCATCAACGAACACGGCAACCCCGAACTAGTTGAAATGAGCCACTACCTGGCGCTTGATTTCGAAGCCCGTATGCAGATTCTCTCCTTTGAACTTTATACAAGAATCGAGAACTTCAACCACAGCATCTACATGCCCGAAGCGGGATACACGCCGGAAGGCTTGCGATTCGCCTATGGAATCGTGTGGACGTTTGGCAACTAACGCGGGAAGTAGGAAGTAGACAGTAGGAAGTAAACGGTAGGAAACAAATGAAACGGGTTCTTGCATTATTGCTTACGATGACGATAGCCTGCCTTGCGCAGGCCGTTCCAAATACGCATGACGCAGAGTCCCAGTTTTACAGGGATTCCCTTAAGGCTATACAAAACGCCGACGACACCTACAGGGATTACGACGACTTCTACCAAAAACTCGTCAAGCAAGAGAAAATGCTTCCTACTATATGGGAGAATATCGTAGGGTGCGCAGCCGGGGCATTCATCATCGGATTCGGAACATACGGGGCCATCAACTCAGAATCCATCCACGAATCCTATGAGTCCTCTACAATAAATTCAAGAACCATTTCCAGCACAGCTATCGCATTTCAAATCATCGGCACAACATTAATCGCCTACAATACGTATGCAATCATCCGCGACGCCCCAAGATCCAGAAGAACCCACAATTACAAAAGAATCTACGAAATCTATAAGCAGCGAAGAAACGAGCAAATTAAAATAGACTTCGTCCCCACCTTTGGATTAGACAATTCCTCTGCCGGAATAAATCTGCTGCTCCGTCTATAAAAAAGGAAACTACATTTATGAAATTTCAGGCAACCCTTTTTATTTCCGCCTTTTTGGCGTGCTCGATTTTTGCCCAGACGGATTCTGTCAAAGCTGAAATCATCAAGGACTTCCACAAAATGGGAAGCAACTACTATGCCTATCCCACTCCAGAAGCCAAATACACTAAAGTCCCCGCAGGGTACAAGCCCTTCTACCTGAGTCACTACGGCAGGCACGGCAGCCGTTTCCACCAGCCCGCCGACCACTACCACGAACTGTACAACACACTGGCCAAAGCCGATTCCGCAGGCAAGCTCACCGAACTCGGTAAGAACCTTCTTGAACGCGCCAAGTACCTGGACGAATACGCCGCCCCCCGCGCCGGTGACTTGACGCAGGTCGGCGTAGCGCAGCACCAAGGTATTGCCAAACGCATGGTCAAAAACTTTCCCGAGGTGTTCAAGAACGACGCCTACATCGAAGCCTACGCGAGTACCAGCGTACGTTGCGTCGTAAGCATGGCCGCCTTCCTCGAAGAACTGCGCGCCCAAAAGCCTAAACTCGACATCCACCAGGAATCGGGCAAGTACCTCATGAACTTTATCAGTCCGCTCGACTTCGGAAAAATCATCGGTGAGTCAAACACACCCGCATGGCAAAAAGAAAACGAAAAACTTTACAGCCATGTGGACCCGACACGCATGATGCGTGCTATCTTCAACGACACAAATTACATCAAGAAGAAAGTGAACGCTGGCGACCTCTACAGCAAGATTTACGAAATCGGCAACAGCCTCCAAGGCAGCCCCGAAATTGAGTTCAACTTCGATGACTTATGGACCGCCGAAGACATGTTCGAACGCTGGCGCGCCCAGAATGCCTGGTGGTACAGCGTTCTCGGCAACAATCCCTTCGCCAAAAAACAGGGACTCGAAAACGCAAGGCCGCTCCTGAAGAACTTCCTTGAAGTTGCAGACAAGGTAATCGCAGCCGATACGGCAAAGGCCGACAAGACCACAGCAAAGAACGCTCCGAAGAAAACTTCCGCGACGCTCCGCTTTGGTCACGACACCGTCATCTTCCCGTTCGCCGTCCTGTTGCAACTGGAAAACGGTTCGCAAAACACCGGCATCGAAACCGCCGACATGGAAAACCTGCACAAGGTCTGGCGCGACTACGAAATCAGCCCGATGGCCGCAAACGTACAATTTATATTCTACAAGTCCAGCAAGAAGGGCACCCCGATTTTGGTGAAGGTGATGCTTAACGAAATCGAACAGAAACTGCCCGTGACATGCGACTCCACGACCGTCAAGAACTGCCCCGCCGCCCCGTATTACCGCTGGGAAGACGTGAGAGCGTTCTACGGGAAATAAAAAAATTCCATTATGAAAAAAACATCCTACATTCTTTTCTCCGCCCTGCTGATGGTAGCCTGCGGCGACGACAATTCTTCATCTGCAAACGACCAACAAGAACTCGGCCATGATTTTGGCGACGGTTACGTATACGCCATGCCGTACCGCTACGATCAAGCCTCGGGCATCATTTATCAGGGTACATTTTCCTGCAATTACCACGCTGACACAAAAACGTTTGCATGGGAAGAAAATCCAGAATCAATTGAAGCCAAAGCCATTAAAATTGTCGGGGACTCGATGTGGATTGGCCCCACAAGCAAAGACATAGCAGAAAACCCTGATTATTACAATTCAGAAACTTTAGCGTTAAGCACCAACCATAACGGCATTTTGGGAACATGGAACGTTACGGGTTGTAAGCGAAAGCTCGGTCAAACAGAAATAAAATGTACAGAGTATATCGGTAGCCTGAGCGGTATAGCCAAGACTTTGACCTTTACCGAAGATTCCGTCTACAACAAAACCGTAGTCGACATAAGCTCCGGCACTCATCCGTACAAGACCAACTTCGATAACATTATCGACAGATACTCCGGATATAATGTGGGCGACCTTACGGTAGACTCGCTTATTAAGGCCAACGAACTCGAGCAACTTCCCGACATGAAATTCCGTATCCACAACCAGGAATTTACCGAAGGGGGCGACGCCCGTTTTGACTCTACGGGAATGAACTACATCCGCACCATGTCTAGCAACGAAAAGACCTGCACCAACATTCAAACACTAGGCTTCATTACTGAAAAAATGTGTAAGGAGAAAAGCGAAGATTTCTTGCTTAGCGCTAGGGATAAAAGTGAAGAACGCTACTATTATGAAGATGGCCCTGTAAGCGGCTTTTCCGTAGACAACAACGAAGAATATAACGAATGTGTGAAAAAACTGTTTACGGAAGAGACCCTGAACTTCCTCGGCCAATTCAACCGCACATTCAACTAACTAAAACAAAGATTCAATAAAGGGAAATCCCCCGCTTCGGCGCGAGGGATTCTTTTTGTATTCCGTTTAGATGTTTCTATTTGCGGGACTTCTTGCCGCCCTTGCGGTACACACCCGTCTTGATCGTTCTCGTTTCCTTGTGGCCATCCTCGAACTTGAAGAATATCTTCCAGATGTAGATACCCGTGCCCACCTTGCGTCCCTTCTCGGAACGGTTGTCCCAATGCAAGAAGCTCTGCTTGAACTGGTCTTTGGAGTTTCCACGAGCCGATTCTTCCATTTCGCCATGGTAGCCGAACTTCTGCTTGAAATGCGTCACGTAGGTCGATATTCCGTCGAAGATGTAGACTTCGGCCGTGTATGGAGACATGGTTTTTACGCTGATGGCCGACAAGGTATCCGGCAAACGTTCCCATTCGGAGCCCTTGGGCGGAATCCACTTCGGAGTTTTGCCAATGCCACTAACAGGCTGGAGAGGCTTGACTTCGCTGAGGTAGAACGAGCCATCCCTCCCTTCTATCTTGACGCCACCACGCCCCATTGAATTGCCAGCCAGATCTTCGTACGAGGCCGAGGGATTGGTAAACAAACAAGATCCCACCTTGAGAGAATAATCATCAAGGATAAGAACCCATTGTAGCCCGTTTTCCCTAATTATCGGGTCATGCTTCAAATTGAGCGATTGAGAGACAGTGTCTTCGCAAGACGAAGAATAGCGGAAGAGTTTCTTCCATGCATTCTCGTCGCCAACATTCGTAACAGGTTCCGAAAGGCTGACGATGAGCGTGTCTGGCGGGGTTTCCGATTTCGGATCCATGTACTCATCAAGGCCTATTGTTCCCGGAGCTTTGGTTGCCTTGGTAGGAACGGCACCCACCCTGTCCGAAAGCATAACATTTTCCAGTTTATCAGAATAAATCGTGGTAAAACTCAAGAAAGGCTTCCTCACGGTGTCAGCCTTGGTCAACCCATAATTGTACGGCTTGTTGATGTATGCTTCGAACCATTTCCCGTCCGAACGGTTTCTCTTAATCGTACCATCCGGAACGAACCGCCATTCACCACGATTCGAATTCCAGAAGATGGAGTCGATGCTCGTGATATTATCGTCGTGTTCTTCCTTGAAATGGACTCGCACAAAGTCAGCACGACCATCCAAATCCTTGTCGTAAATTTCGGCAGTGTCCGCAATGAGCGAGTAAACAATGGAATCGCGCGGAGACGGCGTAAGCGTATCCTCCGGAACAGAGTCCACAACAGAAGAGTCCGTGTCAACGAAATGAATCAAGCAAGCATCCGTCAAAAGCGTTCCATCCTTCGGGTTACGCACCGACGTCCCTCTTGCATCCGTCACGCGGATATAATATTCAATCCGATCATAATCACGAACGTTCGCCGGGAACTCCACAATCCACGAATCGTTCTTGTCGACATAGGAAAGGAGCTTTTCCTGGAATATAACCGTTTTCGAATCTCTGAAATAGAGTTTTACAGCATCGACACCGTCGCTATCCTTGATTTTGAAGGAGAACGTCTTAATATCCGTCGTAGAGTCTTCACATGCCACAGAAAGGACCTCTACACTGGGGATATCGTTGTCAACAAAGATGGTGTAAGGTTCCTTGGACGGGTTCTGGATTTTCGGAGATTTGCCAGCTTGCCCAAGAATGTCCACTGCGAAAACATAGAAATCAAGCCCAGGAGCCATAACAAGATCTGCCGGGACCGTAAATTTCCAAAGGCTATCGTGCACGTTCTGGAGCGGATACTGGGTGAAGAAACCGTTCACGCCGGAAGTGCGCAGATACACGTCAGCGTAGCTGATTCCGACCTGGCTCTTTATATACACACCAATCGTGAGCGGATTGTTGGACGCCTGGGAGTTGTTGATCAGTTCCCATGTATTCTCGGTGAGGGTTACAACCGGCGGGATGGACGTTTCACTCCACTGGGCCGTATCACCTGTAGTAATCTTGTTGAACTTCATGCCGATAGCGACATTGTGCGACTCCCCATTCTGAACCGTATCGGGAGTCTGATAACAGACGACGTACTGCGAAAGAACATTGTCACGAATACCGGCATAGAGACCAGCCAGTTCGCTAGCATCGCTCGCAAGCGAGAATGTGCCACCCGAACCTTCTGCCAAATTCGCCAGCGGGTATTTTGTCTCGCTTTCGAGAGCAATGGTATAGATAGGCGTCTTTTTCGCATTGGCCTGGTCAACAGTACCTCTCACATCTTTGGAACCGCTATTGTTATCGCCATCGGAGAACACAATAACCACGGTTGCGTTGGTTTCGTTTACGATCTGCTGTAAACCGACATTCGTTCCCGTGATGATATTCGTCAACCTGCCATCAGGTATGATGGAATCCACGGCCTGGAGCAATAAGGTCCTGTTCGAAGTCATCGCCTGGTGAACTACGGTAGAATCGACAAGGACAGAATCCTTTTTGACTGAATCGACCTCTACCTTAAAAGCGCCCTTGAAGCCAACAATAGATGTTCTATCATAGGGGCCCATGTCGTTAACAAACGTACGAATTGCATCTTTTGCCTTTTCCATGCGGTTATTCGTTTTCATCGAGGTGCTCTCGTCTACGACAATAACAACGGAGACGCCGGTGACATCGTTTATGCTCGTGACCTGGGGCTGTATAGATTTTCCATCCTGAGTCAGAGTAAAATCGTCAGCAACGAGTCCGTAAAATGAATGGCCCGTACTCTTATCTGCGACAGAAACCTGTGCACAGATTTCAGGATAATTGCTTATATCAAGTTTGGAAATGTTTAACAAAGGTTCCGCAGACTCATCATTTATGAATGTGGCCTTTACAGAACAGACCGAATCAATCAAAGTGACTACCGTCCTAGAATTCTTCGGAGAGGCAATGTTCATATCCCCTTCTGTGTTCACCCAGGACTTGAACTTGTAACCACCATAAGGCCATGCAGTAAGAATCGTCTCGGCACCGGGGGCCGTATAAACCTTCCCGGACGGATTAACGGAGCCCGACTTGGCCGTCAACACGTTCAACACATAAGGAGTCGAAATCCAGACCTTGACCGACTTGTTCGGGATGTTCTTGGAACTGTCTTGAAGAGACCAATATAGAGGAACTCCAGCAGAGCCCTTAATAGTAAAGCTTTCCTTACCACTGACCGCACTTTCAGACAAAACATTCTCAAAGGTTTTGTCTACTCCGTAATCCTTGAATATCCCGCCAATGGGGTCGACTGGTTCGAAATTGATTATGTAAGTGGCTGTGTCAGGAGGAGTCCAAGTAAACCGGATTGCCGACTGAGAAGACTCACTGTAATAGTTTTTCTGGTAATTGAAAGTCTGTTTTGCCTTGGTAAGTGTGTAAATGGAACTCGCCTTAAAGCGGGCTTTCAATTCAGTATTCGCAGAGACCGAAACATACGTATAAGGAGATTCCTTGTCCTCGATATCAGGCGAGCCTGACACCGTCTGCCAGTCCGAAAAACGGTATCCACTATCCGCTTCGGCAGCAATGGAGTATTTCGTGCCAGAATAGGCCGTTGAATAACCACCTGCCGGAATCACTTTTCCATTCCCGTCAGAGCTGAGCGCGAGGCCGAACGCTTGCGTTGCATAGTTGATATAGAATGGGTTCTCATTCTTGCTATATCTATAAACGACTATAGAGAGAACATCCCCTTGCGAAAGCGTCTGTGTTTCGCTGAAAGCTCCAAGGAACTTCTTTGAAACAGATATTGTTTGATAGTCAACATCCGTATAGCGAATGTAATACAGAGAATCATTAGAAAAATCGTTTGAGACAACGATGGTATAGGAACCCGCGCTAGGCGCCGTAAAGGTAAACCTTACTCCAACATGCCCGTTGGTCACCTCTTTTGCATACACATTGTCTGTAAAATTGTACTTAACTGGCTTCGCCGTAATGGTATAAATTTTCCCTGCCGTGAATACTGCATTCAATTTGCAGTCACTTTTTATATTTACAACTCTTGTCGTGTCTTTTTTATTATCTATGATAGAACAAGTACCGGATGTAACTTCCCAATGATCAAATACATTGTCCTTGGCCGGTGTAGCATAAATTTTGATAGAATCCGTGTCTAAAGCTTTACTAAAGGATGTGACTTTCTTGTTTACGGAATCAACATAAGCAGTTCCATTACCCGTATGCGTTGCGCTCAAAGTATATGTCCGCGCAAAACGGACAAATAAGGAATCCTTCATGTCTATATTGGGATAACCCGAAACAAAAATGAAAAAATACTTTTTCGTATCTGCCTGCATCTTGAAAAAGCACTTTTTTTGAAAACAATCTCGACTTATGCTGAATGTATCACTGGGTGCACTTGTAGTAAAAGTGGAATCTCTAAGGAAATTCATAATTCCCAAAGTTTGACTATTCTTATAAACAAGGGCATACTGTCCATCTTCGTCAGGTTCTGCATACATCCGGACACCATATAATGAAGATCTAGGTATCTTGACGCTGTTTTTATCAAAATTGAATTTAGTCGTCTTGTCTGTAATTTCATAGATGGGTAAATTCTGAATTACCCTTCTAATGACAACATCATTCGACGATGGAATAAATCCGGTGGAATCAACAGCCGCATCGGTAAATATTCCTGTACCCGAAACAACTTCCCACTTAACGAAATTTTCGCCATAATTAAGGCTTTTACGCGATGTAACAGAAAGCGTATCGCCAATGGCCACATTATACGAAACAGTATCTCCTTCTATGGATACACTCGCATTGGCCCCCGCAGCAAAGACAAGAGAACAAAGTAAAAGGACAAAAAAGACGATCAAATCGGCCTCTCTCAAAAAAAGTTTAAATGCAAAGAAAAAACTTGCAATTCTTTATAAAATATACACTTATTTTAACTGGGAAAAAGGTAAACAAATATATAACACAAAACATTTCAAAAAAAGAGACGGACCCCTTCGGATCCGTCCCCCTTTACATTTGCAATTCTCTGCTATTAGCGGATGGAAACGCGCTGCATGGCAACGAGCTTGTTACCAGCGGTCACGCGAACCAGGAGAACGCCCTTGCCAGCGAACTTGGCGAAGTCAACATCCTTGACCATGCCGCTGAAGGATTCGCTGTGGAGGAGCTTGCCGTTCATGTCGAACACGCGGAGCGTCTTGACATCGGCAGTGGTAGAAACAACGTTGAGAGTCTTGTCTGCAACGGCGATCTTACCAGCAGCCTTCGGTTCCGGCTTAGCTTCCGGCTTCGGTTCTTCCTTGAGCACGAATTCCGTGCAGGAAGTTTCAACCCACCACCAAGAATCATAGGCATTGCCGTTGATTGCGTGAGCATAACCAGCATTGTCAACACCACCAAGACGATCCGGATTCAGCACATAGCACTTGCCTTCTTCCATGCCGTTCAGACCGGCATTGTAGCAATGTTCGCTGTAGCCACCCACATCGTGTTCATAGGTAATGCAGCCCTTTTCGACTTCGTCATAGAGGCTCATATCAACCGGAGCAACGTAGACCTTTTCGCATTCCGTTTCAACCCACCAGTGAGAATCAAAGGCATTGCCGTTGATGTACTGGTCGTTAGCGTGGTGAGCAATACGATTCGGATTCATGGCATAGCACTTGCCTTCTTCCATGCCGTTCAGGCCGGACTTGTAGCAGTTTTCGGCATAGTGGCCAGCACCATGGACGTAGTTGATGCACTTGTCCTGGATGTACTGAGCGCATTCTTCCTTGTCGGCATTGGCAACGTCAGAGCAGTTGACTTCTTCAGTTTCCTGCTGGCCTTCAGAACCCTGACCTTCAGAACCCTGACCTTCGGAACCCTGACCTTCGGAGCCCTGGCCTTCAGAACCCTGGCCTTCGGAACCCTGGCCTTCAGAACCCTGGCCTTCAGAACCCTGGCCTTCAGAACCCTGGCCTTCAGACTGGCATTCAATTTCTACACCAGTTTCCGGATCCGTGCAAACGCCCTGGCCTTCGGAGCCCTGGCCTTCAGAACCCTGGCCTTCAGAACCCTGACCTTCGGAACCCTGACCTTCGGAGCCTTCTTCTTCGCACTGGACAATATTGCCTTCAGCATCGCGGCAGAATTCAATGTCAGCGCAATCCATTTCAACCCACCACCAGGATTCAGAAGCCTGGTTGTTGATCCACTTCGGAACGGCGCCACGAGCGGTGTTGAACGTGTAGCACTTGCCTTCCTTCATGTTCTCGAGGCCTTCGCTGTAGCAGTGCTTGTCATAATCCTGCGTGCCGTTTTTGAACGCGATGCAACCTCTGGAGACAATCTTGTAGGTGCCTTCGACTGGTTCCGGAACAGGAGCAGCTTCAACGCACGGAGTTTCCACCCACCACCAAGTTTCGGTAGCCTGGTTGTTGACCCACTGAGGAACCGGGCCACGGAGCGTATTGAAGGTATAGCAAGTGCCAGCCTTCATGTTTTCGAGGCCACTGTTGTAGCAGTTCTGATCATAATCCTTTGTGCCGTTCACGAATGCAACGCAACCCTTTTCGGCCCACGGAGTTTCTTGAGCAGCTGCAAACGATGCGAGCATCGCCACAGCCATAGATGAATAGATAAATTTCTTCATACTACCTTCTTTTGCCTTGGTTGTGAAATCTTATTTTACAAGGCAGAAAACAATATAACAATTTTTTTCTGTCGTTAGGAACGAATAAAATATTTTGTTATTTTTATTGTAACTAAATTTATACTTATTTTTTTATATAAATATAAGGAAGTTTGTCTTAAGGCCACGCCTCACAAGGGATTGCGTTCAATACAATGTAATACAGGCCATCCGCAAAAAATCTATTTTCGGCCTATTTGTATAAAAAATTTTACAAAAATCATTCAAAAAAGAGCCCGTTTAGGCAATTTTTAGTGATTTTCATTAACGGATGGCGCAAGTTTTTTAAAAAATTTAAACCCATCAAAGTCATTTTTGAGAATTTGGACAACCGAGCCTATTAAATAAAGGCTTCCGGTAATCAAAAGAGGCCCCTCAGAGGCATCCAGAATACCCTGTATATAAGTCTCCGACATTTCGCCAGCACTCGCCACAAGCCCACCGAGAGACTCTATCTCCGTCTGCAAGTCCGAAAGCTCACGGAAACGGGTGTAAGGCGTCCTCGTGACATGCCATTGACTCACATGGGGCATCATCAGCCGGAGCATTTCATGGAGGTCTTTGTCCTTGAGAGCCCCAAACAAGCAATGGAATTTTTGTCCAGGGTAATATTCGCCTAAAGTTTGCACCAAGCGCCGGACCGCATGGGAATTATGCGCCCCGTCCAATATGACCTTCACGGTTCCATCCGAACCGGTCAAAGTTTGCATCCGGCCAGCCCACGAACGCGTCTCAAGCGATTTTATAGACAAGGCATCGTCGTAACGTTTTCCGGCACGATCCGGAGCTTTCAAGAATAGCTCGGCAGCCTTGAGCGAAAGGCTTGAATTTTCAACGTAGTGGTGCCCGAGATTCGGAAGTTTGACATCGGTCCGGATTTCAGGAACGACAACGGAGGCTCCGAGAGCTGTAGCGTATTCACGCGCCTCCTCAAGCAAATCCGGCCCAAGCCCGCCAAGAACAAAAACCTTGCCCAAAGCATCGCCGACAACGCCTGTAGTTTCGCCCGGCACCCCAAGCACCCCCATCTTCTCGCGAAGGATTGCTGATTCCGTAGGCCCTAGAACCTCTGTATGTTCGAGCCCGATACTCGTCACGATGGCCATATCGCCACCGGCAACCGCGGTGCTATCGAGACGCCCGCCCATGCCCGCTTCGAGCACAGCTACATCGACGCCCTTCTCTGCATAATAAAGAAACGCAGCAACAGTCAAGACCTCGAAAAACGTAGGTTCCAGAGCGGGTTTGCCGAGCGCAACCTGTGCCGACGACACGGATTCTGCCGCCTGTTTTACCTGCAACAAAAGCCGGTCAAGATCCGCTTCTGAAATAGGTTCATCGTCAACGCGGATACGTTCACGCAGACTCACCAAATGCGGGCTCGTGTAAAGCCCCGTTCTAAACCCGTGCGCCTGCAAAATGCCAGCCAAGTAAAAACTCGTCGAGCCCTTGCCGTTCGTGCCCACGACATGGATAGACTTGAATTTTCGCTCAGGATTCCCGAGAGCATCGCAAATCATGCGCGTAGAATCCAGCCCGGGAACCATCCCGAACATCAAGCGAGTTTCAAGATATTTCATGCCATCGGATAACATGCGCGCAAATATAGGAAAAGAGGTTGTGAGCAATGAGGTGTGAGGTCGGCACTTTGTGCCTTTGAGGGCGCTGCGCTGTGAGGTGTGAGGTAAGTAGGAAGTAGACAGTAGGAAGTAGGAAGTGATTAGTGGTTAGTGGTTAGTGGTTAGTGGTTAGTGGTTAGTGGTTAGTGGTTAGTGGTTAGTGGTTAGTGGTTAGTGGTTGGTGGTTAGGGGTTAGGATTTAGGGGTTAGATTCTAGGGGCTAGGGGCAATGAGGTGTGAGGTCGGCACTTTGTGCCTTTGAGGTCGCTGCGCTGTGAGGTGTGAGGTAAGTAGGAAGTAGACAGTAGGAAGTAGGAAGTGATTAGTGGTTAGGGGTTAGTGGTTAGGGGTTAGATTCTAGGGGCTAGGGAGAAATATCACGGCTTCGCCGTCTTATATTGACGCACGTAGTGCGTGATTCTTTTCACTAGCCTCTAACCTCTAGTCTCTAGCCTCATCGCTCGCGCCTCGCGCCTCGCACCTCGCGCCCCAAAAAAACATATATTTATTCCCAAACCATCCTCAAAGTGCTTATTGCTATGATTCTCGCCCCGTTTCAGCGCGTTTTAGCTGCATTTTCTGCCAAGGCATCTATCGCTCTTGCGGTCACATTCTTTGTCAGCCTCCTCGCCCCCAACACAGAGGCCCGCGTTGACCCCACGGCCGCGCCGCAGCATTACAACTACCGTGACGCAAGCAAGCAACTACGCCGCGTGTACTATGGGGACTTGCAAGAAACGCTCTACTGCGGCTGCAAATACGACGACAAGAAGAACGTCGACTTCTCCAGTTGCAATTTCAAGCCGCGCGAAAACCCAAACCGCAAAAGTTTCAAGCGCGCCGAGAAAATCGAATGGGAGCACATGGTCACGGCCCACAACATGGGGCACTTCCGCCCCTGCTGGAAGGACGGAGGCCGCAAGAACTGTAGCGCAAACGACACCACGTTCAAGCTGATGGAAGGCGACATGCACAACCTCTACCCCGCCATCGGCGAGGTGAATGGCGACCGCAGCAACTTCATGTACAGCCAGTGGACGAACGATCCCGTTCCTATGTACGGTAGCTGCAAGACCATCGTCGACTTCAAAGACAAGAAGGTGCAGCCCCGCGAGGAGGCCCGCGGCATTGTCGCACGCGCGAGTTTCTACATGGAAAAAACGTACGGTATTAGTTTATCCAAACAGGACCGCAAGCTGTTCGAGGCATGGGACAAGATGTACCCCGTCACCGAAAAGGAATGTGAACGCGACCGCCGCATTTTCAAGGTGCAAGGCGACCACAATCCGTTCGTTTACGAGAAATGCCCCAAATAACGTACTTCTGAATGAAATGAGGATTGCAGAATGTGTCCTTTTTCACAGGCAAAGGCATTTTTTGCGTTTTCTGTCTCATTTTGAACCGCACGGCGATAAATAATCATATATATTTGTTAAGGCCACCTCTAAAAATTGCTTTGATAAAGAAAATTTGAGCGAGACCGAGTACAGGCATTTTTAGAGGGGGCCGGAAGAATAGTTCATAATACGAGGTTTTTATGCGTCGTGTATTTTTGGCGTTTGTATTTTGCTTTTTTGGTGTTGCACTAGCGCAGGTGGAATTTCCGATCGGTTCCACCGTGGTGAACGTAACCAAGCCGCCCTACAAGGCTAAAGGCGACGGCAAGACCGACGATACGCAGGCCATCCAGCAAGCCCTGGACGACCACCCTAACGGCGACTATATTATCTACCTCCCCCACGGAATCTACAGAATAACCGGGCGACTCGTCTGGCCGCAGGCGGACAAGCCCGCCGACTCCTACAACCGCACCATCCTCCAGGGGCAGAGCATGGGCGGCACCATCTTGCAGTTGGACAACCGCTGCGAAGGCTTTGACAACCCCGACGCCCCGCGCGCCATGATTTACACCGGCACGGGCCCCGAACTCAGGCGCCGCAATGCCATCCGTGACATGACCATCCGCACCGGAAAGGGGAACCCCGGCGCTATCGGCATCCGCTTCCTCGCCAACGAACAGGGCACCATCAAGAACGTAAAAGTCTACTCCAACGACAGTTCGGGCGTGTACGGCATCGATATGGGCTATGCCGAAACTATGGGCCCGCTCATTCTCAAGAACGTCGAAGTCCGCGGGTTCAACGTGGGTACCTATATCGCAGGCAAACTCAACGGAGTTACTCTCGAGCACCTTACACTTGGCGGGCAGCGCAAATACGGCCTCGAAGTGGACAACCAGGCAGTTGCAGCACGCGGACTGAGATTCAGGGGATCCGTCCCCGCCGTTTACAGCCATGGCAAAAGCGCTTCGCTCAGCCTTGTCGACGCAACTCTGGAATTCGTCAAGGAACGGAATGCCAAACAGGCGACTGCCATCGTGAACGAGAGCCAGTTGTTCGCCCGCTCCGTCATGATAAGCAAGTTCCACACCAAGATTCGCAGTACGCTCAAAGGCTACGGCGAAGGCATCGTCGGCAACGAGATTATCGAATTCTTTACCCAACCCGTCAAGAAACTCTGTTCCAGCCCAAGCCAGTCCATGCGAATCCCGGTGGCAGAAACCCCGGATTACGCCGAGCAGAAGGCCGACTCCTGGATTACCATCGCCGGTGACTACGGTGGAAAGATGAACAGTGGTTCCGACGACGCGAAAGCAATCCAGGAAGCCATCGACGACGGTGCAGAAACCATCTACTTCCCGCCCGGAGGCCGCTGGACCATCAACCGCGACATTTACATCCGCAAGCGCGTCCGCCGCATTCTCGGTACCGAAGCCCGCATCGACGGCCGAGGCAAGTTCATCATCGAGGATGGCGCATTCAACGAAATTACTATCGAAAGATTCTCCGAGTTCGGCAGCGGCATCATCCACAAGAGCAAGCGCGCCGTGCTGCTCAAGGACATCACGCTCAAATCTTACGAATCTGCCGAAACTGGAGCCGGCGAAGTGTTCCTGGAAGACGTATCCATCGGGACCATCCAGCTGAACTACCAGAAGCTGTGGGGCCGCCAAGTGACCATGACCGGGGACACGAAGGGGCCAAAGATTCAGAACAACGGCGGAACCATCTGGATTCTCGGCCTGACAGCAAAGGACGGAAACACCGTACTGCAAAACTTCAACAAGGGTTCGGCTGAACTTGTCGGCGTGCACGTCATCGCAAGCGACAAGGCGAAAAACCGCCCGATGTTCATCAACGACAACTCAAACCTTTCTATCGAGGGGCTCCGCGAAACACTCGTCAAGGGCAACCCCTACCTGAAGATTGTAGAAGAGTCCAGGCAGGGTTCCGCCATCTATTCGCTTGAAGGAAAAGAGCTCCAACACAACCCGACCGGAGGCGTAATGCTCCCGCTCTACGTTGGCTATGCGCCCAAGAGCGGTGCAAACGAAAAGCCCAAGGTCAAGGTTGAAAAGGAAATTATCCTGCTGCAACAGAACCAGCTCCGCATGAAAGGCTCCGTCGAAGACGACGGACGCGGTGACGGACTTTGCAAAATCCCCGCAGTCTGGCGCAAGGCGACTGGCCCAGGCAGGGCCACCTTCTCCGACAGCACGGAATACGAGACCGACCTCTCGTTCACGGCAAGCGGACGCTACAACGTGACCTTCACGGCAAACGACGGCTACCAGGACGGAGCCGACACCAGCCGTATCTACGTGTTCGACAGGAAATACACAACGCTCGACAACAGTGGCGACGGCATCCCGAGCGGACGTGGCCAAGATGCCTGGATTTCGGAATTCGACAACTACAGCCCGCATAACTACGACACGACTCTTTGCGCCTCAACCCTCCCAGGCAAGGCTGGCAAGATTTACCTCAAGTTCGACCTTTCTGCACTGCCCGGCCCGCTGTTCGACGCCGGACTTAAGCTGGACTTCATCGCAGACTCGCTCAAGAAACCTATCTCGTTCAACATCTTCGGCCTCAAGGAAACATCCAAAGACATGGATTTCGGCGAGAGCAAGCTGAGCATAGACTGGAGCGAAGCAGACATCACGTGGGACAACGCCCCGGCCAACGACCCCAAGAAGGCGGGTGGCCAGTTCAACATCCGCAAGAACTCCGGCGGTGGCATAGACACCAAGTATGCAGACTACCTAGGCACCATCACCATCAACCCGAAGGCCCCGCTGGGAGCGTTCCTCCGCACACCGAACTTCACGGAGTTCTTCAAGCGCAAGCACGCCTCTGGGCTTTATACGATTATCCTTACAAGCGTCGATGCCGGAGAATACTTCATCAAGTCGAAGTCGGCAGGCAAGAACGCTGCACCGGCCCTTTACGTGAGCTACTTCGACAACACGCGCTCCATCGGCGGCGACGCGATGGACGGCGGCTACCAGCTTTCCAAGGTGAACATCGACATCTATAACCTGGACTGCGATTTCGACCTGACCGTAGGTTATCCTCAATTCGTGCAGATTGAAATTCTTAACGAATTCGGCAAGAGGATGCTCACCGTGGCAGCGCGCGAACTCGCTGGCGAAAAGAAAACAAACTTTAAGTTCAAAGCCAAGGCATTCCCCACCGGGCGCTACACGCTCAAGGTTATCGGAGAAGCGTTCACCGCCGAACAAAAATTTTACATCCTGAACTAAGGAAGATAATATGAAACTCTACAAGATTCTATTTGCCCTTTCCTTTGCCGCTTTCTGTGCAGGTTGCGGCGACGACGACAGTTCTTCGGCATCCCCGGAAGAAGAAAGCAGTTCGTCCAGGATTGCCTCCTTCAAGTCAAGTTCCTCGCTGAGCAACCGCGCGGACATCGCCTATAACGACACCCTGGAACTCGGCGACACCGTTGCGCTGGATTTCGAAATTCCTAAAAGCAAGAAGGACATTGACAAGGAGAGTGGCTACATCTACATCTCCGATACGACAAAATCCATCAGGCTGTTCCTCGGCGAGTTCGTCAAAGGGACACGTATCAACGTCCACATTGCTGCATCGGGCATGAGCAAAGACACCATAAGAATCCAAAACGAAATCGGCGACGAGCTGAACACGCTTGAGCCCGTATGGAACAAATCCAAGGAAGATTCCGTTTTTGGCAACTACATGATTCCCGGTCACGACGGCAAAATGCAAGAAAATTCCTTCGTAGCCTTCAACGATGGCTTCTACTACATGGAAGTAAAAGCCAAGTTCGAAAAGGCTTCGAGAATCCGCACTTACGTCGGCATTGATTCTGCCTACTTTGTCTACACCGGCGAAGAGGACAGCATCCACATGAACTTGACCGACACGATCCGGGGCATATTCACCATAGGCGAAGGACCGAGTGCCGTGAAAGTTCTCTTCTCGGGCAACGAAGGTGTCAGCATCGCCCTAAATGCAGAAGGAAAATCTATCGGCAAGTTCGAACTTTACGAACAGGACACAAGCCTCATCAGCAAGAGCGATTCGGCAATCGACGCCCTGCTCCTGCCCCACGACACCACTGACTGGTCCATCAAGATTGTCCCGACCAAGGTCATCAGTTATCTCACCGGTCCTTATGCGACATTCGAAATAGAATCGATCAGCCGCCCGCTCGAGAAAGGCGAATACTTCAGGAACCCGGATTCTATCAGTGTTCCGGGCGATACGCTCACCGTGGTGCGCCCGCGCAACGACCAGGCCAAATACTACCTGTATCAGGAACAGTACATCTGGCTTGCCGACCTCAATCCAGGGGATTCTATCGACGTGTTCCACTTTATGGAAGGTTACTGCGACAACCAAGTCACTTGCCCCGCAAGTTGCGAAATTCTGGACAGCAAGCGCAAGTCCGTCCAGGAAATCAGCTGCCTCTACGGGGGCAGCCTCAAAGTAACGAGCAAGATGAAGAAAGGCGCCTACTACCTGCACTACGTCCGTACCGGCGACATCTACCCCACCGACGAAAGCCAAATTCTCACGCTCAAGACCTACATCCAGCAGCCGGGCCTATTCAAGGAATTTGCCTTCTTCGACGAAGAAGCAGACGAAGTCTATGGAGATAAAGCCCTACGCGCCAAGGTGGGCGATACGCTCCGCTTCGAAAATTTCAAGTTCAGGACAATGCCCAAGGTGGCAAGCACCAACGTGCGCTGGTTCCTCTCCTGTGAAGACGTCCCCTACCTCGGGACATCGGCCTATATCGCCGCGTTGGACAACTGCGAAGACGAACTGGAAATCTACTCCAGCAGTTACCTCGTTGTCCAGGACAGCGCCTTCGGGAAGACCCCGCACATCATCGCGCAGAGCCTCGCCGACCCGACCGCCCGCGACACCCTGAGCCTCTCCATCAGCGAGAAATAGCCCAGGCAGCACAAAAAAATCAGGAATTACCCCCAAAGGCGCCAACCAGCGCCTTTTTTATTACTCCGAGCTGGGTCCCCTCCCGCATCATAACACGCAACGAATCAAGTAAATAAGCCGAATTTTGCTAAAAAATGAACCCTATCTCCCAACAAAAACATTGAAATCCATAAAAAATATGCTATCTTTGTGGCCTAATCTTGCAAGTCGTGCCAAGCTCTACCAACTTGCAAGCAAAACCAAAGAGCTTCCTCTAAGAGGTATATATGTCCTCCTTCCGTGGACCAAAAGGTAAAGTAGCACGCTCTCTCGGCGTTGCCGTTTCTCAGAAGACTCAAAAGGCTCTCGACCGCCGCAACTTCGCTCCTGGCCAGCATGGTCAGAACCGCAAGAAGTCCGCTTCCGTGTACAAGCAGCAGCTCGTCGAAAAGCAGCGTCTTCGCTTCA
>JAEERM010000025.1 GCA_016285835.1 Fibrobacter sp.
GGCATAGCGGGGCAAAAGTTAGTAATAAGGCTCCCTTTTGTCAAGATTGGCTGACAAAGGAACTTTTTTTTTCTATGATTGGGTCACAAATTTTAAAATGGACGTCTATTATGGCTAACGAATCTACTACCAATAACTCCGAACTCAAGGAATTTTTTGTTACCCACGGTACAAAGCTCGCTATCGTCTTGGTCGTCATCATGGCCATCGTCGTGGGTGTTGTGCAATATAAGGAATACCGTCAGGGCGCTCTCGATGCCCAGGCCGAAAATCTCGGTCTCGGTATGACTTACCTCTACGCTGGCGAAAAGGACAGCGCTTTGGCTGAGTTCGAATCCAAGATGAACTCTGGCAAGCTCGAAGGCCTTGCCTTGGCCAAGGCCGCTCTCTACAGCGCAAACATCAAGTACGAAAACAACGACTTCGATGCTGCCGAGTCCCTGTTCCAGAAGGCTCTCGACAATGCTGGTTCTTCTGCCCTGGTCCGTTCTGCTGCCATGCACGGTATCGCATCTGTGAAGATGGAAAAGGGTGACTACACCGCCGCTGCCAGTCTCCTCGAAAAGTTCGTGAGCGAATTCGGCAAGCGCACGGGTGACCTCCAGGATCGTTACGAAAAGGACGAACCGGTGGACGAAACTCCGATGGTCGCCGACGCCATGTGGAAGCTCACACTCGTTTACGACAAGCTGGGCCAGGCTGACAAGGCCAAGGCTACTGCTGAACGCATCCTCAAGGTCTACGGCGATAACCAGCAGTTCGCTGACAAGGCGTCCAAGTTCCTCGGAAAGTAATTCCCGAAAACGTTTACGATTTTTCCCCGGTCATGCCGGGGATTTTTTTGTTTTTGGATTACTAGTGGGCGAACGCCCAGCCGATGATAAAGATGGCGTAGTAGGCGATAACCCAGAAAATATCCGATGCCGCAACGGGCGCTCCCCAACGCAGACTCTTTTTGCTCGGGATGAACCCGCACAGGAGCCCCGCGATGAACCCGTACAGGTGGGCGAGGATGTCGGCGTGTTCGCCGATTCCGACAAACGTGGCCAGTGAGGCCGCTCCGCAAAGGGGTGCGAACCGGCGCAGCAGCCCGTGACTTTCTTTGGGCATCAGGCGAAATTCCATCACGGAGAGTGCACCGATGGCGGCGAATACGAACGTTGAAAAACCGAGACTGCGAAAGTCTGTGTGAACGGTCGCCGCGACGCAGAAGTTCGCTAGTGCGCTTGATACGGCGAGGAACGGGACCACTTTCGCGAGAGAAATTCTGTAGCTCATCATGCTGAGCACGAGGTAGCCCGTGAGCAAGTTGCCCCCGAGGTGCCTTGAATCCCCGTGCAGCGTGAGAGCCGTGATGCAGCGCCACCATTGCCCGTTCATGACTTTGTCTGCATCGGAAAGGCCTTCGCTTTCGATGCCGGAAATGATGCCGGAGAACTGGACCAGCGTGACAGCTGCCGGAACAAGTAATACCCAGATGGGCTGGAGACTTGCCTTGAGCGGGAGCGGTGCATTGACTTCCCTGGGCGGGTTCTCACGGTGGTACAGTCTTATCTGGAATCGGGCTCGCTTTTGGTCGTCGAGCTCGACGAATATCTGGAAGGGCCCGTCGGGGGAGTGCTCCAGCCGGTGCGAAATTCCTTGTGACAAAAGAACAAGACTTTCGTCGCGAATTTGTTTGTAACCGCCTTCGCTGATGCGAATTTCGGTGGGCTCAACTTCTTCTTCTGGCTGTGCTGCGGTTGTTTGCTCGGCTGCAGGTTCCGTTGAGGTCGATTGTGTTGTAATAGGCTCTGCTTCGGGCGTCGGCTGCGGTTCTGTGGGCCTGCGCTTGACCATGGGACTCATGAATCTAGACATGCTAACCTACCTTTGCCGCAGAAGTCATGGCGAAGTGCCCGTCTGCCGTTTTGCATTCGGCCCGGAGGTAGGCGTAGTCTTCGAAGTCCATCGTGATGTCGGAGGAGGCGCGTGCAAGCACCATGCTGTGCATGTCTACGATTTCTTTGTCTGCTATCTTGCCGTCGAGTTTACGTTTCCTGCCGAAAATGCGGATGTAGCGGAAGCAGCCGCCCATGTCGGCCGTGCAACGGGCGTGGAAATGCAGACGCTTGCCGTCGCGTTCCCACCAAAGCGCAGGGCCGTCGGTGATGTAGCAGTTGTCGCCCGCGAACGCCTCGTTCAAACTCTCCAACGAAATTCCGTCCCTCGCTCCTTGCTCCTCGAGCCCCGAGCCTCGGGCCTCTCGTCTCTCGTCTAAATCAACTTCTCTCTCGTCTCTCGTCTCTCGTCTCTCGTCTAATTTCACCACCGTCCGAACTTTCCCGAACACGTGGTCTCTCGAATACTTGAGCGTAAATAGCGGGAACCCGACTGCAGTGGTGTCGTTCAAATCGCCGTGTGCGTCGTTCCCGCCAATGGGGAGCAAATAGTTTTCCCTACCGAGTTCGCTTATCCAAAATTCCCTGCCCAGCATGAACCCTTCGTCTTGCATCCCGTTCCAGAACTGGATTCCACGAATCTTGTGCGTCGCGTCCAAGTTCAAATCCTTGTGGCTCCAGTAGCCGCGCCGGAATACGAACTTCTCGATGATTCCCATCGGTTGCATGGGGTGGGCTGCGAAGCAGTGGGCTTCTGTCACTTTCAGGTGGTCCGGGATTTTCCGGGTGGGCATGTTGTCGAGCCAGTAACGCCCGCAGTCGCCGAGGCCCGGCAAGTATTCGTCGGGAGCGAGAACGGTCATGTGGACGTTTTCGCCCTTGGAGTTTCCGGCAGAGACTTCTTCACCAGCAAGCAACAGCGGGTAGTTTTCCGGGAGAGCAGCAATTTCATCTTTAAGCGCCTGGAACCTGGGCGCAGGCGACGGCGCCTCGCGTGTGTAGTCTTCGGCGGTGAATGCAAAATCGTAGGCGTGGTCCGTGCAGCACACGAAATCGAGGCCGACCGCTTTTGCGGCCTGCTGGAACACTTCGGGGGTTGCTCCGAATTCCACATGGTCGGCGGAGTAGTGCGTGTGGCAGTGCATTTCTCCAGCGACATATCCTGGCGCCTTCGGGAGTGCCTCGGAAAGCACTTGCAAAGTAAGCGGTTCGGCTCGTAGCCCCGGCAAACTCCAGCGCTTGAACGTGCGAACTTTCCCGTCGGAGATTCGCTTTACTTTGATCTCTGCATAAATGCAGTAGCGGCCCGGCTGAATCCCTTCGAGCGGGAGAGGGTGAAATTCAAATTGTTGCGTCGCTTCGATGTTGAGTGGAATCTCCCGTACATCCCATGCGGACTTGGGGGTATCTTGTGCGGCGATGGTCACTTTGGCCTGTTCCAAGGTGACGGGGAAGCGGTTCGCGTCTCGCAAAACGATCCAGAGCACGGGTTTTTCCCCGGGAACCGCCTGGAACGCCATGTCGAAAATGATTTCGGGCCAGGGTCTGAACAGGAGCGACCATGGCAACTTGAACTTGAAGTGCGTTTCTGCGTAATGCAGCTTTTCCCAAGGTGCGAAAATCATCAGGGCCCCGCGTTTTTCGTCGAGGTTTCTGTCGCCTTTTCTTCTTGTTTCTTGGGCTCGTTCTTGGGTTCGCTAGGGGCGCTCGGCGCTGTTTTTTCTGCCGGGGCTTTGGCTGCTGTGTCTGCGGTCGGGATTGTTGCGGGAGGCACCGTGTCTGTTGCCGCGTTCTTTGTGGTGTCGGTGACTGCCGTTGTATCAGTGATTTTTCTTGTCGTATCGGCGGGAGAGGCGGTTGTATCGGCGGCTGTCGTAGAGTCGGCAGTAGCTTTTTTCGTCGGATCCGCGGGAGTGACTGTCGTGTCTGCGGCTGCCTTTTTCGTTGTATCTACCGGGGCTGCTGTCGAATCGGCTTTCTTTGTTGTCAGCTTGGTTGCCTTGGCGTCTTTGCCCTTGGCTGTTTTGCTAGAGTCGCTAGCTGTAGAGTCTTGTTCAATTTTGGGATAGTCCCATAAACTGAAGCCTACGCGAATCTGCAGTTGCAATCCACCGACATTCCACTTGGCCTTGTCTGTTGGCCCGTCCGGCACAATGTCTGCATAACTTTTTTTCGACTTGACGGGGATAGAACTGTAGCCGATGTCGCCGAACACGTTGAATCCCTTCCAACTGGTAATCAAGTAGCCAACGCTGAAGCCAAAACCGCCTCCATAAAGGGGTGTCTCGGCATCGATTTTTCCCCAGGAGGAGTAAATTTCCGTGCCGGGCAGTACCCAGTACCAGCGGACTGCGACGCTGAATAAACTTTCTCCGGTGAGGGACATCAGGTTAGTGGGGATAGCAAGACGATATTCCAAGAACAGCGGCATGCCCTGGATTGTGTACTCGTAGTTGTGGGTATTGTTTCTACGGTCGGTCAGGACAACGGATTCGTGGTCGTAGATGAACGAGAGCCCGAGGCTAAAGAAGTTGTCCCGGAAAGGTTGAAATTGCAAGCCACCACTGATAGGAAAGCAAAAGTTGACTTTTTGGAAATCCTGTTTGGCTACCGTCAGCGATTCGCTTTCGGTAAGGGCTTGGCTGTAGAATTCTCTGTAGATGGTATCGACTGCGTTCTGGAAATACAGGCGTTCTTCGAAGTTTAAAAAGGAGATTGCCGGTTGGACGAATATGGATATACGTCCGTTGTCGTGTTCAACTTTATCTGCATCGGCGAAGACCATTGCCGCAAAGAGCAATACGTAGAGTATAGTCTTCAGAAACTCCGGCCTTCTCATTTTGCGAACCTAGTTCGTCATTTCCTTTTCTTCTTTCTGGACACGGTTCTTTTCGGCGTCCTTCTTCAGCTTTTTCTCGAATTTGGCTTCGGCCTTCGCAATCTTCTTTTCTGTTTTTTCAATCTTTTTCAAGACATCTGCATCTTGGCCCAGGTCGTTGCGGGCAATGTCCAGGTACGAGCGTGCTGCATCAAACTGGTCCAGTTCGGTGTAGGCTTCCGTAATCATGAAAAGGGATTCCTGCCTGCGTTTAGACTTGGGATAGTTGACCAGGAATTCCTTGAGGTAGATGACCGTGGCCTGAGGCCTGTCCATACGCATGTAGAGACGGGCGGTCTGGAATTCTTTCTCGGCCAGGCGTTCTACAAGTTGCTCGTAGTAGTAGTTTACCGAGTCGCGGAGCGGAGTCTCTGGATAGCTGTCCAAGTAGCGCTCGAAATCCTTCATTGCGGTCGTTGTGTTGCTTTCGTCGCGTGAAACCTTGAATTTTATGTTGTACGACGAGACCGCTTTGCGGTAGGCCGCTATTTCTGCAAACGGAGAACCGGGGAAGTTCATTACAAAACTACCGTATTCTCCACGAGCTTCAATCCATTCTTCGAGGTTGAAATAGCTTTCGGCAAGCAAGAACTGGCTTTTCTCCATATAGCCCGTACCGGCACAGATGGAGAGAATGTCTTCCAATTTATCTTGGGCGCGTCCGTATTTCCCTTTCTTGTACAAGCCCTCGGCGACCTCATATTTCTCGCGGCAAAATTCAGTATGGCTCTTTTTGTCTTTGCCCGAACCGGCACAACCGACTAGGAGCGCTGCGCTAAAGAAAAACGTGAAGAAGAGGGTGCACTTTTTAAATATTATCATTTTTTTTCTTTGGTTAATTCTACTTTTTGGATGTAAAGTAGCAAAAAGAAGACCGACAGAAAAATGATTTTAGTCCGCTATGTGTTGAAAGAGCTGATTGCGCCCTTCTTGGCGTCACTTTTCGGCATCACGTTTTTGTTTGTAGTCGATTTTCTCGTCAAAATATTGGATAATGTCCTTTCGAAGGGACTGCCTGCTTCTACGGTTCTTGAAATTTTCGTCTTGAACCTCGCTTGGATGTTGTCGCTTTCCATACCGATGGCGGTCCTTGTGTCGTGCCTTATGGCGTTCGGTCGTATGTCGGGGGATCAGGAAATTACAGCTGTTAAAGCCGCCGGTGTTTCGCCGCTTTCCCTGATTCGCCCTGTTTTTGTCGTGGGCATGTTGCTGTCGGTCCTTTTGATGTTGTTCAACAACTGGGTGCTTCCCGAAGCGAATCATCGATCCGTCGAATTGATGAACGCAGTCTCACGAAAGAAGCCGCATGTCTTTATCGATGCGGGCAAACTGATTACGCAGTTTCCGGACGTGCAACTCTGGGTGAGCCGCATAGACCCCTCGTCGGGGACGCTCTATGGAATTCAGGTGTTTGAACTTGAACACAAGGGCCCTCCGCGAATTGTGTATGCCGACAGTGCGTCCATGGAATATGTCGACAATGGCGCTACCTTGATGTTCAAACTTCGTAGTGGAGAAACCCACGTTGTCGATGCCGATGATCCCAGCAACTACTTCCGTATAAGGTTCTTTGCACAGGACCTGGCCCTCAAGAACGTGGACGACCGTCTTGAACGTCGCAGCCGCAGTTACAGGAGCGACCGCGAGATGCCGGTGGAGATGATGCTCGATGTGGTCCACGATGCCGAAGCCCGGTACGATACGGCGCTTATGGAGGCAAAGGAACGCAGACTCTCCTCCCTGTATGAGTTGCGGGCTCGTTTGGAATTGGACACAATCGTCCCGTCTGATGCGAAATCTACGTATGAGGCTGGCGATTCTAATAAAGTTATTCGGTCTCTCACCAAAATTCGCATGAATGAGATGTCTGTGCTGAGGACGACGGAACGTTTGTATGGCCGTATGGAAACAGAGAAGAAACGCTCCGCTCAATATCTTGTTGAAATTCACAAGAAGTTCAGTACGTCTGCAGCGTGTCTGGTCTTTATCCTCATTGGAGCCCCGCTGGGAATCATGGCTCGTAAGGGGGGTATTGGAACGGGTATCATTTACAGTCTTGCGTTCTTTGTCATATTCTGGGTTTGCCTTATTGGTGGTGAAAACTTGGCAGACCGCCTGATTATTTCTCCTGAATTGGCCATGTGGGCCCCGAATATCATCATTGGCGCTTTTGGCATATTTATCACGATAGCCATGGTCCGTGACCGTTTCTCGGGAGATTCGAAATTCTTCCGTGCAATTCACAAGGTGGGGTACATATTTACCTTCTTTACGAGGAGGTTCTGATGAGATTCCCGAGGTACCTTATCTGGAATTTCATGAAGATGTTCCTCATCGTGGTGATTGGGGCGATTCTTGTCTTTGCGATGATTGACTTCGTGGGTAACATCAAGACATGGCTTGCCCGAGACATGAAGGATGTCGGCGACTACTACCTGAGCTATTTACCCTACATGGTGTACCTGATTTCTCCGGTGGCCTTGTTTATCGCGGTCCTTGCGTCTGTGGGCAACATGGCTCGCCATCTCGAAATGAGCGCGATGCAAAGTTCCGGGCAGAATCCTCTCAAGACGCTCTTGCCTATTTTCCTCATCGGCATCCTGGTCTCTGTCGGGTCTTATGAAATGAGTGAACTCTGGCTCCCCGATGCAAACCACAGGCGATTCGAAATCATGGAGACGAACGCCCAGAAACGAAAGAACCCGCGAATCAAGGAAAAACAGAATTTCACGTTTATCGATAACGAGAAGGCGAGCTGGTTTTTCAAGTTTTATTCGGGAAGCAAAAAAATGGGGCGCGATGTTGTGCTTTTGCTCCGCGATGAGGGCCGCCTTGTGGAACGCTTCGATGCGCGCATCGTCCGTTGGGTCGAGGAGGACAGCACAAACACTGGGTATTGGCGCATGGAAAATGGTCACCGGCGGATATTCCGCAAAGATGGTACGGTAAGCGTTTCCTCGTACATGCGGGAATCCCTTGCGAATAGGTTGAATACGCACCCGGACGATCTTATCAACGAGCGCCAGATAGCCGACGAAATGGACTCCAAGATGGTCAAGCAGCGTATTGACGTGCTCCGGCGTTCTGGTGAAGATACCCGCGTCATGGAAACGGCTCTCCATTTCAAGCGCTCCGCGCACTGGATGAACCTGGTTGTCTTGCTTATCGGAGCGGCCCTGTGCCACCGTTATAGCCGGTCAGGGGGGCTTTCCCAAAAGTTCGGGGTTGGCCTTTTGATTGTGTTTAGCTATTATATCCTGGAAAGAATCGGTTTGAAAATGGGCGAGAACGGCGCGTTGACTCCGTTTGTCGCAGCATGGGTGAGTCATTGTGTTTATGCACTGTTGGCGTCGATCATGCTTTACCGTTCATTCCGTTTGTAAGGGGAAGTTGTATGTCGGATATATTGTTTGTTTTGTCGGGGCTCCTGCTAGGGCTTGCCTTTAAGGGCGGCATGTGGTTGTTCCTGATTCCGTTTGCCGGGGTGGCCTGTGCGCTTGCCTTCATGAACCGTCCTCGGCTCCCTGGGGGGAAGACCGCCAACATTCCGGTGGTGACCAAGGCTATTCGCGCTACGGGGCTTGTCCCAGCGACGACTCCTGACTTGCGTTCCGAATACAAGGATGTCAAGCAGGAATACAACGAACCGAATTCGACATTGAAGGTGAACCAGGTCTGGAACCGCGCCGATGCCGATATCGACAAGGCCTTCCATGACATGCTTGTAGCCCTCAAGGGGCTTATCCCTGCGGCAAATTCCCTGATAATCCTTTCTCGAATATCTCCTCGCGAATGGGGTGTCCGTTCTTTCTATAACGACGGAACCACGCAGATTGCGACCGACATGAAAATTGGTGAAAATTCCGGGATTTTGGGCCAGCTTTTCCGCCCTGGAGTGGACCGCCTGCTCGAAGGCGACCTCACGGGAGGCAAGGCTCTGCTTTACTATCTGGATAACCCGAGCATCAAATCCATTGTGGCCGTCCCTGTGTTCGACCGCAACAAGAACCGTTCCGGTGCGCTGATTATCGACTCCATTTACCCGAACGCCTTCAACTCCAATACGGCTCTTGCTCTCTCTTACATAGCAAATAACATTGACATGCTTGGCTACAAGAGCTACGCATCGGCCAAGAACTACATTGAACAGCAACAGTTCAGCGTTTTGTACTATTACCAGCGCAAGTTCTTCCAGACGATGACGGTCAAGGATATCTACAAGCAGATTTTCGAATACGTCAAGGAGAACATTCCTTTCGATCGTCTTTTAGTTCTCGCTTTGGATAAACCGAACGAAAATATCGGCCATGTGGTGTTCTGTGACGGTGTGGATTCCGAGCAGTTTGTCAACAAGCAGTTCTCCCTGAACGACAAGGGTATCTGCGTGCTGGCCCTTTTGCGCAACCGCCTTGTGGAGCGCGATTTCAGCAACGGATTCAGCGAATATGTGCCACGTCTCGACAACCAGGAAAAGCGCAATATGGATTTGTTGCAGTTGCTGGTGATGCCGGTTCCGACCGAGGCGAGCGCCGAGATGGCGGAATTGGCGATATGCCTCGAAAGCCGTTTCCCGGGCCGTTATTCCGAACACGAAAAGGAACTGCTCAAGGCGTTTGCCGGCGTGGCTGGGTTTGCCTACGACCGTGCCCGTAAATTCGAACACGGCAAGGATCTCGCCATGCGCGATGGCCTGACTGGGCTTATCAACCACCGTACTTTGCACGAAAGTTTCCGTACAGAAAAGATTAGGGCCGATCGGCAAGGGTACAATATCGGCGTGCTCATGATGGACATTGACCATTTCAAGCGCGTCAACGATACTTATGGCCATCCTGTCGGCGATATTGTCATCAAGGGCATTGCCGATGCCATCAGCGGAGAAATCCGCAAGGAAATTGACGTGGTGGCCCGCTACGGTGGCGAGGAATTCGTCGTCGGCCTTGTCGATACGACTCCCGAGGGCATGATTGAAACGGCGGAACGCATTCGCAAGGCTGTGGGTAAACTGGAGTTCGATGTACACCAGTCAGAACCGCTCCGCGTTACGGTAAGTATTGGCGCCTATCTCGTGACTCCGACATTCCACGACATGAAGGCGGCCTTGAATAATGCCGACCAGGCCCTGTACAAGGCCAAGGAAGGCGGCCGCAACCAGGTTATTGAATACAAGTTAGAGCAGTAATATGTTTACCGTTGTCGATTGGGCTGTCCTTGCCGCTTACCTGTTGTTTTCTTTGGCTATAGGCCTTTGGGTTTCTCGCGGTAACAAGAACCTCAAGGAATACATGTTCGGTGGTGGGGCAATCCCATGGGTTGCCGTGGGGATTAGCCTTATTGCGACTTCCGTGAGCGCAACGACGTTCCTCGGGGCGCCTGCCGATGTTTATGGCGACAACATGACTTTCCTCATGTTCCAAATCGGCGCACTTTTGAGCATTGTTGTGGTGGGTTTCGTATTCATCCCGCGTTTCCGTACGGCTGGTATAAACAGTGCTTATGAATTGTTCGAGGTTCGCTTTGGTTCCAAGGCGGTGCGCCGCTTGGCTGCTGTTTTCTATTGCATGCACTTGCTGCTTCGCACGGGGATCCTGCTTTACGCTCCGTCTCTTGTGCTTGCACAAATCCTGCACGTGGACTTGAAACTGGCGATAATCGTTTCGGCGGCGGTGGCCATTTTCTATACCTGGTTCGGGGGCATCAAGGCCGTCATCTGGACCGACGTGATGCAGTTCTGCGTGTTCTTTGGCGGTGGTGTATTGGTGCTCGTGCTGATTTCGAATGCCGTAGGCGGCTTTGGCGAAATGGCAGCCCTTGCAAGCGAGGCGGGCAAGACCAAGTGGTGGGATGCTTCGATGGATATTTCTAACGCGCGTACGCTGATTTCTGCCGGCTTTGCCTATGCGATTTTAGAGATTGCTATCCGCGGGTGTGACCAGCAGTTTGTACAACGTTATTTGAGCTGCAAGGACGTGAAGGCCGCAAACCGTTCCAGCGTCCTTTCCATGGTGCTGGGCTGCGCTGTCTCGATCCTCTTTTACTGGGTGGGCGCTGCGCTTTACGTTTATTACAAGATGGCTCATGTCGCCACTCTGCCCGAAGGGATTGGCCAGAACGACGTATTCCCGTACTATATCGTGAACTGCCTTCCCGTGGGAGTCACTGGCCTCATCGTTGCGGCCATCTGCGCTGCCGCCATGAGCAGCCTTTCGGGAGCTATCAACTCGCTCAGCAATACATCGGAACACGATTTTTTGGGCTGGGAAGAATCGAAGGGCATGGGTGGCCTCAAGCGTGCAAAAATTTGGACGGTCATTTGGGGCGTACTCGGTGTGTTTTTTGCGCTCTTTGCCGCCACACAGCAGGGGAGCCTTCTCAAAAATGCGCTCTTCTTTACAGGGCTGTTTACGGGGCCGCTCCTTGGCATGTTCTTGCTCGCGTTCTTTGTGAAGGGGCTCAAAAGCTGGCAGGTGGTTGTTTCCGTATTTTGCGGCATGGCAAGCCTCGTGCTTATCCAGGGCATTCCCGTGTTTGGCGTACCCGCGGTCCTCGGCGGCATTTTCAGCTGGCCGTGGATGCCTTTCATCAGCATGACCACTACCGTTGTTGTAGCGCTTCTTTTCAAGTTTTTTGAAATCCTGGTTGGGCTTTTGACGAAGAAAGATTAGCCTAAGCAGAAATCAAGGGGGTTTGTAGCAATGATTTCAAAGTTTCTGAACATCGTCTATTTAATCGCGTTGATTGTTTGTGTCGCGGTTCTTATCCGTGCCGTCAAGGATGAACGCGCTGCGATCCCTGCGACAAACGTTAATGGGGACGTGTCGTTCGAGGTCCCGCGCATCGAGGTTTCGGCAACCGAGTCCAAGAAGTTTGTCGCCGACAAGTTCGAGATGGGGTTTCGGTTGGAACTCCGCGGCAAGGACAAGGACGCCCTCTTCAAACGCATTTCGCAACGCCGTTCCGTCATCTTCGATAACGTGAAGGCTCTTGAAATCCCGGAATCGAACGTAGAACAGAACAGCGTCGATATGAGGAAGGAATGGAACTACTATAACGGCCATCGCGAATTGGCCGGCTACGTGGCGACGCAACAGTTTGACATTACGGTAAACCGCAAGGCGGATGCCGCAGCCTTGGTGCAGGCTCTTTCATCTGAGCCGGATGTTGAAATCGAACGCACGGAGGCGCTTCTGAAGGACGAGGATTCCGTGCAGTCGGCCGTTATCAAGGTGGCCTGCAAGAAAGCCATGGCGAAGGCCAGGGACTATGCGGAAGGCGTTGGGGCTGGTGTCGGCCGCGTGTTGCTGGTGAATGCAAATGGCGGTGGGATTTCTTACAATATTCCCCGTTTCCGTACGAAGGGTGTCCGCCATCTGGTCGCGAATGCCATGATGGACGGGGCCGCACTTCCCGACGAAACCGCTGTTGCCGATTCCGTCGAGGTGGAAGCTTCGGTCAGCATTGTTGTCGAACTGAAGTAACTCCAAAAACTACTGCTCAAACTTTTTCCATTTGTCAACCCTTTTCCCCAAAAAAAAGGTCCTTTTTGGGAAGGCAAAAAAGGGATAAAATGCTAACTATTTGTTCTTCACGGAGTTAACGATTTTCGGAAAAATCGTGTATTTTTGGATTATTTATAAAATTTTACATATATCCGTTTTTGTCGCGCAATTATTACAAAAAAATTATCTTATTTTCCGGAAATCTATGCAATTTGTCATTTCTTTTATTATCTTAATACCTACATCTTGTGGATGTTGATTGGACATATACACAAGATATTGTAATTTTGGAACGTTTTCCAGGGTGGACCACCACAAGAGGACGGACCTGAAAGGAAAGACGATGATTTTAACTGTGAAGAAGCGCGACGGCCGCGAAATGCCGTTCAACATCGAGAAGATTGCCGACGCTATCGTCAAGGCTTTCCGAGCTTCCGGCGAATTGAACGAACAAATTAAGGCTTCCCAGGATCAGCTGAATCTTTTGGGCAGTGACGACGTTTTGAGCAGTACTGCTCTCAAGGTCGCTGCCGACGCCGTGGGGCATCTCGAGGCCGCCAACAAGACGCAGCCGGACATCGAAGAAATTCAGGATGCCGTTGAAAAGGCTCTCACCGAGGGTGGCTATGCCGATACCGCCAAGAGCTACATTTTGTACCGTGCCGAGCGTACTCGCATCCGCGAAGTCAATACGCGCCTCATGCACACGCTCCGCGACATCACTTTCAGTTCTGCGAAGGAATCCGACCTCAAGCGCGAAAATGCGAATATCGATGGCGATACCGCCATGGGCACCATGCTCAAGTATGGTAGCGAATCGGCCAAGCATTTCTACACGATGATGATGCTCAAGCCCGAGCACAGCCGCGCTCACATGGATGGTGATATCCACATCCATGACTTGGATTTCTACTCGCTTACCATGACGTGCTGCCAGATCGACTTGAAGAAGTTGTTCAAGAACGGCTTCAACACGGGTCACGGCCACCTGCGCGAACCCAAGGACATCCGTAGCTACGCGGCCCTTGCTGCTATTGCTATTCAGAGTAACCAGAACGACCAGCATGGTGGCCAGTCCATCCCGAACTTCGACTATGCCATGGCCGATGGTGTGCGAATCACGTACCGCAAGGCTTACCTTTCCAACATGGTCAAGGCGCTCATCCTCCTGACCGGCAAGACAGAAGAAGAAATCCAGCCGGTTGTGAAGAAGCTCCATACCGAAATGGCCGAAATGGGCATGGTCGCGACTCTCGTGCCGAACGAAAAGTTCCAGGAAGCTGAATCCCGCGAACTTTCCAAGACCTTCGACATCGATACGGTTAAGAAGGCTCAGACGTTTGCCGAGAAGATGGCTTACGAAGAAACGGATAAGACGACGTTCCAGGCAATGGAAGCGTTTGTCCACAATTTGAACTCCATGCACAGCCGCGCCGGTGCGCAGACTCCGTTCAGCAGCATCAACTACGGTATGTGTACCGAGCCCGAAGCCCGTATGGCCATGAAGAACCTGTTGCTCACGACCGAAGAAGGCCTGGGTGGCGGTGAAACGGCTATCTTCCCGATCCAGATTTTCCGCGTGAAGGAAGGCGTCAGCATGAATCCGGGTGACCCGAACTACGACCTGTTCAAGCTTGCTTGCCGCGTGAGTGCAAAGCGCCTGTTCCCGAATTTCAGCTTCCAGGACGCTCCGTACAACTTGCAGTACTACAAGCCGGGCCATCCCGAAACCGAAATTGCCTACATGGGCTGCCGTACCCGCGTTATCGGTAACACTTACGACCCGACTCGCGAAATCAGTTTCGGCCGTGGTAACTTGAGCTTTACTTCTATCAACTTGCCGCGCATCGCTATCAAGATGAAGTCCGTGGACCTGTTCTTCAAGGAACTCGACCGCATGCTTCAGCTCGTGAGCGACCAGCTCATGGAACGTTTCGCCGTCCAGAGCCGCCGCAAGGTCAAGAACTTCCCGTTCCTCATGGGGCAGGGTGTGTGGATCGATTCCGACAAGCTCGGCTGGGAAGACACCGTGGGCGAAGTCATCAAGCACGGTACGCTTTCTATCGGCTTTATCGGCCTTGCCGAAACCCTGGTGATGCTCACGGGCAAACACCACGGCGAATCCGAAGCCTCCCAGGAACTGGGCCTCAAGATTGTGGGCCACATGCGTGAATTCTGCGACAAGGAATCCAAGCGCCTCGGCCTCAACTTCAGTTTGCTTGCAACCCCTGCCGAAGGCCTTTCCGGCCGTTTCGTGCGCATCGACAAGAAGATGTTCGGTATCATTCCGGGCGTCACCGACCGCGATTACTACACCAACTCGTTCCACGTGCCGGTGTATTACAAGATTTCGGCGTTCAAGAAGATTTCGCTCGAAGCCCCGTACCATGCGCTCACCAACGCTGGCCACATCAGCTATATCGAACTTGACGGCGATCCGACGCAGAACTTGGACGCTTTCGAAAAGATTGTGCACCACATGGCAAAATCCGGTATCGGCTATGGTTCCATCAACCATCCGGTGGACCGCGACCCGGTTTGCGGTTTCGTTGGCGTGATTGGCGACTGCTGCCCGCGTTGCGGCCGTAGCGAAGGCCATGCGATTTCGCCGGAAAAGATCGAGGAACTTCGCAAACTTTATCCGGGCATGCCCGCATTTAAGGGCATTAGGTAAGAGGATGTGAGCGATGAGGCCGGCTCTTCGAGCCTTTGAGGCATGAGCTAGAGTAAGGCGCCGAAGGCGCGATTATGAAAGCTCAAAGGACCGTAGGTCCGAGCTCATACCTCAAAGCGACCATCGGGAGCGACCTCGAACCTATTTAACACAAGGAGAAATGAAATGTCAGAGAAAGAAATGAGCAAGTATGGTGAAGGCGTCGGTTTCGAACGCATTCGCCGCATCACCGGCTACCTGGTCGGTACTGTGGACCGTTTCAACAACGCCAAGCGCGCCGAAGTGAACGATCGCGTGAAGCACGGTGTGTAAATGGAAACAGTCTATCCTCGTCTCCGCATAGCGGGGATTGTTCCTGAATCCTTTGTCGATGGCCCGGGCATTCGCCTGACGGTCTTTGTCCAGGGCTGTCCTCATCATTGCCCTGGCTGCCATAATCCCCAGACTCACGATTTCGAGGGTGGGCATTTTATCGACCGCGAGGATATTCTGGACATGATTGAGGAAAATCCGTTGCTCGATGGTATTACCTTCAGTGGCGGTGAACCTTTTGCCCAGGCGGCGGGGCTTGTTCCATTGGCCCGTGAGGTTAAGGAACGGGGCTTCCACCTGATGATTTACACTGGCTATACGTACGAGAGGCTCATGGAACTGTCTCCTGAGCATCCCGAATTGCTGGAACTGCTGTCTTTTGCCGATGTACTCGTCGACGGGCCGTTCATTCTGGCGAAGCGTTCCCTGGAACTCAAGTTCCGTGGCTCGACCAACCAGCGCCTCATCGACGTGCAGGAAAGCCTCTCTGCAGGCCATGTCGTGCTGCACCAGATGCAGATCGACGAGATGGCTGAACATCCGGAGTGGGTGTTGCAGAGTTAGCCAAACCCCGCTTATGTTTTTCGAAAAAAGATCCCGGTTTCGCGCCGGGGTCTTTTTTTCAATTATGCTCACTTTGTTCGCATGTGAAAAATTTTAGTCGGCCCCTCTTCTCGGGTCCTCGTCTCTTTTTGTCCCGACACAAAAAAAGAAAACCACCTTGAAAGGTGGTTTTCTTTTTTAGAGCGGGAAAAGGGACTCGGACCCTCGACCCCGACCTTGGCAAGGTCGTGCTCTACCAACTGAGCTATTCCCGCGGGGTGCCCCAATTATAGATAATTAATTTAGGGTTGTCAAGGGGTATGGAGAGAAAAAATTAAAATTTCTTTCTTTTTTCCCCTTAATTCGAAAAATCCTTCCTTATGGCAGATATATTCGTGTGGCAAGGGGCGGGAAAGCTTGATGTAAAGGTCTTCAGAAATCAAAAAATCCTTCCCCAGCTTGGTGCAAAGACTCTGGATACGGCTGGTTGTGTTCAGCACGTCGCCGTGGTAGGCCATCTCGCTGCCAAAATTCCCGACTTCTGTGGAAATCACCTTGCCGCAGTGCGCTCCGGCCTTGAACGAAGGTGCTACACCGTATTTTTTCATGAAGCGGGGTTTTGTCCTTTCGAGGCAGACGGCGAAGTCGTAAAAGCAGTTGATGGGGCGGGCGTGCCTCCTGCAGGAGGACGTTTTCCAGGTGAGGAAGGCTCCGTCGCCGGCAATCTGGTATATGTCTCCGCGGTTTTCCGCGCAACAGTTCGAGAGCAACCTGTAGTAGTCCTTCATGAAACTGCTGTACTTGACATGGCCGAGCTCTTCGGCAAATTCCGTTGAGTGTCGCAAGTCGATGAACATGAATATCAGGTCTTCTTCTACGGGATCTTGGTATTTACCGAGGAGCGTATTGATAAACACGCGGGTGCCGAATTTCTTGTGTACAGAATTCGAGAAAGTAAAAAAGTGGGCGAGAAAGAACAACAGCGCGATTGTTGTAATGCATTCTGGGGACGAAAATTCTTTCGCGACCTTTGCGAGCCCATGATCCGTGATGAACTGGCCTGAATTAGTGTTCATATCCCAGAGGAGGATGCATAGTGCGTAGTTTATACTGATGTTTGCAATAAAGTAGAGTGACCGTATGAACAGTGCCGTGGGGACGCTGCGGTGGTCCATTTCGTCTTGGAGAACAACGACATCGTATATCCCGTGCGAAAGCCCCACGAATATGGAAAGTTGCAGCATGAAGAACAGCTTGGAGAGGCTGAATTCTCCAAATGCGGTCATGCCGAGGGCCGATATGCAGACTGTCGCCAGAATCCATCCTGCAATGTAGTTGCAGATGGCTCTGAATTTGCGTGCTGTCATTCTGTTTACGAACATAGGCTAATGGATAAACAGTGGCAAGCACCAGATGATGAAGATGAGGAGAATGTCGGCTGACGATTCTTTGAATAAAAGCGTAGAAAACAGCATCAGGAACACGCCGGCTAAGGACAGGAAAAGATAGAACCTGATCCATTTCCGAAATTTTTTCGGAGCTTTTGCAAAAAGGTTGCCGATCATATGCCTTTATATAACTAAATTTTCGTGTAAACGAAAAGATTTTTTCGGGATTGTCCCCAAAAGAGGCGGGAAAGCCAAAGACGGTGGCTTGTTATGCTTGGAATATATATACATGTACCTTTTTGCAAGAAAGTTTGCGACTATTGCGATTTTCGTGTGATGCCGGTACCTCATTCCAGGCTTTTTTTTGAATATACAGATTTGCTTATTCGCGAGATGCAAGGCTTTGCGCAGAGGAATCCTGGCGTGCTGGAGTCTGCGGCAACGCTCTACTTGGGTGGAGGGACTCCGTCGCTGTTGCCGGGGGAATGCCTTGTGCGGTTGTTCAATGCGCTAGGTTCTCTCGGTGTTGATGTACATAGCCTCCGCGAAGTCTCGATGGAGTTCAATCCTGAATCATGCAACGAGTTTACGGTAGCGCTTGCCCGCGAGTGCGGCGTAGGGCGCATCAGTCTTGGGCTCCAGTCGTTCCATGGCGATATCTTGGAGCGTATTGGTCGGCATCATTCCGTAGAAGACGGAATCCAGGCGCTTGAATTGCTTTGTATGCAACCGGAGGTAGAGGTCAACGGCGATCTCATGTTCAACTTGCCGGGGCAATCTGTTGAAGAATTCCTCGAAGACTTGGATTATCTGGCCAGTTTCCCGCTGGATCACGTGAGTTTTTATGGACTCACCGTTGCAGACCGTACGCGTCTCGGTCACCGGATTGCGCGGGACGAACTGTATGTGGACGAGAACTTGTACGGAGAAATGTATCTCAAGGGCGTGGACCTACTCAAAGAGCGAGGGTTCGAACGGTATGAGGTTTCCAATTTTTGCCGTGCGGATAAATGGAGTGTTCACAATAAAAATTATTGGGATCGCGGGGAATACATTGGTTTTGGGCCGGGCGCACACTCCTATTTTAAAGGGTTGCGCTTTCATGCACCGGAAATTTATCCGGGATGGAAGAAGTTTGTTCTAAATGGAATGCCGAAAGACTTACTTTGCATAGATTCCTTGACACCAGACGACATCTGGACGGAGCGTGTTTGGCTTTCTTTGAGGCAAAATTCCGGCTTGGACTTGGAAATTTTGCGCAGGGACGGTATCGAACTGAAGGAATCCTCTTATTCAAAATGGCTCAAAAACGGCTGCTTGGTAAAGGAGGGGGACACTCTCCGGTTGGTGGGCAATGGCTGGGTGGTTATGGATTCCATTGTGATCGATGTTCTAAACGGATATATTCCAATTTGAACTGATTGAAGTTGAAATTTTCGTTTTTTTGCGTTTTTCGGCTCTTTTTTTAACATTTTGCGTTATCTGCAAAAATTGGTGTGATATTCGCCTCACCTTCGTTGGTAAACAAAACTTATCCTTACCAAAAGATATATATTGGTATTTGTAGTTTTTTCATTGTTGGAGCCCTGAATGAGATTGTATTTCGTGCGTATCGTTAAGTATTCTGCATTGTTCCTGCTTATGGCGGGTACGTGCTCTTTTGCGGTCCCTCAAATAGACTGCATTGATTACGATGGTGAACCGAGTCCCTATTGCAAGTATTCCCGTATCGAATCCTCGCGTAGGTTCAACCTGTACACGATGGACGAGGGCGTGAAGGTCAAGAAGGATGCCCAGGGGCTCCCGACCAATTCCAAGCGTAATGTCGATTTTTACGTCTATGCTCCGAAGGCCGACAACGATTCTCTTGATATCGTCCTGAAACCCGACACGGCCGTCGTGAACATGATGAAGGTGAATTCCTTGGATTCCGGTTTCCGCTGGTTCGGTATCAGTGCTTCGTACCCGGTGTTTAATATCCCTGTGGGAACCTTGGTCGAAAAAAATGCGGAACCTGAAATTGTCGCCTACTACAACTTCTATGCTCCGGCCATCCAGTATTGCTGGACCCGTGAATGTGACAGTGTTGTCACCCATGCTTCTGACTTGAACATGGACGTGGGCGAATCGGCTACGATTTATGCTCGCGTCTATATTCCGGTGGGCCCAGATTCTGGCGCTACGGATTCCACGCTCGAAAAAACTTTCTACTTCTCGACGCAGGGCGCCGGGGACAACTTGCAATTCCAATCGCTGGCTGGCGAAAAGCTTCCCGAACGCAAGGGCTTGGGGATCCAGCTTGATTTCACTCCCGAAGATCATGGTATCGTAGGCTTTGTCGTGATGGCTATCGATACGGGCCGTACTGACCCAGGTGAGGCGTTCAAGCTCAGCGGTTATCCGGAATCTTTTGACGACAAGGGCAATGCGACGTTTGTCGTGAATGCTGCTTTCCCGGGTAAATTGACTATCAACGACCGCAATCTCCCGCACCTGGACAGCGCTGCCGTGTTTGACACGGACGGTGATGGCATCGGCGACAAGATTACGGCTTGGTTCAGTGGCGACCGCGATTCCGTTGTGCTTACGGATTTTGCCTACAGCTGGCCCGACCAGGACAACTTCGGAAAATGGTATTCTTATAATGACGACCAGGGCAAGGCCGGAAAGCTGAAAACCGAAATGGATTTTGAATCACTCAACATGTCGGCATCGGGCAACGATGCGTTAGGCGCTCTGAAGGTGGCGGTCAAGTCTCAATTTACGGGGATTGACGACACTCTGCGCACGGACTTGGTCGACCATATTGGTGCTGTCATCCAGACGGCATCCATCCTCTATGGCGACAAGGATACCGACGTCCTCATTATCAAGTTCAACAAGGACATCGACACCTCGTGGACCAAGGGCAAGGGCTTTGTCTTGAACGGCAAAGAAATTGCCGAGACCGCAATCGAGAAGAATGGCGACGAGTGGCGCTTCACCGTCGATACGGGTGTTGTGAAAGTGGGTGACATGATTCGCATCTCGATCGATGGCGGAATCCAGGCAGCCGACGGCAACAAGACCGGGAAGAACCGTGAAGTGCCGGTGCGCAATGCCGGTGGCATTTACGCGACCAATGAGAACAACGGCTTCTACGACCGCGATGGCGACGGCACCATGGACAGTGCCTCCATCGGTTTCTTGAGCCCGCTCACGGAAGATGATCTCAAGACAACGACCATTTCGCTGTACTGGCTCGATTCCAAGAGCGAAGTCCACGAACTCAAGTTCAAGAAGTTGGACTCGCTGCTCCAGAAGGGCGTGATTTCTTTGTCGGAGGACGGAACGATTATCGGTTTCGATTTGAGCGATCCTAAGTACGACATAAAGAAGATGCTTACCGATATTGATTCGACGAATGCCGTGAAGGATAAGCCCTATGGCTTTGCCAAGATGACGAATACGATTTCCATTGCCGGTCATAAGGATTCTACCGTGACAACGATGCTCGGCATGCACGACCGCATGTCGCCGGTTATCTCGGGAACGTTCCTGAATCCCGAGTCCTTCCAGAAGGCGTCTCCGGATGTGTTCACCGTGACCTTTACCGAACCCGTCGACACGACCGCTTTTGAACTTTCCAAGAACGACCTTGCATTCTTCGTTGACGGCAAGTGGGTCCATTATGGGCTTGGCACGCATAGTTGGTCCGATAACGGCAAGACATTAAAGTTGTACCTGGAAGGGGGCGTCGATCTTTCCGATCGAATGAACCCTGCGGATTCTGTCAAGTTCAGCAATTTCAATAAGAGCTTTACCGACTTGGAAGGCAACTGCGTCCGCGAAGAAGCTCCGACGGTGATGGTCGAGGGCGACCCGCGTGTCATCGTGAAGACGACATCGCTTGCTACGCTGGAACGCGCCGTGCTCCTGGCCGACAAGGCTGCGTTCACGGAACGTTTTGTCGAAGAAGATGTTCGCATGGATTCCGAAATGAAGAAGTCGCTGGGCGTGCTCCTCGATATTGGTTTCTCGACAATTATGAAGTCCGATACTGCTGGTGGTGCTAAGCTGGATTTGGATGAGATTGGCCTCAGCTGGGAACTGGATGTGTTTACGAACTTGGGTGGCTATGTCGCGAATGCATCCGGGAAAATTCGTTGCAGCGACAAGTCCTTTGGTGGAAACTGTTTCGAGAATGCTCGCAAGTTGTACTTGCGTTGGAACATGCGTTCGAATAATGGGCGCAAGGTTGGCGTCGGTGTGTACGTCGCCAAGTTAAGGGTTAAGGTTTATGGAGCCAAGGAATCGTTTAGAGTGGATAGAATTTATAACTGGGGCATCCGTGCCGGCTCGGACGGTATGACGCTCGGTGAGTGATTTTTTGGAGGATAGAGCTATGATGAAGATGGCAAAATGGTTGATTTCCGTTGGCGTGCTGGGATGCGCATCTTTCGCTCTTGGTGCTTCCGGATACGGCGAACCTTCCAATCCCGCTACGGGTATTTGGATTCAGCAGGTTGGCGATATCGTCCCGCATGCGGCGACGACAGAAACGCTGTATTATACGAAATACGCGCAGAATGACCGCGTCAAGAGCCTGGACTATTACTATGACGGTAATGGTTACTTGCAATTGAAAAACAAGAGGATCCTTTGTACGGAAGGCGATGGCATGAGCGGTGCCGACGGTATCGTGCATCATCCGGATGGAAGCCTGATCGTTGCTGCCCAGGGCTCCACCGTCTACAAAGTGAGCAAGACGGCGGGTGCGGGTAGTAAAAAGTGCATCGTTGCCTCTTCGACGACTTCGTCCGGTGTTTGGCACTTGATGGTCGACCCGAGCCAGAAGTATGTGTGGGCGGCCGGCATTCCGGGAAAGTTGCACAGAATACAGATTACCAAGGACAAACCGAACAGTTTCGACAACCAGGGGTATCGTGTGAGGTTGACGAAAACGTCGGGTGACCGCGTGTTCCATGATTCTCTTGCAACCTTGATTTGGGATAAGGAAGGGAACGCCTTCTTTACGTATTCCAATTACTTTGGCGGCGGTTGTGAAAGGTACGAAGACGACCCCAATTCCCCTGTAGGCTATAACTTCCACAGTTGCACTTCTGATGAGAAGAAGCATGAAGCTGCGAAGGCGTACTTTGGCTATATCACGGATACGACCAAGGTGTATGTGAAGAACAAGACGATGTCCGATACGCTCCATGCCCCCGTGGGGGATAGCGCCATTACCAAGATGCAAGTCAAAATCTTGATTGATTCGCTTGAAGGCGCCCATGGCGGTACTTACGACCCGTATTCCAATACGATATTCGTGTTCGGCGGTGCAAAGATTGTGCAGATCAAGCCCCAGAGGAAGAACGGAAAGATGACGGCTACCATTGTGGGAACTATCGACCTGCATGACTACTTCTTTGATGATTCGTATGAGAACTTGACTGAACCCAGAACGAATGACCATGTGGGTTGGCGTCTTGACCAGGGAACGGTTGATGGTCATGGACATCTTTTTGTGGCGTCCAATACCGGTCACATGGTGTTTGTCGATTACACTTCCAACTCGCAGAAATATATTACGGATAACATTTTGGTCCATGTCCAGTGGATTGACAACTGGCTTGATGACCTTGCTCCGCTTGATGTCGTTGAAGAAATCCGCTCCAGTGCAAACCAGGGCCACGACAATCTTTCTAGCAGCTCCATGGGCATCAGTTCTAGCAGGCAGGAGTACAGCTCCAGCTCCAAGCCGAAATCCAGCAGCTCGAGCAAGAAGGTCTCCAGCAGCTCCAAGGGGAATAGTTCCTCTAGCGGTGGCAATGGCGGAGGAAACTCCAGCAGTTCCAAGGTGACGAGCTCTTCCAGCGGTGGCAATGGCGGTAACGGCGGCTCCAGCAGTTCCAAGAAGGTTTCTAGCAGTTCCGGTGGAAATAATAATGGGTCGTCCAGTTCTGGCGGTAATGGAGGCGGCAACTCCAGCAGCTCCGGCAAGACCGGTTCTTCTAGCAGCGGCGGTAATGGAAATGGTGGCTCCAGCGGCAAAGATGGCAATGGTGACGACTTCCCGGACAATCCCGGTTCCAGCGGTAACGATGGTAACGGCGACGACTTCCCGGATGGATCCAGTTCCAGCCGCGTTTACGTGGGCTTTGATGACTACGAGGACGATAAGGGTTCCTTGGATTTCTACCCGTCGAACGACAACTACGAAGATGGCGACTCGCTCGTTTCCAAAGTGGGTGTTATGATTCCCGTGGATTCTCCGGAAGGGACTCCGGGCACGATCAAGGTGGGCGAGAACGTCTACAAGAAGAACAACAACCCGATTTCCAAGATGGACCTCCGCTATGGCAGCGGGCTTGACTCGGCTCAGGTTGGCCAGGTGGTAGCGATTGTTCTCGATTCCGCGCAGGTCAAGAAGATTTTCGGCGATTCCATAACGTCGCTCACGGTGATTCCTAGAGGCGATGTGGACCTTGTGAATCCGGACGATGCGAGCAGGCCTGATTCTATTGTTTACAATGCGGACGGTTCTGTAGTTATCTGGGTGACTGCCGATACGATTGTGCAGAAGGGAAGCATCTACGTTGTGGGCAACGGCAAGGTGGCTATCATAGATAATATCAACTTCTATGACCCGATTCCGGATGCAATCGTCGGCTTTGTCAAGGATACTGATGGTGACAAACTTCTGGATTTCCAGGAGATTCTCCTCAAGGATACGGTTCCTTCGAGCATTACTGTGAAGTCTATTGAGGTTGTCCTCAAGGGTAAATCCCAGAAGGTGCATAGTGTCATCGAGTTGAATGCAACCCGTGATAGGTTGTCTATGGATGTGTCGGACTTGAAATTCCCCGAGAAGTTCCCCGAGGATGCTTACGCCATCATTAACTACGAGACTGAAAACGGAACGTGCTATGCGCGTAAGGTAAAGCTCATTGAAGTTGGCAACAATGTTATCAATTCTTCGTTTGCAATTCGCGACAAGACGGGCAAGGATTCCCTGTTCATCAAGTTCAATATCGATTTGATCCCGGCGGACATCAACAATCCTGACATGCTCATCATGTTGAAGCAGGAACTTGACCGCCATGGATTTGATTTGGACGATATTTCCAATGCCTATATGCCTAGCCGCAATATGGTTGTGTTGGTGGGTAAGGACCTGGGACTTGCTGGTAAAGATAAGGACAGCATTTCGCTGTACCCGAACGTCACCTTCCAGAATCTCCAGTACATCACTTCCGATGAATATGACCGTGAGGTCCCCGTGAAGGTGATTGACCGTGTGCCTTCTGTGAAGAATGTGGAATACTGGGATACCGATGGCGATGGTGTCCTGGACCAGATTGTCACCAACTTCTCGAAGAAGGTTACCAGCGAAGATTTGGAAATGTTGCACATGTCCTTCCCGTGGTACAGCTTCCGTGGTCTCCTGATCCAGTTGATGGCGAGCCCGGATGAACTGAGCCTGGATCCGAAGGATTCGACCCGCGTTGTTTGGAACGTCCGTAGCAGCACGCAGTTGACTACTGGCGTAACGAGCATTAACGACGATTTGCCTCCGGCAACGATATTCACATATTACGATGTTCTCGGAGAGACGTTTGTTAACGAAGAAAATGCGGTAATAGCAGACAAGATGCCTCCGGTTATTGTGGGTGCTGTGCTCAATTACGGCAAGAATGTGGACTCCTTGGCGGTCACGTTCTCCGAGGTGGTGCAGTACCAGGATCTGGAAGGGCGTGATTTCTTCCGCTATATTCACGGCAAGGATGTTATCGACCTGTTGCCGACGAGCATCCTGTGGTCCAGTGATGGACGCACGGCGACCTTGGTCCTCGACGGAAGTGTTGCGACAATCCTGCCTGGCGACTCCCTCATGGTGGTTCGCGGCTCGAAGGACGATATCAGGGATAACTACGGCAACATTGCCGGTGAAAAACCGTCGCCGGTTGTCATCTCTGGCTTGCTGAACCATTTGGTGGAATCTACCAAGATGGGCCACTTCGATGATGCTGACGATATGTACCGCACGCTGAGCTCCGTGAACCTGCGCTATGTGCCGAGCACCACGACCAAGGAAGACTTGGAGAAGGAAGGTGCCTTGGGCCAGTTAGTACAGTTGGGCGAACGGTTCGTGCCACAACTCGTCGACCGGGCGCAGATATCGGCTGACGGTACGGTTGACCCGTCCGTGCTCGATTCCCTGAAGCCTGAGAACATCTTCATCACCTTCGTGGTGAACTACTACGATCACCTTGGCCAGTACGTGAACGATACCTCCATCACCGTGCAGTGCAATAGCTGGAAGTTCGGCGGCAACTGCTTGGATACGGACAAGAAGGTGTTCGTGAACTGGAACTTCAAGGATCACAGCGGACGCTTCGTTGGTACGGGTGTCTACATGGTCCAGTTCAAGATGGTCGTGAAGTACGAGAAGAAGAAGATCGAAGAAGAAGTCAAGGACAAGTGGGGCGTGCGCCGCGGCAAGAAGCGTAAAAAATAATCAGCCTGCTGTCTGATAGTTGAATAAAAAGGTTGTCCTGTGCTCCGGCCAGGACACCTTTTTTATATCCCTAGCCTCGAGCCTCGAACCTCGCACCTACTTCTTAAATCGCATGTAAAGGCCTTGGATTTCGCTTCGGAAGGCACGGAACAATGTGAGTCCTTTGAGATTGTCGGCAAAAAAGTCCACGTCCAGTTCGTCGGGTGCCTCGACATCCGCTTCTTCCATGTCCGTCGTCATCTGGATGTAGTTTGTGGGGTCATTGACGGCGACGGTAGCCATGGTGTAGTCCTGTTTTACGGGTATCGAGAAGGATACTGTGAAATCCAGGGCGAGTTTGCCGTTTTTCATCTCGGCCTTGAAATTCTTTACGCCTTTGGCCGGGAGAAATTCTGTCCCCACCAGGACGTAGTTATAGTAGTTGCTCGAGGCGATGGGGCCCAGTATGCCGTTCTTGAGTTGCTCCGTTTCTTTTGCCGAAAGCTGGCCGTTGCCGTCGGAGTCGGCGGAGGCGAACGTCGCTGCGCTGTACATCTCGTCGTAAACCCAGTGGTTCTTTATACCGATGAGCCCATTGCCGTCGAATACGGCAACGATGGTTGCGTCGACGAACACATGCGGGTGCGCCACGGCCATGGCCGTAAGGCCGGCTGTGAGCAGCATGGCGGATTTTAATGTTCTGCGCACGGTTTCCTCGTCGAATAAAAAAGGTGGGGCCCGAAGGGCTCCACCAGAAATATATAAAACAGCGGCTCGCTATTTATTGATCGCAGCGAGGAAGGCGTCCTTCTTTTCTTGGAGGAAGTCCTTGCTGTTGTACTTGCGGATGCGGCGGAGGGCCTGGTCACGCAACTGACGTACACGTTCGTGGGAGATGTTCATGGATTCACCCACTTCGCGCAGTGTTTGCGGGGCTTCCTGGTTGATGCCGAAGATACCCGTGATGACCTTCGCTTCGCGTTCGGGGAGCTGCTCCATGAGATCCTTGGCCAAGGCTTCGACGCTCTGGATTTCGGAGTCGGCTTCTGGGTTGGAGGCGGCGTTGTCCGGGAGGACTTCGGCATAGGTGGCCTTGGAATCGGCCTTGAGCGGGCTGTCGAAGGAAACGCCGCGCTGCCCAATCTGGATGAGCTCGCGGATTTCTTCGTTGATTTCTTTACCGCGGGACTGCTCGTGCAAAGCCTTGCGCACGCGGAGGTGCTGGTTTGCCGGCAAGCGGATGAGGTTGCCCTGTTCGTTGATGGCGCGCGTGATGTACGCCTTGATCCACCAGACGCCGTAGCTGATGAACTTGAGACCGCGGGTGTGTTCGAAAGATTCGATAGCGCGGACAAGTCCCATGGCCCCTTCGCTCACCAGGTCCGGCAGCGGAATGGGACATCCACGGTACTGGATGGCCACTTTGAGCACAAAGCGCATGTTAGCGGAAATCAGCCTCTTGCGGGCAATCTTGTCGCCTTCCTTGGCTCTCTGGAACAGAATCTGTTCTTCTTCTCTAGAAAGAGGTGCGGTGCGACGAATATCTTCAAGGTAACGTTTAAGTGTGGTATCAGTAGAATCAATATGCATTGCGAAAAAATCCTTAGCTATAATATCCATTATTTTCTAAGCAAGTAACGTGCCAATCGTGTAAATTTTTCCAAAGAAAGTTTACGAAAAGGTTATTTTCCCCCTAATTCACCCGATTAGGCGATTGTTGACCCGTTTCGAGCCGAAAAAAAGTCCATAGTTGTCATTAAAACGTTACAATGTAGTAAAAACTATACAAAAAATAAAAGGGCTGTTGGGCGGGTCTACTTATCTGCCGTGGCGGAGAAAGGCGTTTTTACAGGAATGGTGTGCGTAATCTTCCATTTATTCGTATATTTTGCGCGTTATGTCAATTAAAGAGCCCGATCAATCCGTATGGAATCGCTTTTGGCAGCGGAAGAACGACATGGATAAGGTCTATCCGTCGTCTCCGTCTATCATGAATGCGATAAAGAAGAATTTTAAGCTGGAAGGCCTGAAGGTGCTGGAAGTCGGTGCGGGTACGGGCCGCGACAGTGCCGAACTGGCGCGTCTCGGCGCTGATGTCTATGTCCTTGATTTTGCAGAGAATAGCCTCAAGATTGTAGATGCGCTCCGTGCCAAGGAAAATCTCTACGACAACCTGAAACTGGTGCGTGGCGATGCTTTCAAGGCGCCTTTCCCCGATTGCACTTTTGACCTCGTGTTCCACCAGGGTCTGGCTGAACATTTCAAGGACTCGCTCCCGCTGCTCCAGGAAAACTACAGAATCTTGAAGCATGGCGGATGCTGCCTTTGCGACGTGCCGCAGACGGTTCACCCGTACACGGTCATCAAGCATATCCTGATTGCGATGGACAAGTGGTTTGCCGGCTGGGAAAAGCAGTTCACCATGCCGCAGCTCAAGAAACTCATGAAGGACGCCGGTTTCGTTTGCGAATACGCTTATGGGGACTGGATGCGCCCGAACCTGTATTATCGCATGCTCCGCGAGCTGGGCTTCAAGGTGGGCGTGGAATTGCCGAAGTACCCGTTGCAGGGAACCATTTATCAGAAGGCGAAGGACGCCTTGTTGGACGCTTTGCAGTCCAATTCTTTGATGCACTACACGCAGCTCTGCATTGGTGTGCTGGGCCGCAAGCCGTAATGGTCGTAAAATCCCGTGAATATCCTCGTCGTCAATTACCGTGACAGAATGCATCCGGCCGCCGGCGGCGCGGAAAAGCACCTGCATCGTATCTTTGCGCGAATCGCCGCTATGGGGCACAAGGTCGTGCTGCTCACGACGATGTTTGATGGCGCGAAGGACCGCGAAATTGTCGATGGCATCCAGGTGGTGCGTCGCGGGGGAGACCTGCTGTTCCAGCTGACAGTGGCGCGCATGGCAAGGAAACTCGACCGCGAATTCCGATTTGACGTGGTGTACGAGGACCTGAACAAACTGCCGCTGTTTACACCGATTCTTTTTAAGAAACCGGTGCTCGTGCAGATGCACCATCTTTGGCGTTCCTCCATTTTCGCCGAGGCCCCGTTCCCGGTGGCGCTAGGCGTTTGGGCGTTCGAACGCGTGATTCCGTTTTTCTACCGCAAGCAACGCTTTGTCGTGGTAAGCCCGAGTACCAAGGCGGAACTTGCCGGAATGGGTGTTGCCGAAAACCGCATCGATGTGGTTTATAATGGGTCCGATCCGGTTGAACGCCCGGAAACTCCGGCTCCGTTGACGCCGTATTTTTTGTGGCTGTCCAGGGTGCATCGTTACAAGGGCATTTGGGTGGCGCTCCAAGCGTTTGAGATTTTTGCAAAGAAACAACCCGAGGTGAAACTCGTTATCGCGGGGAACGGCCCACTGCTCAAGCAGTTGCCCGCCTGGATTGATGCACGTGGGCTTTCGAACCGTATAGAAATTACCGGATATGTGACAGCGGAACGCAAACGCGAACTGATGGCGGGTGCTGTCGCCCTGTTGCAAACGAGCTTTAAGGAAGGCTGGGGCTTGACCGTGGTCGAAGTGGCCCAACTGGATACTCCTACGATTGCCTCCGATGTCCCTGGTCTCCGGGACAGCGTTCAAGATGGCACGACGGGAATCCTGTTCCCTGCGGGGGATGCCTCCGCCTGTGCCTCTGCAATGGAATCTGTTTATTCCAATGCAGGGCTCCGCAATTCGCTTGCTACGGCTGCGAAGGAATACGCAAGTACGTTTAGCTGGGACGATGCGGCAAACAAGACTCTTGCCTTGCTGGAACGGACTATTGGCGGGGAGGGCACAAAATGAGAATGTCGCCCAAGCTAAAGTCTACGTTGGTGTTCTGCCTCAAGTTGCTGGTGACACTTGTTCCTGCTTATTTTGTTTACAACAATATTGTCAAGGCTCCGGACTGGAGTATCGACGACCTGTATACGCTGTTCTCCTGGGATAGCGTGCTGCCGTTCGCGCTGGCCCTCCTTTGCATGTTCCTCTCGAACTTTTCGGCATGCCTCCAGTGGAAGCTGCTGCTCGAAAAGCAGGGCGTGAAACTTTCGTATTGGCGCCTGCTCAAGCTGTACTATGTCGGGCTTTTCTTCAACAACTTCATGCCGGGCAATGTTGGTGGCGACGTGAAGAAGGTGTACGACATCCGCATGCAGGGTGGGCAAGATACCGTGGGGGCTGGGCTTACGGCGACGTTCTTCGACCGGTTGTTCGGGCTCTTCTTTATTACGTTGTTTGCTATTGCGGTGGGCTTGCTGTTCTTTATGCACGATGCGGAACAGCGTGCCTTCATGTGGCCCTCGCTCTGGATTTTCTTCGGGTTCTGTGTGCTGTTCGCTTCGCTGTTCAGCCGCCGCTTGGGGCTTTTGCTCAATAGAATTCTTTGCCGAATCCTTCCCGAAAAGATTGGACTCCGGTTGACGCACATGTTCAGGCGTTTCCAGAGCTTTAGGACGGTCAACCTGTGGCTTGCCATTACGGGGCTTTCGGCGGTGACGCAGTCGCTGCGCATTTTCGTCCACTACTTCTGCGGCATGGCTGTGGGCGTAGACTTGACGATGTCTTGGTATTTCTACTATATCCCGCTGGTCGCCATTGTGAGTGCGCTCCCGATTTCGATTGGCGGTTTTGGCCCGCGTGAACTCTTGGCCCAGTCCTTGTTTGCTCGTGCCGGAGTCCCTGGGCTTGAGTCCGTGGTGATCCAGCTGCTCGCGTACTTCGTGAGTTTGCTGCTCAGCCTGTTCGGGGCGCTTGGGTTCTTGCTTGGCGGTCGCCCTGCCGGCAAAACGTCGGAATCGTAACATTCCTTGGTACGCGCTAACGGCGCGGTCGCCTGTTGATTTATCCACCATGGGGCAAAAGCCCCGTTCGACAGGAGGCGTCATGGATGTCGATGGCATTTTGTCTGGCCTGAATTCCGACCAGCGCGCTGCAGTTTTACATGATTTCGAGAAAGGTTCCCAGTTGCTCGTGCTTGCCGGTGCGGGTTCCGGAAAAACTTCGGTGCTCACAAAGAGAATCCAGTACAGGATTGCATCGGGAATGGCTCCCGAAAAAATCCTTGCGCTTACGTTTACGGCGAAAGCTGCCGCCGAGATGCGCGAGCGCGTGCAGGCGCTTTTCCCGGATGCGGGCGTGCGCTTGTGTACGTTCCATTCGCTTGCTCTTTTTATGCTCCGGCAAATTATCGGGGGGAGGCACGCCTACGAAATGTTGGGCTTTAAGGTTCCGCCAACGCCACGGGATTCCTCGGACCGGGAATTTTTGGCGAAACTCTCCAAGCTCCACATCAAGGCGTTCAGCCGCGAAGACCTGTTTTCCGACAGTGTGCCGGCTTCGGTGGCTGCGAAACTTGAGGGTGTACGTGCCGAGGTCCTTGAGTCTGGACAGGTCGTGTTTGACGACCTGATTCATTTGGCAATAAGGCTCCTTGCGACGAACGAGGAAGCTTGTGCCTTTTTCCACGAAATGTGGGAAGACATCATGGTGGACGAATACCAGGACATCAACCCGCCGCAGTACAGGATGGTGCGCTTGCTCCTTGGCGACCGGAAGAATTTGTTCGTGGTGGGGGATGATGACCAGGCTATTTACGGGTTTCGCGGGGCGGACATCGGCAACATCAACCGGTTCTGTGATGACTTTAGAGACTGCACGATTATTCGGCTGGAATGGAATTACCGCTCGGTGCCGGGAGTGCTCCACTTTGCAAACGGAATATTTACGAACAAGCCGCTCCGGCTGCGGAAGGTGCTACGGGCGGGCAACTCCCGCGGCTCGGGAGGGAACCCGCTGTTTCGCGAGAACCGGGAGGTGGAAATATGGGACAGCGACAACCCTGTCCAGGAAATGATGCGGATTGTGATGCGCATGAAGGAACTCCGCGAAGGCTATGACTTGCAATGGAAAAATTTTGCCATTCTCGTACGGTACAACCGTTTGCGCCTGTATTACGAAGAAGCGCTCCGCGACGCGCTTATTCCGGTGGCGGGCCAGAACGATGACGATGAGGGCGAAACAGTGGAAGACGGCGTCCACGTGGAGACGGTGCATGCCTCCAAGGGCTTGCAGTATGCGGTGGTGTTCTATGCTGGGCTTGCGGAGGGGCTTACGCCTGGGGAATGCCTTGGGAACCGGACACAGCGGAAAATGCAACTCGATGAGGAACGTCGTTTGTTCTATGTGGGGGTGACTCGTGCCGAAGCGTACTTGATTTTGTTATATTGTCGAAGGAGATTTTGGAAGGGACGCCTGCGCATAATGCGCCGCTCCAGGTTCCTTCCCAAACAAACGAAGGTGGAAGGGTATACGAAAATGCCGCTCTTATTGTTCAAAGTTTTTGTTGTTGTCGGTGCGCTTGGCTACATGTTCGTGCATATTCCCCTTTTCCTTTCGGTTATGTTGTTCAAAAAGAACGATGCGGACCGTTGGCTGGAATACAAAATCCAGTGCTTCTCCAAGTTCTGTATGAAAATTTTGCGCGTCAACTTGACTGTTCTGGACCAGGCGAACCTTGCTAAGGTGGATTGGACTCGCCCTGTATTTGTCATGGGCAATCATGGCTCTTATGTGGACATTCCGGTGGCATTCCTCGCTCTCGAACGCAAGACAGGTTTCATTGCGAAGTCCGACCTTTTGAGAATCCCGTTCCTTGGCTTCTGGATGAAGCGTGTTGGTTGTATATGTGTGGACCGCCAGAAAAGCGGTGCCGCAAGATCTGTCCACGAGGCTGTCAAGCACAATTTGCAGTCGGCTCCGCTCATCTTCGTATTTCCCGAGGGAACGCGTAGCAAGACGGGCAAGCTTTCGCCGTTCAAGAGCGGCGGATTCCGTTTTTCTGTGGAGACCGATGCGATTGTCCTCCCCATCGTGTTCAAGGGAACGCGCCAGGTGTGGGAAGGGCGAGTGTCGTCCGCCCCTTGCGACGTGAATGTGCGCATCCTCGAACCGATTGACGTGGCCGCCCTCAAGAAGGAACGCGGCGGCGTACTCGACCCTAAAAAAGACCTCATGCCGATGGTGCGCAAGGCCATGGAGGACAACCTGTGATAGGTGTGTTCGATTCGGGCTTTGGCGGGCTGACCATACTGCGCGACTTGCGCAAGGTGCTTCCGCAGTACGATTACCTGTACCTGGGCGACAACGCCCGTGCGCCTTACGGCTCCCGCAGTTTCGAGACGATTTACCGCTATACGTTGCAGGCCGTGCGCGAACTGTTCGCTCGCGGGTGCCCGCTGGTCATCCTCGCTTGCAACACGGCGAGCGCGAAGGCTTTGCGCAGCATACAGCAGCAGGTCTTGCCGGTGGAATTCCCGGACAGGCGCGTACTCGGCATCGTCCGGCCCACGGCCGAGGAAATCGGGAAATTTTCCAAGACGGGCCATATCGGCATCTTCGGGACGTCCGGAACTGTGTCGTCGGGGAGCTACCTCCTCGAAATTGAGCATTTTTACCCGGAATTGAAGGTGACCCAGCATGCCTGCCCCATGTGGGTGCCACTCGTGGAGTACGGCGAGCGCGGTACGGAAGGGGCGAAATTCTTCGTGAAGAAGGACGTGGATGCCCTCCTGGCCGCCGATCCGGATATCGACACTGTTCTGTTGGCCTGTACCCATTACCCGCTTTTGAAGGACGAAATCCTGGCCGCACTGCCCCCGCATGTCCGCCTCGTTTTCCAGGGGGATATCGTCGCGGGCAAGACCGTGGACTACCTGGAACGCCATCCGGAGATGGAAGTCCGGCTGTCGAAGAA
>JAEERM010000026.1 GCA_016285835.1 Fibrobacter sp.
ACAAGGTAATCCCGCTGATGGTATTGGCAATGACCGTTGCAATCGCCACGCCAGCAACACCCATGTCAAAGCCCGCCACCAGAACCAGGTTCAGCGCCACATTGACTGCTCCCGCCACCATGAGCACATAGAGAGGCCGCTTTGTATCGCCCTTGCTGCGCAGGATAGCGGAGACAAAGTTGTAGATCATCACGAAGGGCATCCCTGCAAAGTAGATTTGCAGGTAAAGTACCGCCATGTCCAATACGTCCGAAGGCGTCGAAATCAGTTCGAGAATCGGCCTTGCAAAAAAGATTCCCACGAACGAGAGGAATATCCCGCTGAAGAACGCCACCATCACGGACGTGTGGACGCTCCGTGTCACGGAGCGGTAGCTGTGAGCGCCGATGGAGTTGGCCACCACCACGTTCGCGCCCACGGAAATCCCGACGAACAGGTTGATGAGCATGTTGATGACGAACGTGTTCGCGCCTACGGCCGCGAGGGCCTTGTCGCCTGCGAACTGCCCCACCACAGCGACGTCCGCCAAGTTGAACATCTGCTGGAAAATGCTGCTCAAGGCAATAGGGATAGCAAACCTCAGGATCTTTCTCCCGAGGGGCCCGTTCAGCATATCGATGTTCGTCTTTGACGCTGCCATGCAATACCTTGAAAACGGGCGTAAATTTAGTTTTTTTTAATTCCCTCATCGCCACCTACGGCAAGCAAGTGGACTTCGTGAATCTTGACACCCTGGAACCGCTCGTGAAGGCGCTGTAAAAAACAATTTTTATGGCTATATTTATAGACATGAAAATATGGAAAATCGCAATATTGTTCCTGACGATTTTTTTTACAGGTTGTGCACCTTCGTACCCCTATATTTTTTTAATCAGTGAAAAGGTGGAAAAAGATACCTTGCTCAATGAATCCGTTGTCGACAATTCGCCAAACGATTTGTTTGTACAATTTTCCCAAAATGATTCTACAAGGCAAATACAAATCATGCCACCATACTGGACCTTGTACAGAAATGATTTTGAGAACGATTATATTATTTGGTATAAGCATGGGTTGCCTTACAAAAAATTAAATATCACTTACGATAAAAAAACAAAAACATACCAAGCGCATATATACGAATACCTTAACAAGCATCCTTTACAGCCCATTAAAGAGACTATTTTTCCTGTCAATGAAGAAATGCGACCGGATTCGAGTAGCATAGTTTTCAAGATTGATTTAGGCGGAAAATATTTTAAACCGATAGGTCATGGCGATTATACAGATTATATTAGCATATATGGATATTTGCCTAATGATGTTCCGTTTGAAAGGTTCCAAATTAGAGTCTTCGAAATAAACGATTCATCACGAACCGAAATTCCCTACGATTACAGTTTTAAGCATAAAATGGAAACTTGTAGCCCACATGTTTGGGTTGGACCTTGGCACGACGACAATTGCAAAGAAATACTCGCTAATAACAGCAGAAATGAATTTTCCATTTACCTTAATTATTCCGCAAACGCTAATGAAATCGTTTTATACAAGGATGCGATTCCCTTTCAGACAATTGAATTATCGTACGAATGGCTGGGAGAAAAAATTGAGAATCTGAAAGCAACAACAAACGGGAAAGAATTAGAAACCTCCTGTTATAATGAAAAATACTGGTCCGTTTATTTCGAGAACTATTTTTCCAAACCATAACGCCACTCTCCAACATATTCGCTAGAACTAGAAGCGGCATATGGTTATTGCCAACCAAACTTTTTTACGGTACTTGACAGAGTTTTTTAAATAGTGTACATTCGTGCGAGCAAGCGAAATAAAAGGAGAAATTATGGAAATGAAATTTTGTCAGAGCTGCGGGATGCCGCTCACACCGGAAGTCCTGGGCACGAATGCCGACGGCAGCAAGAGCGAAGAATACTGCATCTACTGCTACAAGGACGGCGCCTTCACCGATGACTTCACGATGGAACAGATGGTTGAATTCTGTTCGCAGTTCGTCGATGAATTCAACAAGAATACGGGCAAGAGCCTGACCCGCGAAGAGTACAAGGTGGAACTCCGCAAGTATTTCCCGACACTCAAGCGTTGGAAATCAAGCGATGCCGAACTCCCGCACGCCAATTCCCCTATCAAGCAAAAGCTGATTGAAGAAGTCAACGCGCTGGGCGTCAAGGACATGCCGACCATCGACAACCTGTTTTTATGTTAAGTTTTTAGTGGACACTAGTGACAAAAAAAGTATTTTTACTAAAAAGAAGCATCTTTTCCTTTTTTGCAGATACGAATAGTGGGGTGGAAATGAAAAGACTCCTGATTATTGCAATATTAGTGGTGTTATGTGGCTGCACATCGGATGACACGTCCGGAATCACCAAGCCTGACCCCGTAGAAATCCATTGGTCGCTCTCGGGTACCTTCGGTAACGTTGTCGTAGATTCCGTCAAGGCCGACACGGAACTGCCGCGAATGGTAAAACGTACAGGCACATCTACAATGCACCTGGATGGTTTCGATACCGTCTATTTTGAAAAGAAAATTTCGCTACGCCATCTGCAGGTCAATGCCGGCGACGAAGTCGACATTGACGACAACGGCAATTTCACTTTTGACAATCAAACTGTATTTGGGCTGTGTGAGAACACGAATTCCATCAGGATTATTCCGAGGACCAAGGTGAATGTGACGCTCCAGCCGTCGACTATCATTCTCTATTCCTATAACAACGGTTACTACCAGTACCAGTAGCGGAATGAGGTTGACTTATGAGAAAGATTCTTTTTTTGATTTTTCTATGCGCATGGATTGCCGGGTGTAGCGACTCCCCTTCAGATAGCCCCAAGGGGCCTGAACGATCTATTGAATATTCTGATTCACTTTACGTTAAAATTCTCCATTATAACGGAACGAGCAACATTTATGAGCTCGCCGCATCGCAGGAATCCTATATCTTCAATGGCATACTTGGCAATGGTGAACACCATGCCATCGAGCGGAACTTTTACATTGACACCATTGTATTCGAAGTTTCTCCTAGATTCTCCTCGTGCAGTGATTCAGTCTTGACATACAAGATTGATGGTAAAAATATCGAGATGGTCGAATCGAAATGGGGACGACAGGCACTCCCTCTGCCCGACGAAAATAAGCATACCATAGAAATCTCCGCAGTGTCAACTTGTAACCAGACAAAGGTCACATTCGATATTGTCCCGTCTGAAAAGCCCGGGGAAATATTCAAGCATGTTGACCGTTTTTACTTGGGTTTTTACCCAGATATAAGAAGTTATCCCTACAAGAATGGTTCTCTGTTTTTCACTATAACACCCAGCGTGGCTCCGCAATATTACGAAGGCGACACGACGCTTTCCCGGTGCAAACTGATAAGCGGCGAAGACAGCCTCTTCATTCCCATAACATTTGATAAGTACAAGGAACGCTTGGGAACCCTCGCCTACATAAATGCAGACAGCATCAAACTCACCCCGTTTACGGATACACATAAGGATTTTTCGCTTGCTTGCGCATTGTATTACCAATCATGGAAAGTTCCGGCCAAGGTCGATTCGGTTAAATACTTTCAGCCTATTCCCATATCCTTCAGAAAGACCATCGAAGCACCTTACATTGGCGAACACGACGGACAATTTGATATTATAATGGGAAAAGACCATCCGACTTATTTTGTAATAATTCGCGCCCACAAAAGGGGGACCAACGAAGTAGTGCACACGATATTCTACGATTTCATCCGTGACACTACTTCGGTTTCCGCGAGTTGGTTCCTTCCGCAAGATTCTGCCGGTAACACGATTGACATAGATTCCATTTATGCATATGCATTCCCCTATGTTCAGGCCACTCCGGAGTCGTATGAGTTGTGGGATTACCTCTATTCGAAATATGCCATAAGCTGCCTGGGTGACAAATGGTGCTCTGAAAACGCCGAGATGAAAAAGGATTTCGATACGACTCTTGCAAAGCTATTTACCAAGCACGACGGGTTTGATCCGCATACATGGATGTCGGCCTTTGCATGGGAAAGGGTTATTCCTTTAACAAGGGCGGATACCGTCGGATATAAGGGAGAATACCTTAAGCTGGTTGACGAGAGAGATGGCAAAGAGTATAAGGTTGTTGCCATTGGTGGACATTATTGGATGGCCGAAAACTTGAATTACGTAACGGATGGTTCTTGCTGTTACCTAAATTCTGAAAAATACTGCGATAGCCATGGAAGGTATTATCCAAATAGTGAAATCAAGACGGTTTGCCCGATTGGTTGGAAAACTCCTTCGAAGGAGGACTTTGACACATTGATGCTGCATACAGGAGAAGACACCGTTCGCAGCACGTCGTACTTCAAGGCCAATGTAAAACTGATGTCCGTAACAGGCTGGCAAGAGGATATTGGCGAAGATGAATTCGGATTTGGAGCCTATCCCTACGGAGAATACAATGGTGGTGCGGGATATAGTGCTGCATTTTGGACAACATCGACCGTGTACGGGGGAACTAAGTATGTATTCCAAATACATGCCGGTAATGGCTACCAGACTCGCATCCTCTTCGATACGGAATTGACGGAATTACAGGACGGTACCCAGTTAAAGAGGAATATCCGCTGCATTAGCGATAGTACCTACGAATTCTCAAGTTCGTCAATTCCCTTCTCATCGTCAAGTATCCATTATTCCGCAGTCACCGACGAACGAGATAATCAAACCTACAAGACTGTCGTTATCGGAAATCAGGAATGGATGGCTGAAAATCTAAATTATGAAACAAGTGCTAGTTGGTGCTACGACACTCTTCCGGAAAACTGTGAAAAATATGGCAGACTTTACCAATGGCAAGCCGTTGTCGACCGGCCCTATGGAGAATGTGGAATGAAACATGAATGTACCATAGAAGAACCAGTGCAGGGAATATGCCCCAAAGGCTGGCATGTACCTTCTGCTGCTGAATGGGATACTCTTATCGCTTACACGGGAATGCGCACCGGCGGAAAAGAAGGCAGTGGACGAACCTTAAAGTCCGTGGAAGAATGGAGTGTTTGTACGGGATTGGACCGCTTAGGGTTTAACGCGTTGCCAGCAGGATATAAACCATATCACTCATTAGTTTTTTCAGGAATAAACGGTTCTGCCGTATTTTGGACCTCAACAGCGGAAAAATATGGCATGTCCGCACAACATTATGTTTTCAACAACAACAGTCACGATGTATTAGGTTGGGGTGAATTCAAGGATGCTGGTTTATCATTACGTTGCATAAAAAACAAGGAGTAGCACGAGGCCATTCCTTGCAAAACAAAAAGTAACCCAAAAGGGGCGATTGCAATCAAATTCGGCAGTTTGAACCTTTTCGGCTCTGTCGAGCCAAATCGTATCGAAAAAAACGGCTGGCAAACTTTTTTGGTTTTGTCAGCCCGTCGAAAACAGCATTTTCACTGCCTGATTGCATTTTTCATCTGTTTCGGGCCGCTTTTCTTCAGGGTTACCGCAGTATTTCCGAAATAATCGTGCAACCATATAAAAGCTTGACAAATTTTTAAAATAGTGTACATTTGTGTATGTAAAACAAGGAGATTTTGCAATGAAATTAGAAGGCTTTGGAATTTTTGTCGATGACATGGCGACGATGGTCCGCTTTTACAGAGACGTTTTGGGCTTTGAAATCAAGGAAGACGAAAACACGACCAATGTTTTTCTAGAGAAAGATGGGACGTTGTTCCTGCTGTTCCGAAAATCGGATTTTGAAAAAATGACAAGCCAGAAGTTTGCTTACTGCAAAGGCGTCAACGGGCATTTCGAAATAGCATTGGGTGTCGCTAACTACGCTGAAGTCGATAAAGCATACGCCAAAGTCACCGCCGCAGGTGCAAAAGGCATCATGGCGCCGACTACGGAGCCGTGGGGACAACGCACTTGCTACATCGCCGATCCTGAAGGGAATCTGGTGGAAATCGGGTCGTTCGTCAAGGAGTAATCATGCCATTTGACTTTAAAAAAGAATATAAAGAATTCTACATGCCGAAAGGCAAACCCGAGATCGTCACCGTCCCGAAGATGAACTACATCGCGGTGCGTGGCAGGGGCAACCCGAATGAAGAAGATGGTGAATACAAAAAGTCTATCGAACTTTTGTACGGAATCGCATACACGATTAAGATGAGTAAAAAGGGTGACCACAAAATCGAGGGTTACTTTGATTACGTCGTGCCGCCACTTGAAGGATTCTGGTGGCAGGACGACGTTGACGGAATCGATTACAGCCACAAGGAAAATTTCCAGTGGATTTCTGTCATCAGGCTCCCTGACTTTGTTACCAAAGCCGATTTTGATTGGGCTGTTGACGAGGCGACCCGCAAAAAGAAAATGGACTTTTCGAAAGTCGAATTTCTAGAAATCGAAGAAGGGCTTTGCGTACAGTGCATGCATTCCGGCTCGTACGATGACGAACCCGCGACAATCGCTGCAATGGACAAGTTTATCGCCGATAACGGCTACGAAAACGACATTTCGGACTCGAGGCGTCACCACGAGATTTACCTCTCCGACGTGCGCAAGGTTGCCTCGGAAAAGTTGAAAACCGTTATTCGCCACCCGATAAAGAAGAAATAAAAGGAGAACTTATGGAAATGAAATTCTGTCAAAGTTGCGGGATGCCGCTTTCGCCGGAAATCTTGGGCACCAACGCCGACGGCAGCAAGAACGAAGAATACTGCATCTACTGCTACAAGGACGGCGCCTTCACCGGCGACTTCACGATGGAAGAAATGGTGGAATTCTGCTCGCAGTTCGTCGATGAATTCAACAAGAATACGGGCAAGAGCCTTACTCGCGAAGAGTACAAGGTGGAACTCCGCAAGTATTTCCCGACACTCAAACGCTGGCGCCTCCCGGCAGATCAACTGCCGCATGCCACATCGCCCATAAAGCAGAAGTTCATTGAAGAAATCAATGCACTCGGCATTAAGGACATGCCCCGCATCGACAATCTCTTCGTTTTGCAGGGCTCGTTCATCAATCAGGAATACAAGATCAACGGCAACAGCATCAAGCTCCTGGACGATAACGCTAGCTACTGGGGTAACCAGGTCGAAAAGCAGGGTGCCGAAGGCCGCTGCTACGGAATCGCCTGCGACGAGCATTACATTCTCGTGAGCGAATACGGCAAGAACGGCGCCGATGCCGAAATCGTCGTATTCAAGAAACGGTAATGGGTTTTGTCGTTATCATTCAGACTAGTTTTTCTGTGGACTTCGGGGCTTTAAAATCTTCTTTAGATCGTAGGGCTCCCGGCACTCATTGATATCTTCGAGTTTCCCTTTCGAAAAGACAATCCGTTTGCTCAAGGCGGGGAGCCCCCGGCGCAGTGCGAAATTCACGTCGTCGTTTTGGAATGTTATGGACGAAATGCTGCCTGCGTCATACTCCAGTTCGTAACTTCTCACTTTTCCCCGAGCGACCGATTTTAACGGGAAGAAGATGAAAGGCAGTAATCTTTCGTACGCTTCTTCGTATTCCTCGGTGGCCGTGAGTTTCCCGTTTTCGTCATAGGATTTTCTCGCTATGAATGAATTTGCGTCGTTGCGTATTCCAGGCAAAAAGGAGCTTTCGTAAAAAGAGGAGTCGAGTACTTCGTCGCCTGCGGAATTGAACAGTCTGATGCGAGAATGCTTCGAATCGTAAAACTTGATATGGCTGGATTCTTCCTTGACAATTTTTTCGTCTTGGTAGTAGCTCGTTATTTTGTTTTCTTCGAAATTATTTCCGTATAGAACCGTTTTCCGACTGCCGTCTTTTTCGAGATTCCTCTTGTAAAAACCAAGCTTCGTTCCCGACTCGTCATAAATTTTTACGTCGAGATTCGCGGTGTCGTTCGTGGAATGTTCGTAGCGGAATTTCTTGCCATCAAAACTTGCTTCGACGAGCCGTCCCAAGTTGTCGTAAAGTTGTGTTTCTGGAATGAATTCGTCTTGCACCCATAAATCTACGCCTTCAAAATAAGTTTCTCTCGTTTTTGAAAACATCTTTGCAATCTTTCCGGTTGCAGGATTCAATTCTATCCTTTCTACGCTGATGGTGTCGTCGCAGATCCCGTTGTTCAGTCTACAATTGATGCATTCCGTTACCATGCCGTTTTGGCGCTTCCCGATATATCGGCGCGTTTCGTTGCTCGGTATGTTGGCGATTTTCGTAATGATTATGGAATCCACATCGTCCACTTCGATGAGTTTTGAAGTGTAATAGCAGCTATCCTCTTTCCTGTATTCGGCGGTGATGATGCCTGCGCCCCACTTAGAACGCTCTTCGCCTTTTAGAGAGTCTTTTGCGTAGCGGGCGCCTAATTCATAGCCGTCCTGTTTCCCGAATTCATCATGTGTCCCGTAATACACGTCTGCAACAGAGCCTGTTTGCAAATAGTCACCTGGTTCAAAAGGTCCTGAATTTAGAGACCTTGGCATTGGTTTGCATTGGATGGCTTTATCCCACTCCACGGAAGATGTGAAAATGCTCAAGGCCGTTTTGGAAAATGCTAGGCTATCTGCTAGACTGTCGTCTTTGTCCAAGGAAATCGCACGATACACGTGGTAGCCATAGAATGCTGCGGTAAGCAGAATTGTGATGGCGATGATAAGCAGGACTTTCAGGACCTTTTTCATGATTGTTTTAAATATAAGCTGATGTCGGTGTCGATTTGCAATTTTTTACAAATTATTTTCTACCAGGCTTTCGCTCGATGGTGATGGAGTCCTGCAGGTCTATGCGTAGGAGCCCGTCATTTGCGGCAACATAGAACTTGTCAAAGTTGCATGTGTTCTCGTTGGCACCAGTGGCGTCGAATTCCAGCACGTCCTTGTATGTCTTTTTGCCGACTTTCAACGAATCCAGCATGTGGATAGTATAGCCATCGCTGTTTGTCATCTTGTTCCCATCAAGGTCCTTGAAGACGATGTCTGGACCGTAGTGCCATATGCCATTGCGGCGATACCTGAGGCATGAAACAGTCATCTTGCCACCATCCTCATCGCATTCGACGCGCATCTCAATCTTGATTTCGTTGATGCTGCCGGATGTCTCGAAATAGAAATATTCGGGATTGTCGCTGTAGATGCGTTCCACATAGGTGTCCTCAATGTCCCAGTTGTCAACAACCCTGATTGTGTCGCTCCGTTCCTGCTCTTTCTGCACCAGCTTTGCGAATTCGCCTCCGACATAGGGGTCTTCTTCAAACATCCCGCAAGCAGAGAAGGTCATACCTACGGACAGAATTCCGGCAAACATTACGAATTTATTCATCGTCGCCCCCTTCCTTGATGGTAAAGTTCTTGCCGTCAGTGGTTTCTAGTTTCAAGATTCCCTTTTCCTTAGAAAAATAAAGGTAGGCGGTATCGCCGGGAACTTCTTCTTGGTAGTTGAGTCCGTTGTAATGCGCATTGTCCATGATGACGAAAACGCTATCGTAGGTTGTTCCGTTGAAGGTAATGGTGTCGAGCATCATGAGGGTGTTCTCGATGCCCTTGTCCATCGGGGTTCCATTGGTATCAAGGTCGACATAGTACCCCGTATTCTCGTGGGTTATGCTTATCGGCATGCGGTAACTTAAAACGAGGTTATGCTTGTTTTCTTCTTTGCTGACATTGATACTGCCGTGGAAGTTTACCTCGACGCTCATGATGGGATAGGAGGAGGTGAGCAGAATGGTGCGGTCTTCTTCTTTTGCCACTACGCAAAAATCTGTCCAGTCATTATTGATGATTGTGTCCTCGGTTACGGTCAGGTCGAATTCAAACCCTTCGGAATGTACGTAGTGGGTCGTTGTGCCCTTCTTGAAGTTCCCCACCTTCTTTTGGCAGTCGGCAAGTTTGTATATCGGGTGATACACTTCGTCGCATGTATCGGTAGATCCGCAGGCCGTGAGGCATATTAGGGGTATCGCAAAAATAAATGATAACGCGGGGCTTATTCTGGCAAACATGGTTTTATCCTTTATTCTTGATTACATGCATAAAATAGAATCAAAAAATGCGTTTTTGCACGGGAAAAATTTAAAATTTTATGATTTTTGTCGTGTTCTAATGTTAGAGTGTTCTATATAATAGCATTGAGTGCCGCAGACAATGCTGAAATCGTCGTATTCAAGAAACGGTAATGTTTAAGATATTACGCTTCTTTCCCGAGGACGGCGCGGGCGAGCTGGTCTGCGCACGATGTCGGCTTCCCGCCGCAGGTGTTGCCCAGGAGCTTTGCCGCAATGTCTTCGGCGCTCATGCCTTCACAGAGCTTCGCGATAGCCTTCAAGTTTCCGTTGCATCCGCCCGTAAAGCGGATGTTCCTGATTTTGTCTCCGTCGCGCGTGAACTGAATCGTCGTCGCGCAAACGCCTCTAGTCTTGAATGTCTCTTCCATATGTGTCTCGGGGTTGAATATTTGCTTTAAATATACAATGATTCCTGAAAAATATGATTCTGCATGAAATTCTTGAATGATTATGCAGATTCTGTTGCTTTTCTGCATAAAAAAATTTATATTTTATGCAGAAAAAGGCCTGAATATGCATAAATTTGACTATTCCTTCCTGAAAAGTGGGTTGTTGCCCGCAAATTTGGTCAATACGACATCCTCTATTGCGTCGTTAAAGACGATGGCGTCGTTTCGCAAGGAATCTCATCAGGAGATTTTCACGGAACTTGAATCTATCGCCAAGGTTCAGTCGGTTAAAAGTTCAAATGCTATCGAGGGCATCATCACCAGTGACGACCGAATTGCGCAAATCGTGAATCAGAACAGCGCCCCGCTCAATCATGACGAAGCCGAAATCGCCGGTTATCGTGACGCCCTTTCGCTTATCCATACCGGCTATAACGACATCCCTTTTTCTGTGCAGACTATGCTTTCTTTGCACCGGACGCTCCTCGCGCAAGTGGCCCAAAGCCGCGGAGGCATGTTCAAGAACGAAGACAACGTGATTCTCGAAATTGACAAGTCGGGGACGCGCAAGATTCGTTTCGCTCCTGTTTGCGCAGCCCAAACACAAAAGGCAATGGAACAACTGGAACTCGCCTATATGGACGCTGTTGCGGATGATTCCATAAGCAAGCTATTGCTCATTCCGTGCGTGATGCTTGATTTTCTGTGCATCCACCCGTTCAGAGACGGGAATGGCAGAATGTCGCGACTGCTCTCGCTACTTCTTTTGTACAAGAACGGCTACGATGTCGGCAAGTACATTTCGTACGAAGAGCAAATCAGCAAGAACAAGTCGTGGTATTACGAATCGTTGCGGGAATCTTCCGTGAATTGGCACGAGAGTCGCAATGACTATTTCCCGTTTGTCCAGCATTTTTTAAGCATGCTTTACCAGTGCTATCAAGAATTGGACAAGCGCTTTGCGACGGTGAATTCGAATAAGATAACCAAAACTTCCCGCATCGAGGCGACGGTACTGAACAGCCTTTTGCCGATATCGAAATCCGAGATATGCAAAATTCTTCCCGATGTCAGCCCGACTACTGTTGAATATGTTTTGGGAAAGATGGTGAAAAATGGAGTCGTCACGACAGTCGGTGCCGGGCGTGGCACGAAGTATTTAAGGAAGTAGCTGGACTTGACAAGAGGGAAAAAATGAACGTAGAAGAATTGCTAAACAATATTTTCTTTACGGTGGAAGATAAGGATATTTCGGGAACATCGCAGCGAGATCCCTTAGGTTTTCAACCAATATGGTCTTTTTATGGAAGGCAAGTGGTTAATCATCTGACTACAATTAGTACGAGTATTCACGGATTTCGAGAAGTTTTGTTATGCCTTTCGATTTGCGGCGAAGTGCGAGAAACAAAAACCAATTTGTCTTATTCAGATTTGATTCTTCTTTTTGAACAGTTGTTTATTTATTCTGCAATTAGTAGAGAAAAAACAGAAGGGATAATTGGTGCTGATAATGGAAAAAATAAATTTGATGCTAGTAAAGGTAATCCAGAAATAAGCACATCCCAAACAATTCTTGTTCGTGAGATTTCGTTAGGATATTATGGACGATATAAAACACCTCTTTCTACGATGGGAATTATAAATGGGAAAAGTGGTTTGGAAATAGATCTTAATGATGTGAAAGAACTTTATGGCAAGTCTATTTATTTGAATGTTCAAAAAGCATTTAAAGAATTTATTGAAAGTAATAGAATGTTTAATCGTTTTAGTGCACAGGACTATTTGTATGAGGCTGTGTTTGGTAAGTTTAGGCCGAATGAGTGCGAATTTTGGATAGATAGATTGTATAAAGTTGACGGTGAAGAAAAGGAACTGATGAAACTTTGTTATAAAAAGGTTAGCTCTGGTTTGACAGCGAAAAAAATAATTTCTTCCTTGCCGCGGGAGAGAAGTGAAGTTTCAAATATTTTGAAGCTTGAACCGTTTTTAAGATGTTTGGAAGAGATCTTTTATAAAGTGATGGTATCTAAAGATCTTAAATCTATAAAAATAGAAAATTTAGAAGAGCATAAAAAACGATACGACGATTTTTGTAGTATTCCAGAAGCTGATGTTTCATCCTTGTTTAATAAGCGTATTAGATTTCTGCGGGAAAAATGTTCTCCGTATTCCGAAGATTACAAAAAAAATGTTGTTGAATATCATAAAAGTGTTTGTGAGCAAAAGAATAGTTCCGTTTGGGTTGAGTCGGACGTTTCAGGGATGTTACAATCTTTTGTTGATGTTGACGATATGAATATAAATATTGATGATTGGAATAGAGATTATTATTTATACTCATTGATGTCTGTAAAAAATGAAATTCTTAGGTTGTCAAAATGACTAAAGAAATAAAAATTAGAGATGCGTTGAAATCGGTTTATGAATTGTATTCCGAAGTGCAAGATTTCATTTTTACAACATACAATTATGAACCGGATTTTTTTGATGAGCATATAGTAGCTTATCTTATGGGTTTTGATAGGAAGATTAGGACAATTGGAGAATTGAAGGATGCGGATGCGTGGATTAGGAAAAACCATTTGTCTGTTTATTATGATAAAAATGCAGTGTCTGTTGGCTCTAGTAGTCTCACAGTCCCCGTATTTCCCCAAAATGTAAAAACGGGTGTTTTTCATCCTAAAATTATTGTTATCTATGGTCGCCGAAAGGATGAAAAAAAAGAGTCTGCTCATCTGTTCGTATCTTCTTGCAATCTAACAGTTTCTGGCTACGGAAGGAATAAGGAAGGATTTGGTTGTGTGGAAGTGAAATCTATGCAGCTTTCTCAAAGTTTATTGGGATTTATTAATTCTCTTGAGAATAATGAGAATAGACATTCTGAATTGAAGGAATTTTTAAACAAGCATAAAACAAAAGATGCTGCTGCTGAATTTGTTTGGACTAATTCCGGTTCGGGAATAAAGATGATAGATTATTTAAGGCGATGTCCTAAAGGAAACTTAACTATTATATCACCATATTTTGATGAAAATGGTCCGAAGGATTTGTTAGGTGATTTGCCGAATAGAACAAAAACGACCATTCTCCCTGCAATTGATGGCAATTCGTACAATTTATATAAGAAAGATTATGAAGATTTGAGGGATGAAGGCGTTTCTTTTTCTGAATTGAATGATGAAGAATCTCGATTTGTGCATGCAAAGGTTATTCAATTTGGAAATCGATTAATTGTTGGCTCATATAATTTTACTACGGCAGCACTGAGAGGGAAAAATGCTGAAGCGGCTTTGGTGTTTAGTAATATTGGCGATTTAAAATTGAAATTGAAAGCAATTTCTGAAGAAAACTTGTTACTTGATGAGGATCATATTTCTAATCGCGATGAACGCTTTGTTGAAGAAAAAAGTCTTTTTGTTTCTGCCTCGGTTTATTGGAAGGAGTTTAAAATTCGAATTTCTTCCATAGGCCTAAAAAGAAATAAAAGATATTTGTTTAGGTTTGACGGTTTATCCAAAAGTTGGGTTTTAGAAGATGAATTAGAGCTGGAAGCGTCTACCGAGATTGTAAATCATCTTTTAAAACATAAATCTTTTTCAGTTTTTTGTTCTGATAATGGCAAGGTTTGCTTTAATGGCTTGATTAATGAGCTTGATGCAGGTGAATATAGACCCGAATTAAGTTGCGAAAATTTAAATGAATCGATTAGAGAATGGTTCGCGTATTCTGATGATAATAAAAATGATAGAAAGCCAGATTTGCGACTAATTAATCCGGACGATGAAGATACAGAAAAGGCACTAGGAGTTGCTTCTAAAGATACTTCAGATGTTTTTGACAACTATTATCTCGTTGCTAGATCTTTTGAAAATTTGCTGAATCAAATAAAAAAGGCACGAAATAATTCTTTGGAAAATGCGCCAAAAACAAAAAGAAAAACTGAAAAATATAGGCAACAATATAAAGAATGGATGCAGAGAAAGCAAATGGCTGATCAGGATTTGTTTGGTTATTTGGTTACGAAACCGGGAAGCGTTCAGAATATAGTGAATTTTCTTCAGAAAGATTGCTTGGATAGGGAGAATAAAGATATTGTATATGAATGGCTTGTTGCTAGTTATGTGAATTCTGTAATAAATCTGCTTCCTAAGAAGAAAGTTCTATCGCTAAACAATGATGATGAATCAAACAATGGAAGGAAACTTTATAAGATAAAAATCGAAGCGATTTCTAGACAGTTGCACAAAATAGAAAAAAGTATAAATAAGATTGTTCAGAAAAGGGTGGATAGAAAATATTTTAAATGGATTGTAAGTGAATTCAAAAAGAGGAATTATAATGTTTGATAGCGTGAGTCTTCAAAGTGTGCGGCAGATCATAAACTTTGCGGGCAGGAATTCTTCTTTCAATGGGGATGATTCGATTCCCGAATTACAAACGAAGGGTGTTACGGCACTGTGTAAAATTCTTCAAGAAAGGCAATATGCTTATCTTGCGGATGAAGTGGGGATGGGTAAGACTTATCAAGCTATTGGTGTAATAGCGATGTTTTTGGAAGAAAAACCAGATGCAAAGGTGCTTATTATTGCTCCTAATAGCAGCGTCCAAGATAACTGGGTGAGCGAAATAAAAAATTTTCAGAGAAATAATTTGAATAAAAATGTTTGTATGAATGTGAGAAACTTTGTTAATGGTCAGGATTTTCTCAAAAGTTATAAAGAAAAAAAAAGTGAAAATGTCTTTCTTGCTCGCCTAACAACTTTTTCTACAATGGGAGATGCTATTGCGAGATTCAACAATAACAATTCGCAGTATTCGCATAACGATAAAATTTCAATAAGAAAGTTATATGAAGGCTTGTGTCGTGTGACAGGAATTGATGTAAATACAGAATATAGCGAGAAATTCAATTCTTTTGATTCGGGGAAAATTTGTGGAAAATTTTTGAGGAAATTTACTGCAAATTTTGATTTAGTGGTTGTGGATGAAGCGCAGAATTTGAGAAATGAAAACAATGCAACGGTTTTTTTGAATTATTGGCTAGGTTTGAAAAGATGTAAAGATTCAAAAAAAACTTCTGTTGGCGAAGTTTTAAATGGTATATCGTCAAGAAAAAATGATTCAAAATTTCTTCTATTGAGTGCTACTCCTGCACATAGAAATGTTGGTTCATTAAGGGCACAACTTCTTTATTTTGAAGAAAATGGGAATGTTCCGGCTTCAAAGGATATTGACCATGAATTTTTAGAACATTTTTTGATAAGGCGTTTAAGAGCGTATGATAAAGACTGTAAATATGATGTGAGGAATATTTCTCCGAATGATGTGGCGGAAAGATTGGAAAAAGACGATGAGTATGGTTTGAAGCAAAGGCTTTTCCTTGCGCTTATTCAAAGTAAATTGGCTCAGATAAAAGCAAAAAATAATGCCGCATATAAAATAGGTTTTTTGGAAACATTTGAGAGTTATAGGCCTTCCGAAAAAAAACTGAATGATGAAGAAACTGGAGAAATGGCTAAAGAATTTGAAAATTATGGTTCCCATGAAATTGGGGAATCTGGCGAGGCTCCGGATAAGAAAATATTACAAAATATAAGCAAATCTTTTGATAAATTGATTGGAAAAGGGAAATATCCTCCCCATCCAAAATTTAGTTTTATGGAAGATGAAATTAAAGAACTATTGGAGAAAAACTTGCCATTAGTTCGTTGTGGATGCAATCGGCCTGATAAATCTCTTATTTTTGTTCGTAGGCTTGCAAGTGTAAGAGAATTAGAATTACGGCTTAATAAACTTTATGAGGACAGAATTGTTTCTTATTGGGGAAATGAACTGGGGCTTTCGAATGCTTGCTTTTATGATATTCAAAAAGCATTTGAAACTATGTATGATGAAAAAACATCTACGAAAAACGATGAGAAAGATTTGTATGAAAATAATGTAGAGGCCGAATTGTTGGAAAAAACGGAGGATGTTGGTGCTCTTCAGTCAAGAAGTAACCTTATTAAATGGTTGGCTTTAAAAAAATATCACAAAGGCGTAGGGTATTATGCCGTGTCGAAATTCAAGAAATCATTATTAAAGAATAAACCCAATAGTATTCTTTTTTCTGAAAATTATTTTACGGAACTATATGGTGTAAAAGAGGTTGATAAAATAGTAGATGATGACTTTGTGAAAGAAGTGAATGAATATATTGCTAAAGAACGGAATCGTTATATTTTGGAATATGGGGGGAAAAGAAAATATAATCCGTCTGAGATTTTACCTTTATGTTGTTTTTTGGCCTTAAGACGTAAGGGCGACACGGAAATGGCGAAGTTTATTAAGGATTTCTACAAAATTGGTGATTCTGGGAAAATCAGGGAAATTGCTTATTCGAAAACGCTGATAAGGAAAACTTTGTTGCAAGATTCTATATGGAACCATTTGTCTGAATTTGGCGTGAATGTTGATATTGTTGATAGCGATCTTTATCAGCGAGAAGTGTTAAAATCTATTGTGGAAAAATATTTAAAATCAAGCGAAGCTGTTCTGGAACTTATGTATTGCTATTTAACGGCTGAAAAAGACGAGAATATTTGTGCCTCTATTATGAAAAGACTGTTTTCTGGAAAATGTACATATGGTGTAAGAATAAAACTGTTGTTCGATAATGGAAATTTAGTTTGCAAACAATTGCTGGGTGGCGATGCGATTGAGCATGAATGTGATCTTGAAAGCAAATTAGATTTTCTCAATCTGCAACAATGGGTAATGCCTGCTATAGGTGGTAATAAAGGAAATGAAGGACTAATCAAGCGTTTTAATACTCCTTTTTATCCTGATGTTATTGTTTGTACTGATGTTCTCAAAGAAGGTATAAATCTTCATCTTTTTTGTAATCGAATATATCATTATGGATTGGCTTGGACTCCTGGTGATTTAGAGCAGAGAGCTGGCCGTGTAGATCGGTTTTTTAGTAAGACACATAGAGAGCGAACGGAACAACAGGATTTGCCGAAAGAACAAAAGACGAAAATTGAAATTAATTTCCCGTATCTTGGCAAGTCTGTTGATGAACATCAGTTGAAGCAGGTTCTGAAATTTAAATTGTCAGCAGACCCTTTGCTTGATTCGAGAAATGCTTGTCAGAAGGACATCCAAATTGATTTAACTGAAAAAACTGTGAAGGAATTGGCGGCGATTAAACCTGAAGAATTAGACATTTGCCCATATTCTGGAGAAAAATTTTGGAGTAAATGATGCTTTATGTTTGAAGGGGCTTTGATTCGGGGCATTGTAAACTCGCTAAAAGTTAAGAACCGATTTTTATTTTTCTACATTATTCCTCGAAACAGAAAAGGACTAATGTATGAACATTCTCGTCGTTGGTAGCGGTGGTCGCGAACATGCCATCGCTCTTGCAGTCAAGAAGTCGCCGCTGTGCGACACTCTCGTGTGCGCTCCGGGCAACCCGGGCATGGCAAACCTCGGCAAGTGCGTGCCGGTCGATGTGGCCGACCCGAAGGCCATTGCCGACCTCGCCGTGGCCGAAAAGATTGACCTCGCGGTCATCGGCCCCGAAATTCCGCTGGTCGCTGGCGTGGTGGATGAATTCCGCCGTCGCGGGCTGCGCGCTTTCGGCCCGACTGCAGCTGCTGCCGCGCTCGAAGGCTCCAAGGCCTTCAGCAAGGATATCATGAAGAAGTACAACGTGCCGACGGCAGCCTTCGAGACCTTCACCGATCTCGCCTCCGCCAAGAAGTTCCTTGCCGAACACCCGGCTCCGATTGTGGTGAAGGCGTCGGGCCTCGCTGCGGGCAAGGGCGCTATCGTCTGCATGACCGACAAGGAAGCAAACGATGCTGTCGAAGAAATGCTCGGCGACAAGGCGGTCTTCGGCGAATCCGGCAAGACGGTCGTGATTGAAGAATTCATGGACGGCGAAGAAGCCTCCATCTTCGTGGTTTGCGACGGCAAGGACTACGTGATTCTCTCTTCTGCCCAGGACCACAAGCGCGTCTTTGACGACGACAAGGGCCCGAACACCGGTGGAATGGGCGCTTACAGCCCGGCTCCGGTCGTGACGGACGCTCTCCTCGACGAAGTCAAGGCAAAGATTATCGAACCGACCCTCAAGGGTATGGCCGCCGAAGGCAAACCCTACACGGGCGTGCTCTACGTGGGCATCATGGTGACTGCGAAGGGGCCGAAGGTCGTGGAATACAACTGCCGCCTCGGTGACCCCGAATGCCAGATTGTGCTCCCGCTCTACGACGGTGATGTGCTCGCGTTGTTCGACGCTGCTGAAAAGGGTGAACTCGCCAAGCTCGGTGCCCCGAAGGCTCCGAAGGGCAGCTCCGCAATCGTCGTGCTCGCAAGCGCCGGTTATCCGGGTTCCTATGAAAAGGGCAAGGTCGTCACGGGTATCGAAGAAGCCGAAAAGAACGGCGCCCAGGTGCTCCATGCCGGTACCAAGATGGTGGACGGCAAGCTGGTCACTAACGGTGGTCGCGTGTTTGGCGTGGTCGGTCACGGTGCAACGCTCCAGGAGGCCTTGGACATCGCTTACGCCGCTTGCGAAAAGGTTCAGTTCGAAGGCAAATTCTACCGCAAGGACATCGGCAAGAAGGGCCTTGCAAGACTCGCTAAGAAGTAGGAAGTAAGAAGTAGACAGTAGGAAGTAAATATGCAGATTAATGAAGTTCCGAATGCAAAGGTCGGTATCGTTGCGGGTAGCAAGTCCGACCAGGAAACTGTAGACAAGATCACCGCGGTGCTCGACCAGTTCGGCATCGTGTGGGAATTCAACATTCTCTCTGCTCACCGCACCCCGAACGCTACGGCAAAGTATGCCCGCGAAGCCGCCGGGCGAGGCCTCCAGGTCCTCATCGGTGTCGCAGGCCTCGCTGCAGCCCTTCCGGGCGTGCTCGCAGGGCACACAATTCTTCCCGTTATCGGCCTGCCCTGCGCCGGCGGCCCGCTCAACGGCGTCGATGCTCTGCACAGCATTGTGCAGATGCCCCCGGGAATCCCGGTGGCCACAGTCGGCATCGGCAACGGCAAGAACGCCGGTTACCTCGCCGCCCACATCGTCGCCATCGCAGACCCGGCTGTCCGCGAGAAGCTCGTCGCCTACCGCAAGGGCCTCGGAGATATAGAGGTCTGAGCCCGCGCTTCGCGCTCTCAGGTCGCTTTGCTTTGAGGCCGGTCGCGTTCCGCTCCCTCTGAGCATGCGCCTGCGGCGCGATTGTATAACCTCTCACCAACATTCCCTAACCACTAATCACTGTTTACTAACCACTATCGTGCATTCTCTCTCTCGTATATTTGTCTATTTAGCTGCGTTCCTCGTGACCGTGTCTTTCGCCGGTGAGCCCGACTTGCCTGTGGTCCAAGCGCCTTGGATGAAGGGCGAAAAGTTGACTTACGATTTGTGTTGGGGCCCCATTACGGCGGGAACGGCGACTTTGGAAGTCCGCCCGACGAAGGACGGGAAGACGGAATTTTATTCCTTGGCGCACGATAACGGCGTCTTGAAGAAACTCTATCCTGTGGCCGATACGATTTACACGCGCGTTCGCAACAGGGGCCTCATGACGGAAGTCTTCCGCAAAACGCTCCACGAGGGCAGCTACCACAACAAGTCCGTCATCCGGTTCGATCGCAAGGGCGAGAAGGCCTGGCTCTCGGATACGGTCTTTTTGGATCCGCCCGAAAAAAGACAGGTCAAGCGCTCCGCGGATACGTCGGTCGCCATCCAGGGCATGGAACACAGCATCATTTCTGCATTCTACTGGGTCCGAACAATGCCGCTTGCGGTGGGGGACACTTCGCGATTTGCCGCTGTGAGCGGGAAAAAACGCTATGAACTAAAGGTGCTTATTCACGGGAAAGAGGAACTCAAGACGGCTATCGGCAAGGTCAAGACGGTCAAGGTGGAACCCGTGCTTGATGGTGACGGAATTTTTAATTCCAAGGGACGCATTTTCATTTGGTTGACTGATGATGACAAACGCATCCCTGTGCTGATGCAGTGTGAAATCGCCCTTGGGAGCATCAAGGCAAAATTGGTCTCGAAATAGTGTCTACATAAACCAACTTTTACACGTTGGTTTGAAAAAATCGGCTATAATAGATTATATTCCAAAAGAAATTTATTGTTTTGAGGCTCTTAATGTCAAGAAAACTTGTTTTGTTCCTTTGCTTGTTCTTATTTGCCGTCATGGCCTCGGCTGCGCCCCAAAAAGCCGCAAAGAAGTCGTCTTCTAAGAAATCTGTCAAGAAAACCGAGGTTGTGGTTAAACAACCAAAAAAACAATCTAAAAAGCAGACTAAAAAGCAACCCAAAAAAGAAGAGAAACAAGAAGAAAAAGACGACGATGAGTTTATTTCGGCGCCTGAAAGTTCTTCCAAGGCTGTTAATGGTGGTGACGATGATGAAGAGAATCTTAGCCAATATACTGCAGCCCAGTTGGAAGAACGTCAGTCTCGCCAGAAATTCGAAGAAGAACAGCGCTTGGACGAATACGCAAATTCTCTGCGCCGTCGTGACTGGTTGAAGGACCGCCTCATTCTCCAGGTGGGTATGGGTTCCCGCTATCCGTTCATGGGCGAGTCCGGTATGGGCATGGGCTTTGGTGCCGGAGTCGAGTACATTTCACGTTGGCACGCTGCCCTGTATGGCTCGGTTGGCTACCTCCCGAAGGGTGAGGACTACGTCCCGAATATTGACCTAGAAGGTGGTTTTGGCTATAAGGTTGGCCTCAACTATTACCTTTTCCCGAAGAACCCGCTGCATCTCGGTGTTTCCGTTTCTTACGGTACAGTGTATTTTGATCACGACATCCGCCCGGACAAGAACAAGATGCGCCCGCTCATTACGGTTAACGGTTTCCAGTTCGATGCGCTTATCACGTACTTGACCAACGAATGGTATTATCTCCAGTTCTCCTTCGGTATGTATTATGCCCCGAAGCTGAAATCTAAGGACCTTAGCAACCCCAGTTTCGACGTGACCTCCAAGACGGACGAAACGCCGGTGTCTATCGTTGTGAATCCTGATGGTATGAATAAGACCGGTATCGTGTTCGGTATCGCCATCGGTTATGCGTTCCCGGAATTCTTCCCGGATGATACGGAAAAGCGCCGTCGCGAACGCGAGAAGGAACGAGCCCGGTCTGGTCGTGACGACGATTAATCTGTTTTATAGTTAAACTTTCTCTATGGAAAGAGCCTGCCACTTATGTGACAGGCTCTTTTAATACCCATGTCCGGAATCGAACCGGAATACCTTCCTTCGGAGGGAAGGACACTATCCATTGTGATACACGGGCTCGGCCAATGCAGTTCCGTTTTAGACGGAACCCATCCGATTTCGGTCTGCGAAATATAGTAAAAAATAGGAGGTGCGGGGCACGAGGTACGAGCGGTGAGCAGTGAGCGATGAGCCTTTGAGTGACTAGAGAATAGAGACTGGAGGCTAGTGAAAAGAATCATGCACTTCGTGCGTTAATAACAGAAGGCGAAGCCGTGATATTTCTCCCTAGCCCCTAGATCCTAGATTCTAACCCCTATTTTACTATCTTCACAATTAGCTCATGCGGCTCGGCGTCTACCACCAGCGCGTCGTAGAATTCGCCTACGTCGGCGTCGCCTTCCAGTACTTTTACGATGTCGTCGTTCTCCATCGAGTTGCCTTCGGTGCGCCCGTAAAAGTGGTATTCACTTTCTTCTGCCACTTGGTCGATGATGATGCGGACTTTCTTCCCGATCATCGCTTCGGCATGTTCTGCATCAAGTTCTTCCTGCAAGTCCGTTACTGCATCAAGCCTTGCGCGAGCCTCGCTCTCGTCCACGGCGGGGAGGTCCATCTCCATCACGGGTGTGCCTTCTTCGGGGCTGAACACGAAACCGCCCAGGTGGTCGAACTGCACGTCTTGCAATAGTTCCATCAGTTCTTCAAAATCCTCGTGCGTTTCGCCGGGGAACCCGACAAGCACGGTTGTACGTAGCGTGACTCCCGGGATGCGCTCGCGGATCTTGTGCAATATGTCCACGAGTTCCTTCTTGCGGTAGTTGCGCTTCATGTTCTTGAGCATGTTGTCGCTGGCATGCTGGATAGGCATGTCCACGTACTTCACGAGGCGTGGCTCGTTTGCCATCAGGTCCAGCAGTTCGTCGTCAACAAACATCGGGTACCAGTACAGCGTGCGTATCCACGGGATGTTCGTGTTGTCGAGAATGGCTTTCAAAAGTTGGGCGAGCGTGCCGCCCTTCTTGCCCTTTTCTCGGCCAAAGTAGGTCGTGTCCTGTGCGATGAGGGTGATTTCTTTGACGCCCTGCTTTTCGAGTTCTTTTGCCTCTTCGACAATGTCTTCGATGCTTCGGGAAACTTGCTTGCCGCGGATTAAAGGAATCGCACAGTAGGCGCAACGGCGGTTGCATCCTTCCGCAATCTTTAGGTAGGCGTGGTGGTTGAACCCGCCGAGGTTCATTCGCGGGAGGTTTTCTGCATCGCAGTTCTGCGGTGCGACGATTCCCATCTTCTTTAAAAGTTCGCCCGGTTTGTACGTGCCCACCCAGTAGTCCACCTCGGGCAGTTCCTTGATGAGTTCGTCACCGTAGCGGCCCGAAAGGCAGCCCGAGACAATCAGCTTCTGTTTTGCCTTTTTGCCCTTAATTTGGGCGAGAATCGCATTGATGGATTCTTCCTTTGCTGCCTCGATGAATCCGCAGGTGTTCACCAAAATGTAGTCTGCCTTGGAGGCCGATTCGCAGGTGGCAAACCCCGCGTGCAGCATTTCGCCGACGAGATTCTCCGCGTCGACCTGATTTTTGGCGCATCCTAAGTGGACAACGAATACTTTGGGCTTTTTTGTGGGCATGTCTGTAAATTTAGAAAAAACATTAATTCATAAAAAGGTTAAATTATGATGTAAATAACAATCCAAAGAATGGAGAATGATATGAAAAAAAGAAATTTAATCGCTGTAGCGCTAGTATCAGCGGCTTTTGGTTTGGTTGCCTGTAGCGCCGATGGCAGCATGAAGAGCCCTGTATCGGGTGCTGCAACCGATGATGAAGCCGGGGAAAGAATTAATCCGCCACAATCTTTGGATGACGATGAATCCGTCATTGAAGGTGTGAGCAGCGGTAGTGTTGGCTCCTCGGATGAAGATTCCGATGCAGATTCCGATGAAGATTTCGAGGATGATGATGTCAGCGTCATTAAAAACGTCACATTGGGTGATTACTCGTGCAATGTGACGCGAACTTCGAATTCAGTAAAAGTGGAACAGCGTCTAAAGGATGTTGCGAGCTATGTCTCGACGGTTTCCGGCGTTGACGGACGTGTGACTATAAAAACTGAATTGTGGTATGCCGATGCCAGTGATGCCGCTAAGTCTTGTGATCAGTGGGAAGATAAAGTAGATAGCTGGGATGGCTCCATCTCTGTGGACTGCTCTGGAAATACCATAAACATTACAACATATGACGACGACGATTTATATGAATATGAAGATGACTTCAAAGATTTGTGTGATGAAATGAAAGAAGATTATGACGCTGGCGAGTATTGATGAATAAATGGAATAATAAAACAATTTCATGGAATTAAAAAAGAGCCCCGTGATGGGGCTCTTTTTTAATGGTGGATAGTAAAACTTATTCCCAATCGTCTCCGTCGGCAGGGGCCTCTTCGATAATCTCTTCCACGACCTCTTCGACTTCAACTTCTTCAGCTTGCTGCTGAGGCTGGGCCTGCGGCTGCGGCTTTGGCTGAGCCTGCGGCTGTGGCTGCGGTTGGGCCTGCGGCTGCGGCTTTGGCTGAGCCTGCGGCTGTGGCTGCGGTTGGGCCTGCGGCTGCGGTTTCGGCTGAGCTTGCGGCTGTGGCTGCGGTTGAGCCTGCGGCTGCGGTTTCGGCTGGGCCTGCGGCTGTGGCTGCGGTTGAGCCTGCGGCTGCGGTTGCGGCTGGGCTTGCGGCTGTGGCTGCGGCTGCGGTTGCGGCTGGGCCTGTGGCTGTGGCTGCGGTTCCGGTTCCGGCTCCGGCTCCGGTTCAGGAGCGGGCTCCTCGTAAGATTGCGTATCTTCGTAGGACTGCGAATTGTTGTAGTAGCTTTCGCCGGCGGGGTTGCCCACATGGTCGTTGCTGCGGTTGTCAACCCACCAATCGAAGTTCAAGGCACCAATGACATCCTTGCCGTAGGTCTGGGCGTCTGCAATGGAGGTGAAGTAGCCGACGCGGACGCGGTAGTATGTACCTTCCAGTTCGCCCGGGTTTTCGACTTCGGCCAGATAGGCGCTAATGTTGCTTTCGGCGAGCTTGTCGGCAATAGCCTGGGCAGACTTCTTGGTGGGCTTGATGCCGACCTGGATGACGTACTGTCCGTCTTGCTGGGGCTGGACGCTTCCGCTAAAGACTGGGGCTGCTTTTGCCGGGGCGGGAGCGGCGACTTCCGCGGGTGCTTCGGCTTGCTTGTCGCCGGAAAGCGAATTCAAGGGAACGATTTCCGGTTCCTCTTCTGCGGGGGCCTCTGCCTTTTTGACTGGTTGGGCAGAAGGGGTTGCCTTGGATTTGTTCATCTGGGGGACGACATCTTCTTCGCCGGTATTACAAGCGACGAGGAACGCACAGGCAAGTGCGCCCATGCTGAGTTTATAAGCCGAAAGAGATTTCATTCAAAACTCCGGTAATGTTTGTTAGGTAACTAACGATTAAGATTTAGTTACATATCATGCGTTAATATACATAAGTCTTTGATTCTACGCAAGTTATATGGGCGAAAAATCGCATTTTTTTGTGTTTTTTTGTAAAAAAGGGGGCTTTTATTCGAAAAGGACCTGCAAAACGGCCCCCTCTAGCCCCTTGACGAAGTGGACATTTATAAATATATTTGGGCTCTCAAACTGAATTTTAACCAAAGGAAAATCGTGATCGGCGTAATTGTTAAGTCCAACGAACCTTTTGAACGCGCTCTCAAGCGTTTCACCAAGTCCTGCGAAAAGAACGGCATCATCTCCGATGTCAAGAAGCGCCAGCGCTTCGAAAAGCCTTCCGAAGAAAAGAAGCGTATCGAAACGGCTGCCCGCCGCAAGCGCTTGAAAGAAATCGCTGACCAGAACCGCAAGCGTCTCTACTAATAGTGGTCCGGCTAGTCCGGATGACTTGGTTGTAGTCCAAGGTTCTCGAAGGGTTTTTGATAAGAGTAATGAGTCGTCGGTCCATGACCGGTGGCTCGTTGCGTGTTTTTAGAGGTCAAACCTAGACGCCAGGACGGGGCGTAAACCGTCCGGGGTAAAACATGAGCAGTGCATTGCTGACAAGAATTCTCGACGATATCAAGGCCGCCATGAAGGCGCACGATTCCGAAACGCTCGGAACGCTCCGTACTCTCCATTCCGACATCAAGAACGAAGCCATGAAGTCCGGTGCCACTCCCGCACAGATTACCGAGAGCATCACCGACGAGATGTGTGTCGACGTGCTTGCCCGCAGCGTGAAGCAGAAGCAGGAAGCCATCGAGATCCTCAAGAAGGGCGGCTTTATGGACAAAATTCCTGCCGAAGAAGCTTGCATCGCGCTCTACCGCAAGTACATGCCCGCCGAAATGACCGAAGACGAAGTCAAGGCCCTCATCGCCGAAATCAAGGCGGCGACCGGAGCCTCTAGCCCCAAAGACATGGGCAAGATCATGAAGGAACTTTCCCCGAAGGTCAAGGGCCGTTTCGATGCCAAGCGCGCATCCGCCTTGGTGCAAGAAGCGTTGCGTTAGGTGAACTGAATGAATAATGAAACTCCTGAAATCGCCAAGCGTAGCAAGGCGACGGATTACATCACCTTCATTGTCGTGGTTTCCGCATTTGCGGTGTTGACGCTGCATACGAACGGATGCTTCTGGTCCTATACCGGAAAAGAGGATTACTGGTTCTCTGCGAACATTATTGAATGTGTGTTCTATTTTGCCGTTCCCCTGTTCTTCATGGTGAGCGGCATTACACTGATGGATTTCTTTGACCGCTATACCATGAAACGTTTTTTTGCCAAGCGGTTCATGAAGACGATGCTGCCCTTTCTGGTCTGGAGCTTAGTCGCGATGCTGATGGACCTGTGCACCGGCAAGCGGGTCTGGTCGGATATCACCTTCAAGTCGGTATATCAGGGATTGACGGGCAACGGTTTTGTCAGTATCTACTGGTTCTTCTATGCGCTGTTCAATATGTATATATGTATGCCGCTTTTTGCTGCCGTGGAAAAGAACAAGAGAATGCTCGTGTTCTCTTACTTGGTTATCGCAGCCTTTGTGTTCAACATCTTCCTCCCTTTCCTGAAGAACGTGTTTTCTTCTGATTTGAATATCATGTTCGAAGTTGCGACCTTGGAAGGGTTCTTGATATGGCCGCTGTTGGGATGGGTGCTCCACAATTATGAATTCAAAAAGTGGCACAAGGTGATTATCTATGTGGTGGGCCTTGTGGCGTTGTTGTTGCATATCATCGGGTCTTACGTGCTCTCTGTCGATGCGGGCCATGTGGTTACGACGTTCAAGGGGTATGGGAACGTTCCGTCTGTCTTGTATGCGGTTAGCGTGTTCGTCTTCTTGAAGGATGTGGGGCGTTGGGTGATGGATCGGGATCGCCTTGCCAAGTTCGTTAAGGTTGTTGCACGGTACGCTTTCGAGATTTACCTTTTGCAGTTTATTTTACTCAAAGTGGCTGCCAAGATTTCCTTCGTTGACCGGAATTCGCTAGTGTACCGCCTGGTCGCTCCGTTTGTCATGATTCCCATCATTATGGCTTTTACTTGGTGCGTCCGCAAGATTCCGGTTATAAGGCGCATAGTTCCGTAGGGAAAATTTTTTATTTTTTTCCCCTATGTCCACCTCGCAATCAAAAATCCAGGAACTGGAACTGCTCTACAAGATCAGTTCCATCCTGAACCAGACGCTCGATTTCGAGAGCGTCGCGCACCCGATTTTGGAAGTGGTAGAATCCACGATGGGCGTGGAGCACGCGACCCTTACTCTTTACAACCGCCACACGGGCGAAATCTCTATTGAAATTGCAGAGGGCTTGAGCAGCCGCCAGGCGCGCAAAGGTCGCTACAAGGTGGGCGAGGGTATCACTGGGCGCGTCGTCGAGACCGGCAAGCCGATTATCATTCCTTCCGTCGCGAAAGACCCTGACTTTTTGGACCGTACGGGGCGCGGCAAGACGGAGGACAAGGCGTTCCTCTGCGTGCCTGTGATTATGGAGCATCAGGTAATTGGCGCCTTCAGTGCCGACGTGCAGAATCCTGTGGAAGATGAACTTCCCGAAAAACTTCGTTTGTTGGAAATTATTGCGCAGATGCTCGCGGCTGCCGTGAAGCTCCGCCGTGAGGCCCGTGAAGAAAACGAAATCCTCAAGGCTGAAAACGAACGTTTGACGCTCGAACTCAAGGACCGCTTCCAGCCCGACAATATCATCGGGCGTTCGAGCGAGATGCAGCGCGTGTATGCACAGATTGACCAGGTTTCCCGTAGCCCCCTGCCCGCACTCATCGTGGGCGAGGTCGGTACGGGCAAGGGGCTTGTGGCCGAAGCTATCCATTACCGTTCCGAACGCAACATGGGCCCGTTCGTCCGCGTCCATTGCGCCTCGATGCCGGAATCGGTCTTGGACCGCGAACTTTTCGGCAGCGTACGTGGAGCCCTCGTGGGTGTATTTGCCGAGACGCCTGGCCGCGTAGAACAGGCCGAAGGCGGCACGCTCTTTCTCGACGAAGTGGGTGAACTTTCGCCTAACCTTCAGGTGAAACTTTTACGCCTGTTGCAGCACGGCGATGTGGAACGCATTGGTGCTCGCATCGCGAAGAAGGTGAATGTGCGCGTGATTGCGGCCACCACAAAGAATTTACAGCAGATGGTCGAAGAAGGAACCTTCCGCGAAGACCTCTATTATCAACTGCATATCTTCCCGATTTACGTGCCGCCGCTGCGCAACCGCAAAACCGACATCGTGCTGCTTGCAGACCATTTTGTGGAGCACTACTGCCGCATCGTAGGCAAGAACGTGCGCCGTCTCGCACGCACGACCATCAACATGCTCATGAGTTATCCGTGGCCCGGAAACGTGCGTGAACTTGAAAACGGAATTGAACGTGCCGTGCTTGTTGCCGACGAAGACGTGATTTATCCGCACCATTTCCCGACCACGCTCCAGACTGCCGAAACAAGCGGTACTCCCGTAAATGGCAATTTGAAGCGCATGGTGGAAGCCTACGAGAAGGATATCATCTGCGATGCTCTCAAGAGTAGTAAAGGCAAGGTAGCAGCCGCTGCCCGCAGTCTCTCCACGACTCCGCGTATTCTTACATATAAAATAAACCAACTCGGCATCGACCTAGGTTCTTTCGCCAAATAGATTGCTGATTCCTGCCTAAATCGCCCAATTTTATGGTTTATTGCCCCCTGTCTACTTCCTACTGCCTACTTCCTACCGCCTACTAATTCTATATTTTCCATTGAAATTTTTTAACCCTAGATCCTAGTCTCTAACCTCTAGACCCTAAAATGCAATTCCGTCCTGTAAAAGAACAGCTTGAAATTTTGATGCGCGGCGTTATCGATGTTGTGCCGCAGGAAGAACTCGAAAAGAAACTCCAGAAGTCTTACGATACTGGCGTCCCGCTCCGTATCAAGATGGGTGTCGACCCGACGGCCCCGGATGTGCACTTTGGCCATACGGTCGTGATGCGCAAGCTCCGTCAGTTCCAGGATTTGGGCCATACCGTGGTGCTCATCGTGGGTGACTACACAGCCCAGATTGGAGACCCGAGTGGTCGCAACAAGGCCCGTCCGCGCCTCACGCACGAACAGGTGCTCGAAAACGCGAAGGAATACCAGGAACAGTTCTTCAAGGTGGTCCGCCGTGACCAGGTGGAAATCCACTACAACGGCGAATGGTTCTCTAAGCTCCCGTTCAGCAAGGTGACCGAACTCATGGGCCAGTTCACCGTGGCCCAGATGCTCGAACGCGAAGACTTCCACAACCGCTATACGGCCAACACGCCGATTAGCCTGCACGAGTTCATGTACCCGATGATGCAGGGCTACGATTCCGTTGCTATTCGGAGCGACGTGGAACTCGGCGGCACGGACCAGAAGTTCAACGTGCTCCGTGGCCGTGACCTCCAGCTTTTCGAAGGCATGGAACCGCAGATTGGCCTCTTCATGCCTATCCTTCTCGGTACCGACGGCAAGGTCAAGATGAGTAAGTCCATCGGCAACTACGTGGGTTTGAACGAGCCTGCCGACGTGATGTACCACAAGATTTACAGCCTTGCTGACAGCATCGTCGAGAACTGGTTTGAACTCCTCACCAACATCCCGCTTGAAGAAATCAAGCAGATGATGGCCGACATCGCCGCGGGCAAGATGAACCCCAACGATGCTAAGCACCGTCTTGCTATTGACATTGTGACGCAGTACTACGGTGCGGAAGCCGCCGAGGCCGCCGCGCAGAAGGAACGCGAGATTCATAGTGGTAACGCTATCCCGAGCGATGCTGCCGAGTGCAGCGTGGCGGCCGGCACCTACGGTGCCCTGGACCTGCTCGTGGAAGTCAAGGCGTTCGCCTCAAAGGGCGAAGCCCGCCGCATGGTCCAGAACGGCGGCGTGAAGATTGGCGGCGAAAAGCTCGCCGACCCGCAGGCGACATTTGAAATCAAGGGCTCTGACCAACTGGTAATCCAGGTGGGCAAGCGCAAGTTCTTCAAGGTGAACTTCTAGGAGGTCCTATGCCTCAGGAAACGTTGATACTCGGCCTTAACCCCGCCTGGCAGCGACTGTTCTTTTTGGACAAGTTTACGCTAGGCGAAGTCCACCGCATTGCGAAGGTGGAAGAGTATGCCTCGGGCAAGGGCATCAACTGCGGCCGTGTGCTGCGGCATTTGGGCGGGACTCCCGTGCTGATGCATTTCCTTGGGGCAGATAACGGCTCCCGTATCTTCGATGAACTGTCTGCGGACGGTATCAAGCAAGCTCCCGTGTGGATTCACGAACCAACGAGAATCTGTACGACCATCGTGAGCGATGGGGAATCGACAGAGTTGATTGAGCCTTCGCCAAAGCTTGCCGTTGGGGAGAATGCGGACTTTATCCAGACGCTCAATAATTTTTGGCCTACCACCCAGTGCGTTGCCCTTTGCGGATCGTTCCCACGTTCTTTTGATGTCAGCCTTATCAATTCCTTGGACTTTACCGGGAAGCGCGTGTTTATCGATGCGATAAACAATATCGATGCCTGGCTCGAAAAGGGCGTTGAGCTCCTCAAGATAAACAAGCTGGAGTACAGTGAATTGCTGGATCGCCTAGGGATTCCCCAGGTCAAGTCGAGCCCGCAGTTCTGGAAGATGACGGCGATGGCTGTTCTCGAAAGGTTGCCCATAAGGAATCTTGTGATTACGGACGAAGAAGCGCCTGTCCGTGCCTTCCGTTTTGTCGAAAAGAAATTCCAGAGCTTGCAAATTCAACCGCCCGAGATTCAGGTGAAGAATAATGTCGGTGCTGGAGATTCCTTCTTTGCGGGTTGGCTCTATGCCGATGCTCAGGGAATGAGTTTTGAGCAGTGCCTTGTCAAGGCGACGGCGGTGTCTGTTGCGCGTTGCGAGGTGGACCGTCCTTGGAAATTGGACCTTGCCCGCGTTGCCGAATTGGAGAGCAGTCTTGCTCCTACGTTAGAAAAGACGGGGGACTGATGCCTTCGGTGCTGGTGGTGATTCCTTCGGAAAAGGAATATTCGTTCCTTTATCCTGAATGTGAGGTCCCCGGGCTGGGTGTTGCACAAACCACTGATGAAAGACGTTACGATGTTGCCATCTGTGGCGTTGGACTATTGAATTTTTCTGTTAATTTATCTGTACTATTGGCCCATTGCCGTTACGAATGCGCTTTTTTGCTTGGTGTTTGTGGAGCCTATCCCCATCGCGGACTTGGGGTAGGGGATGTTGTTCGTGTGAAAAGCGAAATCGTAGGCGACATGGGGGTGCAGGAGCAGGATGGCTCTTTTACTCCTTGGTCTAGCCTCAGCAAAAGTGCTTCCGTTGGGTATGGCGAAAATGGTGGGACGCTCCCGGAATCCTTGCGTGACTTGCCATCTGTCTTGGGCCTGACGGTGAATTGCTGTACCGGCACATCTAAACTTGCCTTCGACCGGAGTGCCCGGTTCAATGTCGATGTCGAAAGTATGGAAGGAGCCGCCCTCTTTGCCGTATGCAATCGCTTTGGTGTCCCGTGCTTTGAATTTCGCGCCGTGAGCAACATCGCGACTGACCGAGACCCGTCCGCCTGGCGCATCCCCGAAGCCCTGGCCGCTCTCAAAAGGGAGGTGCTGGATAAGCTGTGAGGCTCGAGGCTCGGGGCTCGAGCAATGAGCGATGAGTATTCGAGAGACTAGAGAATAGAGACTAGCGGCAAGTGAAAAGAATCACGCACTTCGTGCGTTAGTAACAGACGGCGAAGCCGTGATATTTCTCCCTAGCCCCTAGATTCTAACCTCTAGATTCTCTAACGGAGATTGCTTCAGGGCTTCGCCCTTCGATGACAACTTTTACCTCTCTCGTCTTTCGTCTCTCGTCTATATCCCCAACCACTAACCACTTCCTACTGTCTACTTCCTACTGTCTACTTCCTACTTCCTACCACCTCAAAGGGCCACAGGCCCGACCTCATTCCTCTATGCACCTTTCCCTCGGTATCTCCACCTGTCCCAACGACACTTATATATATGAAGCCCTTATCGCCGGGTTAAAAAACTCCCCGTTCGAATGGAAGGTCCACTATGCGGATGTCCAGACCTTGAATGAAATGGTCAGACAAGGGGTGCTGGACGTGGCTAAGGTAAGCGCGCAAGTTTTTCCCAAAATTGAGTGTGATTACCGTCACATGCAGTGTGGGGGAGCTATCGGGTACGGCTGTGGTCCGCTTCTGCTTTCGTCCGCTACCGAATCGTTTAATCCGGGGGCTCCGACGACGCTTCCTGGTGCCGACACGACGGCGGCTCTCCTGTTCAAGTTCTGGTACGAGCATGAAATAGGGGGCGATCCTACGGTGCGTTATGCGTTGTTCAACGAGGTTTACCAGTCTTTGCGGGTGGGGAAGTCGGCCCAAGGGGTCGTTATTCACGAGCACCGCTTTACCTGGAAGCGAGATGGGTTGCACCTTTTGGCCGATCTTGGCGCTTACTGGGAAGAAAAGACAAATTCGCCTATTCCGTTGGGAATTTCGGTTATTCGGCGTACTTTTTCGGAGGAAATTGTTCGTGAAGTGGAGTCGGAAATTCGCAAAAGCATCGCTATCGCGAAGGAGAGGGCTAATTTGGTGACTCCATTTATCGAACGACTTGCACAAATTGAGGACCGAAAAGTTATCGAAGACCACATCAAAATGTTCGTGAACGACTTTTCCGAAAATGTCGGAGAAAAGGGGGCTATTGCATTGGAGCATCTTTGGCAAGTGGCCATTGGTAAAAAAGGGTGATTTTTGACCCCTTTTTTCGCATATTTTGTGTAATAATATATAAACGTAAAATTCATTTTACAAAATAGCGAATTTTTGCAAAAAACTTTAATTATTTTCACATACAGCATCTTTTTTCCGGGAGTTTGCTTATGAGTTTAGTCAATGATCTCGATCAGAAAATCGAAAACTTCAAACGCGAGTTCGAGAAGTTCGAACGCGGCAAC
>JAEERM010000027.1 GCA_016285835.1 Fibrobacter sp.
CGCGTACACGCCAGCTCCGCAAAAAGGCGATTCACGTTGAACACCAGCATCGTCGAGACGACCGCGCCAAAACACCCGCGGCAATCTTCCATATCCACACGGTTGCCCCCCGCATCCAGGAACACGCAGCCATCTTCGAAATAGCCGAGCAGCTTGACCTTGAGATTGTTGCGGTGCGCCTCCGCATACACCTTCTGCATGAACGTGAGCTCGCGTTCGCCGAGGCAGCTGAAGTCCCCGCCCGGGTTACAGCGCATGATCAGCAGGATCTCCTTTAGTCTCGCCTCCGACATGCGCCGCGCATTCGCGAACCAGTAGCGCCCACGCCCCTTGCGCTCGAGCACGCCCTTGCCCCGCAGCGCCTCGAGCGTGCGTCGCAGCGTGCCCGCCGAAGTCTCGAAAGCCGAACACAGGGCCTTTATGGAAGGCAGCGGACTGTCCGCAGAAATCTTCCCCGATTTCCAGGCGTCCAGCAGCAGGCGCTCCAGACGCACACCCTCTCGCTCGTGGACCGCAACCGCGATTTCGGGCTTGCGGCCCCAAAAGTAGCCGTTGCCGTGCTCCGCAAAAATCTTCCCCTGGGCGACCAGGCTCTTGTACGCCCGGAAAACCGTGAACGTGGACGCCCCCGAAGACGCCGCCACCTCGCGCACCGAAGGGAGCCGGTCCCCATCCTTGAACCCCGACGCTTCAATCCACTTGCAAAAATCCTCGACAGTCATGGTGAGCCTCGAAAAAGAACAGTAGATACAGTTTGGAAGGAAATATAAGAAAGGAGGAGCCGTAAGATTTATTGTAGCGCTTTTGTAGCCTTTATTGTCGGGTTTATTGTCGGCTTTAATGTCGGGTTTACAAAATCCATAAAAAGATATATATTTGTAAACCAAGGGGATATTATGGCAAATCTTTCCATTTTCTCAGCTAGGCTCAAAAACGCCCGGGTCATGAAGGGGCTCTCTATGGACGAGCTTTGCTCGGCCATGGGGAACATCGTCTCGAAAATGGCCATTTCCAAGTACGAGAACGGCCAGCTCGCACCGAACAGCGGCGTCATCATCGCGCTGTCCAAAGCGCTGAGCCAACCCGTTGATTACTTCTTCAGGCCCTTCACTGTGCAAGTGGATTCCGTGCGCTTCCGCAAAAAGAGCTCGCTCCCGCAGAAAAAAGAGAACAGCCTCCGCGAAACCATCGCCGACCTGATGGAACGCTACATCAACATCGAAGAAATCTGCAGCGCTGCTGCCGCAAAACACCACATTCCCCAAATCAAGGCCAACTCCGCCGAAGAAGTCAAAATGGCCGCCGCAGACGTCCGCAAAGAATGGAAGCTCGGCCTAGCAGGCATCGTGAACGTAATCGACCTACTTGAAAACCACGGCGTAAAAGTCATCGAGATTGACGCTCCGGAATCCTTCGATGGCATGAGCAGTCTGGTCAACGAGAAATTCCACGTTGTCATCCTGAACAAGGCGTTCTCCGTCGAGCGGAAACGCTTTACTGCGCTTCACGAACTCGGGCACCTCGTACTTCGCTTCCCCAAGTCCATCGACAAAAAACAGGAAGAATCTTTCTGCCACCTGTTCGCAAGCGAAATGCTTGTCCCGGAACCCGAACTCAAGCGGATTCTCGGCAAGGCCCGCAAAGACATTTCGTACCAGGAACTGAGAGCCATCCAGCTCGGCTACGGAATCTCTTGCGACGCCATCATGTACAAGGCGAAGGAATGCGGCATCATCTCGGAACAGCGCTACCGCACCTTCTGCATCCAGAAAAACAAGGCGACGAAATTCAAGGCCCTTATCGAAACGTCGCTGTACCACTACGAAGAATCTACCCGGTTCGTGAGCCTGGTCTATAAGGCGCTGAGCAAGGAACTCATTACCATATCCAAGGCGGCAAGCCTGCTGCATCAGGACATTGAACAAGTCCGTAGGGATTTAGCGCTGGTATGATTGAAGAACGCATAGTCATCAGTGACGCGAACGTCATATTTGACCTACTTTCAGTCCAATTGCTGGAAGCGTTCTTTGCCCTACCCTGTGAAATTTGCACGACCGACTTCGTAATTAGCGAAATCGAAAAGCCGGAACAACAGAAGATTATTCAGAAGTTTATCAAGGCGAAAAAATTGGGTATCGCCTCGTTTGATTTTGATGAGTTTAACGAGATTTTGCATTTGCAATCTAACAGCAAAAACAATACATCCATTGCGGATTGCTCTGTTTGGTACTACGCCAAAAAGGTAGATGGACGCCTTTTGACGGGTGACGGCAAGCTTCGCTCCGCTGCAGAAAAAGATAATGTGAAAGTCTCCGGCATTCTTTACCTGTTCGACAATTTCGTTGAATATGGGTTGTTGTCAGCTTCGGAAGCAGCGGAGAACCTTGAAGCTCTGGTGACCTTGAATATGCGATTGCCCAAAGCTGAATGCGAAACGCGGATTGCGAAATGGAGAAGGGGATAACCAGCCCTAACGCAAAAATGGTATGTGCAAATTTTACACATACTAGATACAATATTATATATTCTATTGCATGATAACGTTTATAGTCATTCTCGGTATTATTGTCTTTTGCATGTGGCTGTTCCAGAACCAAATCGTGGGACACATCGGCGAGAAACACTCCACAAAAAGAATCCAGGTCATCACCAAGGGCATCGTCTTCAGAGATGTCTATGTGGAGGGGAGCTACGGCGTACAGCAAATCGACATCATCGCCGTAACAGAGAAAGGCGTTCTCGTCATAGAGAAAAAGACTCGCATCGGGCTCATCGTGGGGAACGCCTACGACAAACAGTGGCAAGTCATCTTGAATCGCGGCAAGAAGAGATTCACAATGACCAATCCCCATCACCAGAATTACGGGCATATACAGGCCCTGTGCGAAAAGTTCCCAACTCTCAAAGACAAGTTTATTGACCTGGTGATATTCGGAAACAATGCGAAACTCGCCGACAGAATCCCCGAAGGCACAATATGCGACAGGGATTTCAGGAGGTTCTACAAAAACTTGCCGACACGAATGAACGCCCAGGAAGTTGAAAACACCGCCCAAACCATCGCCACCCTCAACAAGGACAGGGCAAGGCTCAAAGCGATGCACAAGCAGAAAATCCAGCAGAAGAGGAAAGGCCAATGACTCAGAAACTCTGGAACATCTGCAAGAAGTGCGGCTGCGACAAGCCCGAAGACACCGAAAAACTTTGCGAGCAGTGCAAGGCCAAACGGCGGCAATTCTGGAGCGACCTCAAAAAAGTCGGCGGTGTAGCCGTGGGAGCACTCTTGGTGGTACTAGCTGGCGGGAAGATGCGGAAGAAATAACGAAAAAAATATTTCGCATTTTCAATACATTTTGTATCGATTTTAGAAATACTTTGCAAGGGTAGCGATGTTTTAAACAATTATTTTTACATTCTCAACAGGAGAATTCTTGATTTTCTCGTCATAATCATGCAAGAATACTCTAATGAAAGTGTTCCCCAATGAGGACACTAAATACGACTCTCCAAGACCAAGAATTCCATTTTTTGGTCTTGGTGCCGACTTATTCAACAAGCCCAAAGACGCGAATTTACTTCCTAAACCATCATCAATAATTCTATCATATTTTATTTCAACAATCTTCGGTATATCAAAAGAATATAGTTGTTGCAATACAAAAGCCAATCTTTCAAACTCAACAAATTCAATTTCTTTATTCAATAAGGCATTTACCAACATTCGCGTATATCGAGCCTTATCAATAGATTCTGCTTGAGTCAATGAATGTATAATTATGTCCTGAACAGATTCCCACTCTTGAATAGATTGGCTCTTAAATTTTCCCAATAGGTTCTCAGCAAAATCTCCACTTTCATAAAAAGCAGAAATTTTTTTCATCAGAAAATAATTTGAAATAGATTGAGCCCCTTTATAAACATCAACAAGAACCTTTATTGTCTTTACACCAGTAAGCACATCAAATGCCATAAAAAATCCCTTTACACTGTTGGCAACGGAACAGCGATTTTATAGAAATCCTTAAATCCAGGAATTTTGCGAATATGAGTTGTGTCGCTCAATATTCCATCTTTCTGGAAACCATTCTTTATTTCTTCCATTTTTGATTCATCCGGCTCTTCTTCCGAATCACCTGTTTCTCGCTTAAATCTTGTATTCGGGTCAGGATAAATAATTAGGCACTTCGGAAAATAATTCCCTTTCGCGCTTTCGGCTTCCGGATTCCAGCTAAGGGCCTTCAATATTTTTTCATCTCGTGCATATCTACTGATTTCTTGAATATCGTTAAGAATGCCTTGATTACCTTCACTATAACGAGGCTTGTATTTGGCATCAATGATTAGCTTTTCAACATCAGAAACCTTAATATAATCAACCTTGGTTTTTCGGTATCCCTTCACCTGGAATTTGATTTGGTCGCCATACGCCTTGCGGAGCAAACTCAGCACATACATTTCATAGAGGCGCGGCATATCAATGCAGAACGGACGCACTTCTTGCGTTTCCCCAGAGGCTTTGTCTATAGAATAGTCAAAGTGCCTGAGAATCAATTTTGCAACCTTAATTGCGGCCTCATAATGACGGAATATCTTGCCGGCATTGACCTTTGCGACTTGGGCAATTGTCACGTCTTCGGAAACATTCTCAAAAGCGGAGCCAAACATTGACAAGTGTGGAGTCAATTCTTGTAGATGACTTTTGAAACTCGGCAATTGATTTATGAAACGAACTGAGAAAGACAATGCCTTTTTGAGGATCCTGTTCTCCGGAATATCCTCCGTGAATTCCTGGAACCGGCAAAAAACACGGTCTTCGCGCTTGGCGAAAACATCTTTCGTCAGGTGCCTTTGCAGCAAGATTCGCCCACGGATTTTGGACTGCAAGTTTTCTTCCCGAACAACATAGCCCTTCTTGAGCCCCTTCGAAACAAGGTGCCTGAGCAGGGAGATGTAATGCAGAATAAGAAGTGGCGTGATTACATTATCCAAAGCATTCGTCTTAATTGCAGGCTTTTCAAAATCAATGTAATAGTAATTGGAAAAATATGCAGCCTCATTTTCGGAATTCAACTCCAGCGCCGTCATGAATAACTTGATATAATCAACTTCCACTTTGGGCTTTACGACAAAAGCACACTTGTCTTTTATGAACCAAGAGGCACCAATATAATAATGGGCTTTTAGGTTTTCTCCGTCTTTGACAATACCGAGGTATTTGACATCTTTAATAGATTTGATATTTGGAATACTTGACGGAATATTGGAAAAGCCACCCGATGACATCATCGCATCGAATTCAGCCTTTTCCGCACATTCGCAAAGGCCATCATGCTCTGTAAATGGAAATACTGACATTATGAATTGGGCGAATCAGATTCTTTCTTTTGCCATGCTTCTACAAATTTGGCATAGTCCTTCTTTACATCCGCAATTTCATTACCAGAATCATCCCTCAATGGAGACTTACTGATAATTCCGTCCTTATGATACTCCATCAGAAGCGGAAGAATTTCATATTGCCATTTCATTTTCAACGAATCTTTATCAGATGTCATAAAGTAGCTATGGCCAACCATCAAGTCTTCGATGTCCATGTCGTACTTAGATTTATTTAGGAAGCTTTTCACGGCATTGAACAGATTCCGAGCGTTTCCTTCGGGAACCTTATTTTCATCCGCTTCCAGAGTCACAAACGCAAACCTACGTCGCACAGCATAGTCAATAGAACCAACGCTACGGTCTGTTGTATTCATCGTACCGATGATATAAAGGTTCGACGGAACAGAGAAGGGTTCCTTAGAATACGGGAGCGTTACAGTAAGAGGATGGTCACCACCAACACGCTTGTCAGCTTCCAACAAAGAAATCAATTCGCCGAAAATCTTGGAAACGTTGCCGCGGTTGATTTCGTCAATGATGAGGACGTAGTTTCGTGGTTTTTCATTGCTAACGTTTTTCTTGCCGATTTTCTCTAAAATATAATTTGCAACCGCCCAATAGTATGACGAGTTACAACCACCAATGGCTTTTCTAATAGATTCATTAATATTTGTTATTGCTCCAATTTTCTCTTTAGAATCATAAACTTCACATAGCTTTAATAACCTGTCTTTTGAAACGCAATTGACATCAATATCACCATCACTTGTTTTCCATTTTATAGTCATTTGCGACGAGACGGACAACTCAGCAGAACTTCCGCCATTTTTCATTGACAGAGTCTTCACTTTGCCATCTATAATATCCTGAATCAAATCGTCAAACGCGGAGTCAAGTGTTTTGGCTTGTTTCACTTGTTGAGGATTTGTTGCGACCCTGCTCATTATCTTGAAAATACCATCCTCAATTTTATAATACATTTCACCTTCATCGGGCTTAATAGGCTTTATTCCCTCTACAAAATCCTCATAATCCATTGACTGATGGAATGTAACAAAACCAATTTGGGAATCAGGATTTGCAAAAGAACCATCCCGGTTCAACTTGATTATTTTCGCTTCATATGCTTCCATAATTCTCTTATGGAAAGACATTTCATCTTCATCTGTACCACGTATCGGCACATCACCTATTACAGACAGCGCAAGTTCTGCAGTCTTATATGTCTTGCCTGTACCCGGAGCACCTTGGAGAATGATGTTCTTTTTGTTTTCGAGCAACGTTTGCATTTCAGCATCTTCTTTATTAACCATAATCAATTGTCCTCCAAAGAATTCTATTATTTTGCTAGCTGCAGATGGTTTCAATTCTCTAATCGTCAAATAAACGTTGCCATCCTTATAAAAATCCATTGATTGTACATTGAAAGATTTCTTCGTAAAACCAAACCATTCTTCAACATCAACTCTTTGAGCCCAAGTGTGTTCAGAAAAGTCTTCATAAAAACATTCAGCATCATCAAAAAATACTAGTCCATCAAAAGATGTTGTAGAATTTTCTTGTCCAGATGATTTATTTTTTATCACCTCTTTATAAGACTTATGAACTACATTATCTGAAGTCTTTTGAGGGACTACGGCCCTGCCATATGCAAAAACATTATCTCCCGCCCGAAAGAATACTATATCATCTTTCTTTATTGAACCAATATTTTCCCAATTAGGAGTAACCTGTTTAGATTTTAGGCCTTCGACCTCGTATTCTTGCTGCATTTTGCATGAGCTATTTGATTTCGCCCATTTGATGAATTCCTTTCGTGCTTCGTCCGAACAATTCTCATAATTATGGTTAAAACACCAAAATCTAGTTTCGGAAGTCACCTCAACAACATCATCCTCTCTTGCGTTATAATCAACCATAAAGGCATCATATACCCTAAGTAAATCCAAATCCGACTCATAGTCATATTCTTCATCAATACTTGCAGGATCCTTAACAAGATTCAACACCTTGTCTTTTTTAGGCCTGTTGCCTCCAATGAATTTCAAATTATTTCGATAATCTGCAAAATAGCTATCATCGCTATTAAGAGGTCTTTTATACTTCAGTTCACCAGAATCAAAATAAAATTGCAAATCATATGTGCCAGCGACACAAGAAATCTCATCTTTACGGACAACAACTTTTCTGAATGTATTTGGATCAGAATAAGTTGACGGATCTTTCAGCATTTCTTCCGAGAAACTTGGCTCAATATCCAGTTTAAAAAAAGCCATACCCTTTGTTTGTCTATGACTTTTTACCGCCAGCTCCATGCTCAACTTAAAATATTTAATATGTGCAAGAAATGCCGTACAGTTTCCAATAGATGGCAAAACAACTTCAAATGGACGTACGCCATGTTCTTCATCATAGGGTAAAGCTTTCCATAGATGCGTGACGCCTTGGCAAAGCATGTAAACATAGTCTCCGTCCGAAAGACCGCTATATCCCGGCCAATTTTTTGGAGCCCGATAGTAATGCCCATCTATCTGTTCTTTATTCTTTGGCGCAATTTTCCCAAAATAAACATTCATGGTTATAACCTTCTGAACAAGCCTTTTTAACAAAAATAAATAAACATTGGCTTTTTAGGATGGCGTTTTTTGCGCAAAAATCCGCAAATTTCAACAAAATCCATATTAAAAGTGATTTTTTCACTTTCAAATTCGCCTTTTATCAAGAATTTTGTTAAATTATATAATATAAAAGAGAAATTTTCACAACTAAACGCGGACGGAAGATATGCTGATACGTTTTAATGTCAAGAATTTCCTCTCTTTCGATTCGGAAGATCGTGCAACCCACGATACTTCTAGCCAGGAATTTTCGATGATTCCTGGGAAAGTCCGTAGCAAAGAAGACCATATCCTCAAGACCGGCAAACAGAACCTCCTTAAGTTCGCCGCCATTTACGGCGCTAACGCGGCAGGGAAATCCAACCTGATTAAGGCGATGGCGTTCTTCAAAAATTGCACCTTAAACGGAACCGCCCTACCTCAAAACGCCAACCTGTATTGCAAGACCGATCCGAATAACAAAGACAAAACCAGCTATTTTGAAGCAGAATTCATCGTCAATGATGAAGTGTTTGCGTATGGTTTCGAAATTATTTTAAGTACCGGATTATTTGTTTCCGAATGGCTCTGCAAGCTCACCCCCTCTAAAGAAGAATATCTTTTCAAGAAGGAAGATGCCAAGCATGGCTACGAATTCGGCGGGCCACTCGCAAAAAACGAGATGCTCAAAGTTCTTGTCTCCAGTTTTTATGGAAGCAACGGACTCTTCTTGAATTTTATCAACCGCACCATGGCCGGTTTTTACAAGACTAACCCGCAAGCGGAAGTTTTACGGACCGCATTCAACTGGATAGCGAACAACCTAGATATCAACTACCCGGCCAACCCTCTTTCGACTTCTTCTTTCCTTGCAAACGAAGAGGCGCTTTGCCAAGCTTCGAAACTGCTGAAGGCATTCGGTACCGGAATCGAAGATGTCAAGTCTGTCCAAGTTCCCTTGGAAAAGGTCGCCCCGTTCTTTCCGCCACTCTGGCTTCAAAACGTAGCCAAGCAAATGGAAATGAGCAATACCCCCAAGAACGATATTTTCATCAGGGATAGAAACGAAATTTTCGTAGTGAAGATGGAACGCGGGAAAAAGGACAAGGCGTATTCCATCCAGTTCAAGCACAACTTCCAGAATGCAACCTTGTTCAAGATGGCCGAAGAATCCGACGGCACCGCGCGTCTTTTCGATCTCTTGGAAATATTGCTTTCCAAATCCAGCAAAACCTATGTTATCGATGAACTGGACCGTTGTCTGCATCCATGCCTTTCGTATCAGTTCGTGAAGGCGTTCTTTGAATATTCCAAGAACCGCAACGTCCAATTGATTGTAACCACCCATGAATCACGTCTGATGGACTTTGATTTGTTGCGTCGTGACGAAATCTGGTTTGTTGACAAGGACCAGAGCGGAGCAAGCAACATCTACTCGCTTGAAGAATACAACGAACGCTTTGACAAGAAAATAGACAAGGCGTATCTCGAAGGCCGTTATGGCGGCGTGCCGCTGTTTACCTCGATTTTTCCGATTGAGGAGGCTTGATGAGAGAGTCCAGAACCTTCGGAAAAAGAAAAAGGGAAGAACTTCCTCAGCGGGAAGTCAACATCAAGTATATCCTTTTGACAGAAGGGACAGAGACGGAGCCTCAATATTTTGAAGCCGTAGAAGAAAACAAGAAGCAACTGGGCATTCCTCCCATTATCAAGATTCTCCCCCTGATGCGGAGTTATGGGGAAAATGGGTGGAGTAATCCGAAAAAGATTCTTGACAGGCTACTGTTGAACCTTGAGGAATCAACATCAAACAAAATCTCGTATAGCACCTTGCTAAACGCTATGATCGACTGCCTGTATTATAGCGAATACCTGAGCAAGCACAAGGAACTGATTCCCGAAATCAGCAACTTGCTAGATAGGATTTATCGCAATGTCCTAAAAGTTACTCCAGATGATTTCGTCGAAGACAAAGAAGCGACCGTAACGAAGGTGACGGAATTTCTCGCCAAGGAAAAGCCGCGAATTTGCGAACTCATCATCAAGAATATTGGCGAAGCCCTAAACGAGCAGTCCATCCCGTACGCTCCAGACATAGACAAAATTTGCTTGGTTGTCGACCGCGATCCCATGAGCTTTACCAGTTCTCAATTCGATTATGTAAAGAACACCTGCGCAACAAACAATGTTCAATTCTACATCAGCAATCCCGGATTTGAACTGTGGCTCTTGATGCACAGCAGCAATTTCGCTACGATGAAAGATGACCTAGCGGCAAAATTTTCAACTATGACCCCGCCGGAATTCTTGGACCACATCGAAAGCCTTTTGAAACAGGAATTTGATGGCTACAATAAATCCAAACTTAAAACACAACCGTTTATGCAGGCTATTGACACGGCTATCGCAAACGAAAAGGCGTTCACAGAAAATGTTGACGCATTGAAAAATGATATGGGGTCGAATATTGGGCTGTTAATTCAGGAGATGAGAAGATAAAACATTCAAATGATACTGCTCCATCTTCACTCCGATAAATGACAATCTCATCAATATGCGATTATAGTCACCTTAAACGATTTTAAACCATTCCTGCTTACCATCTTTCTTGATTTCGATAATCTTCTTGTCCTTGAGCTTCGCAAGGAACTTGCCCTGACTATTTAGAGCCTTGCCCTTATAAGAGAAATCCTTGGCAATGCTATGGAGTTTGGTTCCAAAGAGACTTGAAAAAATCCATTGATCCTTTTCAAAGGATTCCAAAACGCTGACCATCTTCTGACCATCTGTTTTCGAGAAGCCCTGACTGCAAATGAACTGAAGGAGTTTGTCTTCGTTCTTGGGCTGCTTTTCGTCAAAATAATCTTCTATGGAAAGAATCTTGTCCGAACAACTTGTAAACACGGGTTTTTCCGCATCTTCCTTACGAGTCACAAGCCAAACCTTCTTGCCGTACTTGTGCAATTTGTCCATAACCACAGTAAAATCGGTATCCGAGGTTATGAAAACGTAATGACTCACATCGGGCGATTTCTGATACAGGCATTCAAAGGCTTCCAAAGAAAGAATCAAGTCGGCTCGATTCTTCCTATTGGCAACATGAACCGCCTCGCGGATTTCGAAATTCAAGTCACCAAGCTGCTTACGGAATTTTGCGATGGCTTCCGTATTCCCGCACGCCATCTTAATCGCGAAAATAGGTGAAACACCATCCTGCTCAAAGTCATCCGCCGAATTCGCCTCCAGCATGATGGACTCCATCAGCTTACTCAAATTAAGCTTGGAATCAATATTTTCGAGATCAAAATATACTGCAATAGGATAAACAGATTTCATTTGGGGCTCCTTAGTTGATTACTCAAGCATTGATTATTGGGACGTGGAAAGAAATTTAATGTTTGGTCACCTTCTTTTTAAACTATTTAGATGTTTGATAATGTCTTCTTTGAATTTTTGCATAATATATCTTTTTTGGGGATTTAAAGGTATTCCTAAAATTAATCTTTCCACATCAACACCTTTAAACATTCTCTTTAGTCCCACTTTATTAGCTCCGGTAAAATTTTGATAACGGGAGATTAGATCATTTAATTCTATAGATTGCATATTATACAAAACATCTAAATTAAACACTTTTTTTGAATTGTTGATTTGTTTACCAAGTGAAGTTCGTAAATTATCAATTTTTATATAAACACCTGGCATACGCACCAATTCAGATATAGTGATTATATCTCTATCCCATCTTCGACTTTTTAGGCGAAACATCCCATGTTTACCAAATTCATTTTCATACGGATAAACAACTCTATCATCTTGTGATGATTTTAAATGATTGCAAACAGAACAAGACGGAATCAAATTAAAGAAACATGCCGACAAATATGGATATTTTTGTTTAGGAAAATAGTGATCTAACTCAGGACGCACCATCCCACTTTGATTATCTACAGTAAATATATATTGTCTATTACAATAAGGGCAAACATCTATCTTCAATGATTCGCATAACTCGTAAGCATCCCAAGATTTTTTTTGATCTATGAAATTATCATACCCAAACGCTTTCATAACTTTCTCGTGAAATTTATTTTGCTTTTGCTTGGCGCTTTTATGAGGATCATTCCTGAAAATTTGAAGACTTTCGCATGCAATTTTCTTTGCTTGCACTTTTTTAATTACATCTTCTAATTCACGTTTTGATCCTTTGATAATATTCTCTAAAACAGATTCGTCCCATCCGAATATTTTTTTTATGAATGCACCATATGTATCTTTTGGTTTCTTTGAAAATGTTTTTGTTAGGTGATTTTTAAACCAAAGCCAATGCTTTTCTTTTAATCTATCAAGTAGAGTATCTTCAACTTCAATTTTATACATTTTCGACCTCAACTTCTTCAATTAATGAGCGGATGATTGGGTCTCCTATTTTTTTGATAAGTTTTTCATCATCATCATCTACGCTTTCTCCGCGTCTTTTTTTATTCACAATGTCTATAATTTTCTTTTCCGCATATTTGCCAATGGTTCCTTTTAAGAAAAAACCTCCTCCCAATAAGTCAAACATATTTGCCCCAAATATGTTTGCACTTAAGTTGTCAATTTTATAATCAACAATTTCTGTTGATTCCATTGGATTATTCTCTTTATGATTCATAAAAACAACGTATTCATTCATTAATTCAGATATCATAAATGGAGAATGCGTTGAAATAAATAATTGAATATTTAGGCGCTCTGACTGATCCATCAATAAATTCTTATTGTTATCAACATTGTTTTTAAGCATGTCTTCCAAATAGTTCATTCCATCAATAAAATAGCTAAGCCATTCTTGTTGCCATCTTGGATGTAAGAATAAATCAGCTTCATCTATAAACAAGGTTATTTCATTACTTCTACTTTCCCTACTTGAACTTTTAAATGCATAGTAAAGTCTATAGTAAAACTTTAAGAAACTGTGCTCTCCAGAACTTAATGGTCGATTAAATCTAAAATCTAGAAACGGAGTCAATTTAAAAATGTTCTCATACAATTTTTTTATTTCTTTTAGGCATTCTTTATCTTTTTCATAATTAAACCATAATTTTTCATCGACTGTTATATTATTGTCTGTATAACAGAATATGATTTTTTCAACAAGTTCTTTTAGTTCTAAAAAGCGATTCTCCACATGTTTAAGAATCGCCTCACCATCTCCAGGAATATCTGTCAAAACAATCCACTCTAAAGCATTATCCCAAAGATCTATAAACGCATCTTTTGTTGAAAATTTGTCATCTGAAACATAAGCCTTAAACGTTCTGCAAAAACTTAACAATGCAGAAAAACGAACTTTATCATCAAAACTTAAATGGTTGTAGTAAGTTTTCCAATTTCTTTTTTCCGATTTTACATATTCCTGTTTTTCCTGATTTTTTTTAGATTCGGCCGGCAAAGGTTCATCTAAAGATTTTACAGGAAATTCATCCACATCAGTTTCGTCATTATGCTTTTCGTCATATCTACGAGCAGACCATTCAACAAGTGCGTTGTCCACATTTATTTCCAACGGAGAAACGAGAATGGTGTCGGGAAGCCTGTATTTTCCAGAAAAATACTCTGCGCCATCAAGAACAAAATCAACAAACCGAATCTGTTCCATTGCGTAAAAATGAGATAACGGATTTGTTTTATTATATAAATCGTAGTAAGATGAAGAATGATTGTTCAAATGTTCGTTATCAGACCAAAATAGTCCATTTGATTGTAAATTCATTGAACCATCATAATTCAAAGATACTTGCTCATGATCATAAAAAGCAGATGCATACCAAATAGCCCATTTGGCCTTATAGTCATTTGCATTTGATGGTCTAATGCTTATTTCATTAGTAACGCAATCATCCTCAGACGATCTTACAATTATTTTTGCAGAAACATTGGGTATGGATGATTTATAGAAAAAATTATCGCCATTTTTGTAAATTAGAATGTAATCGCAACCTATGTCCGCAGAATCGTTTCCCGCAGTAATTAGTTGATACAATTTTCGCATTACAGTTGTTTTGCCAACACCATTCTCACCAACAAATGCTTTCAAATCAACTAGTTTGTCTCCTAAATAATTTTTAGGAACATTTTCGTTTTTGCTAATTAAAATTTCAACACCATTATCGTCAGTTCTCTTTGAGTTAACGTTATATCTAGATGATAGAGGAAAACACAATTCAGAAATGATATATTTTTTTTCTCTTTCCCAAGAATCAATTTGATTACATTTGTCAACCCAAAAGCATATATATTCGTTCATATAGTTCCTTTTTCTTAAAATGTTTTTATTGTCAAGCAATTTCCCTTAAAATGAAGTAATGATTTTTATTAAACAGGGAATTTTCTTAAAAGACTATTATAGACATTTTGTAGAGATGCGTCCATTAAAGTTGGATTCAACAATCTTAATTTTTTGCCATACTGTTGTTTGCATGACTGAAAATTTTTCAAGCAATGCGCAACATAGTTGTCACAACCAGGCATCTCAAGCATATATTTAATTTCAATCGGCGAAAAATTTTTTATCATTTTATCATAATATGGCTCGGCTACATTTGAGACACCGTACTGATTTCCAATCGCACAGTTCGTCACAACCTCAACAAACTCTTTTTTTGTTGAATTAGGAATTTCCGCTTGTTTGCTAACATTATACAAATGCTCTGCAAATACCGGCTCATTATAAAAATTATTCATGGCATAATGAACACTTTCCAACTGCGCGCATGCTTTAGAAATTATCGTATGCCGAACAGCGGTACTTAAACAATCAAACATCCCTATTTTAATAAAAAAATCTTCCGAAGCCTTTCTTTTGTCATTTGTGTTTTTATAAGAATATTCTTCATGTCGATTTATCATTTCACTTATAGATTTTTCCGACAAATCATCTTTCAATTTTTCAGCTAACATTATCGCATTAGCTCTAGCTACCCCACTTTTATCAGGATCACAATAAATACCAAATAGCATCAACATCAAGGCGTTTCTTTGCTGCGACGAAGTATTTTTTATTTTGTTGACCCAGAAATCAACTTGTTCATTTGAGAAAGCATCTTGATTTAAGGAATCAATGAAAGCTTTTAAATCAACCCCCTTTGGCAAAGAGTTTATTGAAAGAGAATACTTTATGCACCGGTTTATATAACTCAGCAATTCGTATTGATCTATTTCACCCATTGAAGGATGGGCGGCAGAAAAATTATTTCTTATATCTCTACATTGGCTTAAAAAATAAAACCCTTCATCGTTAATCAGTTCCAATTCATGGGTTAAATCAAGCAGTTGAGCATCAGACATTTCATCAATATCTTGTTCAGAATACGTTTTTTGTTTTAATTCTTTAACTACGTTCAAACCAAATGCAACCACTCTGCGCCTTAATTCTATTACGGTTTGATTCCAGATATAATTTACAGCACTATCAAATAATCCTACACTAATAGCAACACACATTTTTGCTATTTTTTCACTTCTAAGAGAAGGTTGTATTTTTGCAAGCATACTTGGTAATTGGTTTCCAACATTGCCTATATCGTCAGCCGAAGGTAAAATATCCCGCGGGACATCCATTACTTTTAGAAGGTTGGTTAAAAATTCATTAGAATTTTTTATTGTATCTGGTAAATTCGTTGACATTTCCATAAAATTATTCTCCAATTTTTTACACAAAAATGGGTAGCTGACACATAAATATTATACCACCACCTGTCCGTTCATGAGGAGCGGGAGAGGTTTGTCGTGGAGGGCGGTGTTTTTTTGGGTGTTGCCACACGGATTTGGAATTGCTAACGCAATTCTATGGGAATATAATTGCATTAATTGACCTCCACTTGTCCGTTCATTAGGAGTGGCAAGAGTTTATCACGTAGTTTTGTGAGGCGAGAGATTTCTTTGTTGTTCTTTTCGATTCGCTTGAGATGCGGTTCAACAAAGGAAATAAACTTTTTCATCAACGGTTCAGATGGCATCAAAACTTGTAGTTTCTTGATTGAGCGAACATTAAAGCTCATAAAGAACGAGCCTTGATCCAGATTGTTTAAAATCTGTTCCTGCATGTAAAGACTCTTAAAGAAACATCTAAGATACCAAGGATTGATTTTTTCAGGGCGAACTGCAGTGATGTTTCTGCCAATAGCACACAATACGCCTTCTGGCACCATTCCCATGTCTCCGGCACGACCAGCATTCGTAAACAAGAAATCATTTTCCCTAACACAAATGCGACTCGTCCACTCTGCAAAATCCTTCTTTGAAATGTAGTATTTGTCTGATAAATCGATATAGCCTTCTTTAGTAATATTTTCAAGAGCTAGCAAATAGGAGTTTTCATCTTCATAGCAAAAATCAGGCTTTTTACTGTGCAGACAATCAACAATCTGACAAAGTTCATTTATATCTACAACTTCCCACCCTACAGGGATTTCACGTTTGAGGGTTTCGTTGTAGGTCATGGGGCCGCCGGTGGTTTTGTAGGGGCGGCCGTTTTTGTCGGGGAAGTCGAATTGAACAAACCAGTAGTCGTATAGGCGTTTTGCCATTGCTTCGAGTTTTTGGTTCATCTTTTTGTTCAGGGCAATTTTGTCGTCTAATGCGGAAAGAACGGAAGCGATTTTCTTTTGCTCCGGCAAAGGTGGAACAATAATATCCGTATTTCGAATATCATCGTTATATAACCGAAGAATAGTGCTTCCAACAGATGTTGTCCAACGAATATTTTTATAGCAATAGAACAAATATTCATTTAAAACTTTACTTTCATCATTTTCTATCCAAACGATATTTGAGTCTTGGAAATAAGCATCTTTTCCATCAAATACAACCGCTCTCCCAATTGTTCCTGCAGCTGATATTAAAATATCTCCTTTCTTAGGATAGGAATAAGCATTTTTGTATTCTTCAAATTTTTCTTTAGTAATAAAAACATCCGCTTGTGCACCAAAGGTGCCAATTTTAAAGAAAGGAACCCCACCAACAGAATTCGTTTCTTCTTTCAGAATCCGCTTACACATACGGATTTCACCAATTTCACCTAATTTATATCGTTTCAATTCCATATTCATGTTCGTCAAGACTCTTTTTATTACCACACAGATTCAAAATTGCTAACGCAATTTCTTGTTTCAACAACATTATTCAATTTTACATTCATCAATTCCATAAGCTTTTTTCTCAAACCTTCACTTAGATTGCTTCGTCGCTATCACTCCTCGCAATGACATGCCCATATTACCTTCTTTTCGCTCGAATTTCCAAATATGCTTTTTCTTCAAGTTCCTCTTTATCACCTGCAAGCATAGCAAAGTGCGATTCATTAGCAATTCTTTTAGCGTCCAACCTATCTTGAGCATCCTGACGGATTTCTTGTTTATGCCTTAACTCTGCTTGACGCTCCCGCTCTATGCATCTTTGTTCTGCCAAGCGTTCTTTTTCATCTCTTTTCTGTTCAGTATCTTCATCATGTTGACGTTGCTTCTTGAAGATGATAACAGGAACAATGACAGATGCGACGACTGCCAAAAGTGAGAACAAGCCAGAATTTTGATTTATCCAATCCAACACTTTTTTTATTCCTTTCCTAGATTCATCGACTTCGTACCTTGTGGTACTCCGTTCAGGATAACGCAGACCTAATTGAATTTCAAGTTACTCAACTGTTTTTGTATTTCCTTTTCGAGTTTGTGGCTTTCGGCGAACATGGCGGCGAGTTCTTCGGTATCGGCTTTCATCTGGGCGTTGAATTCGTCGGCAGTAATGTCCACATAATCTATCTTGATGTCGAAATACTGGCCGGCGCTCAGGCTGTAGCCTTTTTCCTTGACTTCGCTGTAGGTCACGACTACGCTGAAGTCTTCGACGGCTTTGGCCTTGCGGAAAGTGGTCACGATTTTCTCGATTTCGTCGTCTTCGAGGCGGACTTTCTTGAGGCCGTTCGCGTCCTTGTATTCCTTGCCGAGCTTACTTGCGTCAACGAGGGTGACTTTGTCCTTGTCGGTCTTTTTCTTGCTCTTGTCAAAGAAGAGCACGCTCACGTTGGTGCCGGTGTTCGCGAATACGTTGCTCGGCATGCTCACTACGCCATAGACGATGTATTCGTCAACGATGCGTTCGAGGATTTTGTGCTCGATGCCGGATTTCGCGGTGATGAACCCGGTGGGGATGACGATGGCGCCCTTGCCGCCCGCCTTGATGCTGTTCACAACGTGCTGGATAAAGCAGGTGTAGATGGCCATGCTCTCCTTTTTCTTATTCGGGACTTTCGGCACGCCTGCCCAAAAACGGGCATTCCATTTCTTTTCGATGTCGTCGCGGGTGTCGCTGAAGTCCATCTTGAAGGGCGGATTGCTTACAACGTAATCGAACTGCTTGAGGCTCTTGCCGTCGTCGCTCTTGTGGTAGGGTTCCAGGAGGGTGTCGCCCTGCACGGCGTGATCGAGGCTAGATACGAGTCCGTTCAAGAGCAGGTTCAGCTTGAGCATCTTGTTACTGCGCTGCGAGATGTCTTGCGCAAAGATGGTGCAGCGGTCTTCGCCAATCTGGTGGCTGAGCGCCATGAGCAAGGTGCCGGTGCCTGCGCTGGGGTCGTAGCATTCTACGTTGTGCAGGTCGGCGTTGTCGCCCACCAAGAGGCGGGCCATGATTTTTGCGATGGCCTTGGGGGTGTAATATTCGGCGTACTTGCCGCCGCCTGCGGTGTTGTAGTCCTTGAGCAGGTATTCAAAGATGTCCGAGAAAAAGTCGTAGTGTTCGGCAAAGGCGTCTTCAAAGCTGAAGTTCACGAGTTTATCGACAAGGGCGCGGGCGAAGTTTGCACGCTGGGCGTCGTCGGTCACGAAGATGGTGAGCTTTTCGAAGATGGGGATTTTCGTTTCTTGCGCGGTCTTGGTGTAGAATACGTCCAGGTTGTCCTTTGCGATGGCGACCATGGTCTCGTCAAAGATGACGTCGAAATCGCCCTTGGCCTGCTTGTTCCAGAGGTTTGCAATCAGGTAGTCGGGCTTGAACACCGGGACTTCGGGCGGCAAGAAGAGGCTCACCTTTTCGCGGTCGGCCTTGGAGAGTTTCGCATATTCCTCTTCCCACTTGTCGGATTTCTTGAGGGCCTTCAGGCAAGGGTCATTGATTTTCTTGAGTTCGTAGCCGAACTTGTCGGCCATAAACTTGTACAGAAACACCTGAGTGATAATCTTGTATTCGTTGCCGTCATTGCCCATGCCGTACGTTTGGCAAGTGGCCTTGAGAGAGTCGATAAGGGCAATGGTCTTGTCTTTTATACTCATCTTTAATTCCTAAAATCTAGTATAGACATCATTTCGGGGAGTTTTAGTGAACTTTTTTGGGGAACTTTCGGGGAACTTTCGGGGAACTTTTGGGGAACTCACGTACATATCAAGCCCCTTTAATTTCCATAATAGGCGTTATACTGGTTTATGTACTGCTTAGCAATGCGCTGCTGGATAAACAGGTAATCGGGCATTTCGGGCTTGATTTGCGGGAAGTGCGCAAGTCCGTCTGCAATTTCTTTCATCACAGTCTTGCCGAAGTAGGCGTCCTGCTTCAGGATGTCGTTGCGATCGAAAACCTTCGCGTCAATTGTTCCCTTGATAGTCAAGAGAGCCTGCACGATTTCTTCGTCGAACTTCGAGATAATTGGCGCTTGGTGCTTGGGTTCACGAGCCTTGTTCTCTTCGCGAATACGCTTATGAACGTAGGCAAATTTCGTGTCGCCGTTGTACTTGCGCAAAAGGGCGTCGTTCGCCTTGCGGAGTTCCTCGAGGCGTTTGAGGATGTCGTTCATCGCCTGGTTCTGTTCGTTATAAACGGCAAGGTTTTCCGGGGTAAAGCCTCGCTTGTCAAAAATGCGCTTGAATTCCTGTTCCAATGCAACAAATTCGGAATCTTCGTGGTCAAAGTTATCCAAGAATCCGCGGAGAGCGCGCTTATATTTCTCTTGAAGTTCCGTGCCATTGTCAATGATTTTCAGTTCTTCAGTGCCGATGCAGCTAAAGTTGAACTCGATGTTCATCATGGCTTCGTTCACGGCAAACTGCGTCGCTTCGCTATTGGTCCATGCCTCCTTCTGGTTAATCATCGCAATGCGGTGGTTCACTTCCGAAAGCATGAGCGGCAACTTTTCGATGTTCAGCTTTTCAAAGTCCTTTTTAAGGGCATCGTCACCGAAAGTACGCACAAGGTTCATGGCATCTTTCGCGAGTTCCAAAGCCTTGCGCAATTCAATTAAAACTTTTTTGTCTTCGAGGCTAGAAATCTCGGTAGAGAAAACTTCCGCATTGTCGGTCGTGTAACTGAACAGAGCCTGACGAGCCACCTTCATGTGGTTGATAAGGGCATCCTTGTCTTCCATGACCTGGCTGTACATATCGGGCAAGTTATCGTCCGGGTCAGTATCGGCATCATTATAGCGGTTCAGTTCCTGCAAATACGCGGCATTGGTCTCGTCGAAATTCTTCTTGATGTCGGCAAAGTCAATCAAGAATCCGCGTTTCATATTCTTGTACGGGCGATTCACGCGTGTAATTGCCTGCAACAAATTATGATCTTCGATTTTTCGACCGAAATACAAACGCTTAAGACGCGGTGCATCAAAGCCCGTCAGCAACATGTTGTAAACAATCAGAATATCAATCGTGTAGTTCTTCTTGAAATCGTTGATAATCTGCTTGCGGGTTTCCTTGTCGTCACTATCGAAAAGAATCAGGCCCGCTTTCAAGTTGATTTTTTGGATGCGGTTTTCATTGAGTTCGTCCTGAATCTCATTGAAGAACTTGTACAAGTTTCGTGCCTGCTCCGAAGATTCAGCAATAATCATGCCGCCAAGGTCGTTGTCGCCCTGCATGGCACGGAACTTCGCCAAATCGTTGATGATGTAGCGGAGCAACGCCTTAACGTATGTGGGGTGCCGAATAATCATGTCCTTCGAGACAGAACCCTTCTCCACCAGTTTCTGCACGCTTTCGTAAGCATCGTTCAGTTTTTTGCGGTAACTTGTTTCGATATCTTCGCGGATAATCTTTAACGTATAGCCGTCTTGAATGGAACGGTCGTAATAATACGTGTGGAAGTAATCGCCAAAGACCTTGCAACTCGCCTTTTCACTCCCGATGAGCGGTGTGCCGGTAAGCGCAATCTTGATGGAGTTCTTGTCGGCATTGAAGAGGTTCGAAAGGAAACATCCGCCCGGTTTGTAGCCGCGATGCGCTTCGTCCATAATGAACACGCGCTGCAAATTCGTGGCGTAATTCGGGAGTTCCACCTTCTCGGTATCGTTTTCAAATTTTTGGATGTTCACCACGGTAATTTCATCGACACCGGCGTTGCCCTGCAAGGCCTGCTGCGTGCGGAACTGCTCCATGAGTTCCGTGCGGGAATTTGCCGTTGTCACCTTGAGGCCACGATTGCTCAATTCTTCGGTCGCCTGCTCCAGCAAATCCAGGCGGTTCACAATAAAGTAGAATTTCGCAACCTTGTTCTGCTTGGCGTAATAGTCCTTGAGGACTTTGCTCAAATGGAAAGAAAGCGCCGTCTTGCCCGAACCCTGCGTATGCCACACAATGCCGGATGTCGCACCCGCAGCGAGTTTTTCACGGATAATCATGGCCGCAAAAAATTGCTGGTAACGCATGATGTGCTTTTCGTGGCGGCTCTCGATTTGACCGTCTTTCTCCTTTTCAACATGCAGATAAGCAATGCCGTACTTGAGCAAAAAGAGCAACCGCTCCGGGCTCACCATAGAAGTAAGCACGCGGTTCGTGGGCGTATTGATGTCTAAATTCGTCTTGTATTCCGGATTCTCTTTCAAGACCGGAACATTGAAATCCATCAGGACCCTCTTTTCGAGATCCGCAGGAATCGGCAAATAAGGATAATTCGCATGGAACGGCGCAATTGCCGCACGCTTAGGGTTCTCTTCCCTAAAGCAGTTGAAACGCGCTTCGTTTTTCGCAGCCGTGCAATAGAACACGCCTTCAATCGGGACAACGCCGCCCTTGGCATCGTACTCCATGTTGTTGGAGAAAATCATCAACTGCGTGATGTTGATAAAACGGCGGAACTTTTTCTTCGGAAAGCGCTCGTCGTTCATCCGCTTGCTTTCGGCCACCATGCCGCCTACGTTATTCGGCTTCTTGACCTCGATAAACACGAGCGGGAGCCCGTTGATGAACAGCGTAATGTCGGGGCGGAAACTTTCATCGCCATTCTTGCAAGCGAATTCCGCCGTGCAATGGTACGTGTTGTTTTCCGGATGTTCGAAATCAATCAAGCGAAGCGGAGAATAGCTGGTCAGACGCTTGTAGAACTGCTGGCCCAAATCGTCGTCATCCAGTTCCTTTTGAATGTCCGAAAGCACGCTCTGTGCAGAAACAGTCGCAGCCGGATTCAGCTTCTTGAACTGCTCCGCAAAAATATCTACAAGGATGTTCGTATCTGGATCGTAGGGAATCGCCGGCGTTGCGCCTAGTGCGCCGGACTCCGAAATTTTTCCCAAATACGTATAGCCGATGCGAGCCAAATGCTGAATCGCAGTCAGTTGAACGCGCGTCGCTTCCGTAAAAAGACCTGGCATAAAAACAATATCTGTGTATATAAAACGCTCTTCGTGAATATAAGTTTTTATGCTGTCAGTAAAGTGACACAGCGAAAAAAATGTTCCATATATAAAAAAAGAACCCCGCTGGGTGCGCATTGTTAAGAGGCGTGCAAGGTTTTCTCGTTCACAATATACATTTTTTCAAGAAAAGATAAAACACGCTCTTGACAAGTAGTGCACAAAAGTGTAGTTTTAGATAGAACCTTTAACAAAAATATTCTGCGTCCCGTCTGTTAAGCCCCATTCGCATGTACGCAGGAAGGAGTACAGAATGTACTGCACTGCCAATGGAGTCGTCACCGATGCCCAAGCCGCCGAGATTGATTCCCTAAACAAAGAAATCTGGAAAAACTTCTGGAGTATCCCCCGCGAAAAACGAACCAAAGCAGACTGGGAAAAGCTGCTCGATATCCAAATATTGGTGAAAAAGGATAGAAAATGACCTATCCCCGATTTTACCCACCCATTTTGTACTAATCAAATCTATTTTTGATATTTTTTATATCATTTTTGCGTTTGGCATTGACTTTTTCAGCTGATTAAGCTATTTTAGGGGTATGAAGAACTCAACGGTCATATTGAAGAGAATCCTCCTTGAAAACTTCAAAAACGTCAAAAGGGGCGAAATTTCTCTGGTTCGCAAGGACGAAAACGGGGCCTGCATTGCCGGTATTTACGGGCAGAACGGTTCCGGTAAAACGGCGATTATCGAAGCCCTGGTCTTGCTGAGGCATTGCCTTATGGGATACCCCATGCCCCAAGACATCGCCAACTATTTCATATCTTGCATCAATGTCGATAGCGAGTCTGCCCGTCTTGAATTCGAGTTCGCCATCGAAGATAACAATAACGAAACCAGCTACAAAGTAGTCTATAGCTTCACACTAAAGAAAGCCGAAAGCGAACACCTCACCAGGTTAGTCATTTGCAACGAGAAGATTTCTTATTCGAGCAAAAGCAAGGATTCTGCAACCAAGTTTGTCGATTACATAGACACCGACAGCGAAGCCCCTTTTGTCCCCAAAGCGAAATACGACGCGCTCATGGGCAAAGACAAAAACAAAAAGACCGCCCTGCTCGTCGCAAAAAAAATGGCCGAAGCAAATACCGCCTCCTTTATATTCTCAAAAGAAATGAACGATGCCATTTTGCCCGGAGAAACTAATTCTATTCTAGTACGATTGGCGTGGTATGGCGCACGTGAACTTTTTGTAATCAGGACGGCTTCTACGGGGCGCATTAACTTAAACGACATGCCGCTCCATATCTCTCTGGACCACGGCGAAAACCATACGTCCGTAAGTCTGCTGCTCGCATTAAGAAAATCAACACCTGTTTCTTCGATTGTTTTGGAGATTCTGAAAAAAACAATCAACAGCATAAACATCGTTCTGCCGCAAATTATTCCCAATCTCAAGGTCGGCCTGAAGATTCTCGGCAAGGAGCTTATGCCCGACGGTACGCTGGGCTATATCGTGCAATTGACATCTTGCAAGGAAGGCCATGAATTCCCGCTCGTGATGGAATCCGACGGCATCAAGAAAATCATATCCATACTCTCCCTGCTTATCGATGTCTATAACAACCGTTCCATCACGGTCGCCATAGACGAGCTCGATTCCGGCATCTTCGAATACCTACTGGGCGAAATTCTCCGAGTGATTTCCGAAAAGGGCAAGGGACAGCTGCTGTTCACGTCGCACAACCTGCGCCCCCTCGAGACGCTGGACAAAAACTTCATCGTGTTCACGACCACAAATCCGATGAACCGGTATATCCGCTTCAGCGGCGTGAAGACGACCAACAACCTACGCGACTTCTATTATCGCAACATCATCCTGGGCGAACAGAGCGAACCCGTTTACGAATCGACCAACAATTCCGAAATCGCCCTGGCCTTCAAACTTGCCGAATTCCAACGACAAGGACAAAGAGATTGATGCCGTAAATTTCGCCCTGCATTACAGGGAAAACATTCCCGAGTTCATCAATTTCATTTCAAAGTCCGACTTCGCATACAAACCGAAACCTGAATTATCGCTGACGGATAATCACAAGGAATCATGGAAAGAAATTCAGGCGGGTTGCAACTCTCTAGAAAGACGCACAAACTTCGGGTTAGTGTTTACGTGAAATTACCAAATTCATTATAAATGAAACCGGAGGCAAATGAAATCGCTCTCCGGGATTACACTGAGTTTAAACTCTTTTTATAGTTATATTTTGACAATTTCTACCGCAAAACGGTTGCTTCTTATTATAGAATAATATAAACTGGGTTTGTAAGGAAGATTTTGAGTTGCTTTTATTATCGCTGTCTGTGCGACATCTGAACATCGCGCTCCAAATATGACTCCAGTAAGCTTTCCTGGGAAAGGGTAAAGTTTATTGCCATGTTGTTGAATACATCTCCATTCATTTTCATAAGACCATTCATTGGATTTATAACACAGCAAGTTGTCAATAAGATCGTCTTGAACAGCATCAAATGGTTTAAGATCAATTAGAGATGGATAATAATCTCCGTATACAACAGGTCTTGTCAATGATGGACTCTTTAAAACATTTAACTCATTGTGATCCTCAAAAGTATCGAATTCAAGACAATATCCATTGTGAAAACCCGCGTAATGAGCCCACATCAACAAATTGTTATTTGCTGGCGTCAAACTTAAAATGCCTAAATCAGCCATTTGCTGCTCTAATGTATTTTTATATGCGCTTAACTGATTTTTTAGAGTTGGGTAACCGTTTTGTTTTAATAGTTGCTCGATATGATTTATTATTTGTTGGTTGTTCATTCCTTGATTTTTACATGAATAAATGACGCTCGCAAATATTTTAGCGTTACTTGCATTCATACCGAGGGCATTCAGATATAAAGCTGGCTCTTCAAAATACTGCGAATCAATATTTATTTTCAATTGGCAATCAAAAGGATCGTTGAGTGCGGCTGGTTTAGAGAACCAAATCATTCCTTTTGATAGAGCATCTAATCCATTGTCAACTATTTTACCCTTACTATCTTTCAGTAACTCCCCTTTAGTATCAAGTAGTTGCTTGTCGTCAAGAATGGGTTTGTATTTGTAAAGTTTTTTCGGAATGATTGTCATAAGTATCCTTGTTTTAATTTGCATCCAAAAGTACAAATAAAATAACATATTATTATAGATGTTGATTATTATTTTTTTGATATTTTTGTCACTATATAATAATATCGTTAAAACAAGAATTTATAGGAACACGCCCAAACTCTTTTCCAAAATTGGTTCGTTGATTTTAAAACATTTGGAGGAAGGATGTCGGAGGACTGGAAATACGGAATAGGCCGTTCTCATGTACCGGTTGAACAGTAGCGCCTTGAAGCCTTCAGGCACGCTGTCGTCTTCCCGGAATTCCCTCACGTAGCACCTATATTCGTCGATTACGCCCCTTTCATCACCCACGGCAGAGTAACACTCCTCGTAGAACCAGAGCATCGCCTTGTTCTGGTCCACGCCCTCGAAGGGATTCTCCCTTTCGCCCTTGAAGTACCTGAAGAATTCGAACATACGGCTAGTCCCTTACGATAGGCTTGATGGTTTTCAGTTCAGCACCGGCCTCGGCTATCGTGCAGCCAATCCAGAACTGGTCATCGCGCGGTCTGTAAGAAACGATAAGCATCGTTAAGAATATACATCAAAAAGGGGACATCTTATGTCATTTCTTTGGATTTTTACAAAATTTATCAAATTATTTCTTTGTATTTTTGCAAAAAAGTTATATATTTATCTTTGGAATTTTACAAAAGGCGGCCAAAATGTACTTTAGCAGGCTGATTGACAGATATTTAAAGGAATGGGCCAATTCTCCCAGGCATAAACCGCTTTTATTGCGGGGGGCCCGCCAGGTGGGCAAGTCCAGCGCAGTCCGCCACTTAGGCGAAAATTTCGAACACATGGTCGAAATCAATTTTGAAAAGCATCCTGAATTCAAGGCAGTCTTTACGACCAATTTGGATGTATCCCGCATTGTTTCTGAACTTTCCGCTATTACGGGGACTCCGATTGTTGCAGGGAAAACTCTCCTATTCTTGGACGAAATTCAAGGATGTGTGGATGCTATTATGTCCCTGCGCTTTTTCAAGGAAGACATGCCCGATTTACACGTCGTGGCGGCGGGGTCGCTGTTGGAATTTGCGCTTAACGACATACCGACATTCGGCGTGGGGCGGATCCATTCCATGTTCATGCATCCGATGACTTTTGATGAGTTTCTCGAAGCAAATGGGCAAATAGCCCTGTTAAAACTCAGAAACCAATCGTCCCCGCAAAAGCCCTTGCCGCAAACCGTTCACGATAAACTGGTGGAGTACTTCAGAACATACATGTTAGTAGGCGGAATGCCCGAATCTGTGGTAAGATGGGTTCAAAGCCATGATTACCTGGAATGTCAGGCTATCCAAGACGACATTTTAGTCACGTACGAAGATGATTTTGCGAAATACAAAAAGAAGGTCGATCCGACCTTGTTAAGAAAAACATTTCGGAGTATCGCATCCCAGATTACGCATAAATTTACTTATTCGAAGGTCGGGGAATATAGGACTGAAAAAGTTCAGGAAGCCCTGCATTTGTTGACTCTTGCTGGACTCGCCATCCCTGTTACACGGTCGAGCGCCAACGGCCTTCCCTTGGGGAGTGAGGCTGACTCGGGAACACAAAAGGTACTTTTGTTGGATCCTGGCTTACAGCTTAGACTCCAAAATTTGAATTTGGGCGATATTTCCGAGATTATTTCGCAGATATTAACTGCGAGCGGAGCCGATTTGGTCAATAAGGGCGCTTTAGCCGAAATGGTTGCAGGGCTGGAAATCCTCAGATATAAGACGCCAAACATTCGTCATGAAATTTTCTACTGGAGCCGAACTCAAAGAAATAGCCTAGCGGAGGTGGATTATCTAGATGCTCGCAATGCACGTGTGACTCCTATAGAAGTGAAGGCGGGAACACAAGGCGGAATGAAAAGCCTTTGGATTATGATGCGGGAAAAGAAGCTGACGAGCGCCTATCGCTGTTCCCTTGAAAACTTTGGCGAATTCGATTATGTCGATTCTCTTGACAATAACGCCATCCGCCATGTTGAAATATGTCCGCTATATGCGCTTTCGCAAATGTAATTACCCTAGTTGCCCGGGGAGCACGAGCTTTTCCTTCGGCGGGAATTCCGCGTCGTACTTCTCGAATGCCTCGGGGTTGCGCATGGCGACAAAGTACGGTTCGGGGTCGCGGTAGCTGCCGGTGATTCCGTCGAGGAATCCTTCCTGCAGTTCCTTGCAGAGGAAGTAGGGCGCGTCGCTTTCGGGGTCGTCGGCGTAGCGGATTCCTCTGGTGCTCGCGACCACGAAGCCGCTCTTGCCGTAGAACGCGATGTTCCCGCAAATCAGGAGGCAGCCCGCACCCATCTCGGCGGCAATGCGCATGGAATGGTCGAGCAATGTTTTCCCGTATCCCTTGCGCTTATAGTCGGGGCGGATGCTGATGGGCCCGAAGGTCATCATGCGGATTTTGCGTCCGTCGTCGGCGTCGATGTGCGACCACGCGTACATCACGTGCCCGATGATTTCGCCGTCCACTTCCAGCACGAGCGAGAGTTCCGGCACAAAGTCGGGCTCGCTCCTGTAGCAGTGCAGCACGTAATGCTCGGTGCATCCGGGACGGTACACGTTCCAGAAGGCTTCGCGGGTAAGGTTTTCGACGGTCTTAAAGTCGCCTTGGAAGACGGCCCAAGGAATGTCTCCCAAGGCCCTAGACAATGAACCAAGATTTGCTAAACAGCATCCAGTCTCCGTAAGTTGGTACTAGTGGGAATATAGAATTTTTTCGGCTAAATTTTTATATATTGCTCCTAGCACCAGAAAAGGTGGTATTGTGGATCGTTTCCGCGCAATGCGGGACGATCCATTTTTTTTGCAAAAGGGGGCAAAATGAAGAAAGATGTTGTGGCCAGTGTTGTCAATAAGAACGAGATAGTCGTTTACCAGCCGGAGGGTGGAGAATTCCACATCGCAGTTCGTGTTGAAAATGAGAGTGTTTGGCTTTCGCAGGCGCAAATGGCGGAGCTTTTTCATGCGACAAAACAAAATATTAGCCTGCATATATCAAGAATTTTCAAAGAAGGCGAATTAGACCCCAAAGTGGTTGTCAAGGAATACTTGACAACCACTCAACATGGCGCAATTGCTGAAAAAAAGCAAGTCCACGCCGTAAAAAATTACAACCTTGATGTCATTATTTCTGTAGGTTACCGCATAAAATCAATCCAGGGAACCCGTTTCCGCCAATGGGCAAACCTAAGCAAAATGTCGACCTTCGCCTTACCGCCGTCGAGCAGAGGGTGGATTTTTTCGTCAACACAGCCCACTCTGCCCAAAATCAGAGAATCGAGCAATTGTCTAATGACGTACAAAAAGTCATGGCAAATTTCATCGACCCATCGACTTTCAAGCACTTTCTGATTCTGAACGGGCAACGGCTGGAGGCCGATGTCGCCTACACACAGATTTACGGCATGGCGAAGAAGTCTGTGCTGATTGTAGATATTTTTTCAAAAGCCGAGAGCAGCGGCTATGCTTGCATAGACATTGCCGAGGCTCAGAAAAAAGCATGGCGTAGCCATGCCACTACCTGGATGTAAAGACTCTCGACTTGTTGTGGTGCGTGGCGAAGGGTGTCTCTATCAAGATTTTCAGCGAACAGCACGGTCGTTCCCGCCTGACCGGGAACATGCTGGCAGACTTCAGGGCCGCCCGCCCGGATGTGAAGTTTGACGATGTTCGTGCCACAGGGAACATATTCCACGACAGATACATCTACCTGGATTTCGGGACCGTCAGCGAGAAACTTTTCCACTGCGGGGCATCATCCAAAGATGCCGGCAACAAGATCACAACCATCATGCAGGTGGAAGATATCGCAGGGTATCGCCCATTGTTCGAGAAGTTGCTGCAGAACGAGAAATAAAAAGATCCCCGCCTTCGCGGGGATGACAAGAGGAAGGCGGGGATGACAAGTTAGGGTTGCGCGGGCAGCACTAAACCCCCAAAAGCCATCGTGGAATATCCAAAATTTTTATTCCCTCATATTGGTAAGCTTCATGATTTGTCCTTGCCAGCAATATCTTAGGGTAAGCGTCGTTAATACGCAGCAACGGGTCAGTTTCCCGTTTAAAAGTACTATCGCTAAAGATATCGTCGGACACCTGGATATACAATTTCTCGTCGTGTTTTATAGCCACGAAATCAATTTCTTTCTTGAACAGCACACCAACATAGAGCTGATAGCCTCGCCGTAACAATTCCATGGCGATCATATTTTCGTACATGTGTCCATAATCCATGTTTCGCGTTCCGAGTCTTGCGTAGCGGAATGAATGATCACTCAAGTAATACTTGTCTTCCGTAGCCAAATATCTTTTTCCGCGAATGTCAAATCTTCTAATCTTATAGAATGCGAACGCCTTGCATAGGTAATCTATATAAGAGCCGATGGTTTTATGGTTCGTTGCATCCCCTGCTGCAGTTATTGCCTTTGCGATGTTTCGAGTAGATGTAATATTGCCAACATTGTCCATCAGGAAATCTATCAGTTTTTCAAGAAAGACCTTGTTTCGAATCTTGTATTTTTTCACGATGTCGCGAATAACAAGCGTGCTAAAGACATCCTCGTTCACGTAACGGAATTTTTCATTTTCCGTTTTATACAGGAACGAACCCGCCATACCGCCTTCTTTCAGGTATGCATCAAAAGATGCTTCCGGGTTCTTGGGCTTATAGTATTTCACGTACTCTGCAAAAGAAAACGGGAACACCTGGATTTCAAATGTTCTTCCAGTAAAAAGTGTAGCCAAATCGCTACTAAGCAAAAAAGCGTTCGACCCAGTCACATATATATCGTATTTTTCCGTAGCATGCAGACTATTCAAAGCCTTCTCAAACGATTCACAAAGCTGCACTTCGTCGATGAAGAGATAATTATTTTTCTTAGGCTTATATGACTGTTCTACAAATTCTTCTAGGGCTGAGTAATTCAACAGTTTTTCATACTTTGTCAGGTTGTAATTAATCTTAATTACATTTGCCTTCTTGTCGTTTTTTTCGACCCATCCCGCAAAGGAGTCCAATAATTTAGATTTTCCCGAACGACGAATTCCTGTTATCACCTTGATATCAGGAGTACCCTTGACCCTTTTTAAAGTGTCAAGATATTCGGTTCTTTCTATCAGTTTCATCCTTCGGCCCTCACAAATTCTATTTCCCAAGAATTAAAATATATAAAAATTGGGAAATAAATTAAATCCATCTAGCACAAATATATAATAACGACAAGCAAGATTCTTCGCTCAGGATGACTCAATCGCAATTTCCCCAGTTGCCCGGGAAGCACGAATTGCTAGGGAAAACACACCTTTTTCTCAAGAAAAGAAAATACACCCTATTGACAGGCAGTGCACAAAAGCGTAGTTTTAGGCATGTTTTTTACAACCTTTTTTGCGAGTATCGAAGGAGTATCTCATGAACAAATTATTATGGTCATCGTCTCTTGCTTTGGCGACAGCTGCATTCCTTACGGCCTGCGGTGACGAAACGACCAACGTCACCGAAACCACTGGCCCGACTTCGGTCACCAAGTTCAAAGACCTGGGCGAGTGTACTGCTGACAATTCCGGCGACATGGTCTACGTGAAGGACCAAGCATCCATATACTTCTGCGCCGACAGTGTGTGGAAGGAAATGAGCGCCTCGGCCGCAAACGGCTCCGACGGAAAAGATGGTTCCGACGGTAAGAACGGGTCGGACGGCAAGAACGGTAATGACGGCAAGGATGGCAAAAACGGAAACGATGGTGAAAATGGGAAAGACGGCAAGGATGGAAAAGACGGCAAGTCCGCTTATGAACTGTCTGGTTCCAAGCTCTCGCTGGAAGATTGGCTTAAGTCGCTGAATGGCGATAACGGTGAAAGCTGCACCGCCGTTGAAAATGCAAAAGAAAACGGCTACGATATCGTATGCGGGGACAAGGTCAAGGGTACTTTGAAGAATGGTACAAGCGGCACAAGCTGCGAGATTGTAAGCGACAAGGACGGTATTGTCACCTTGAAATGCGGTGACGTGGAGACCGAGCTCTACAAGGCCATATGCGGAGCAACACCGTATGACCCGGCGAAGAAATTCTGCTTTGATATGGAACTGTACGACTTGTGCGACGGCGAGGCTTATACTCCGGGCAAAGACCTCTGCGAAAGTGGAAAGTTGCAGAAATTCTGCTATTTCAAGGAGGACTCTCCAATCCGCTATGACGTACAAACTCACTTCTGTTATGGTGAGAAGGTGTATGAACTTTGCGGCGGCGAGGATTACGACCCCACGAAGTATGATTGCGTTGATAATCAGAAACAGAAAAAAAAGACCTGCAAAGGAATACAATACAACACGGAAAACGAATTCTGCGCAATGAGGGGATCGATCGAAATTGGCATTTATAAAATGGTAACTATCGGCCCTGATGATAAAGCGCAGACCTGGATGGCGCAAAACTTGGATTACGAGGTTACTGGCAGCAGCTGCTATAACGAAGACTGCTCCCAGTACGGCCGCTATTACACCTGGAACGCTGCCATAAACAATAGCACGCCCGATGTTAACGGAAACATTCAGGGAGTTTGCCCCGACGGATGGCACTTGCCTACAAAAGCCGAGTGGGAACAGCTAATTCAGAATGTGGAAGAAAATAAGAAACATATAGCGGGTATAGTGCTCAAGGATTCTGTTGTTTGGATAGATTACGACGATAAAGGAACCAATGCGACTGGTTTCACTGCGCTTCCTGCTGGCTACATGCTATCTGATACCGATCGTAGCAACGATAAAGAAAATGCATTTTTCTGGAGCGCCACTGAATCCGAGAAAGAAGGAGATGCGTACTATATGGTCTTATCCTACAACTACGCCGGTGCGGTTGTGTCCAATAATAATACTGATCATAATATTAGCAAAACCAGCAGATTGTCAATTCGTTGCTTGAAGGACTAGCAGTAAGGCGACCGCTGCATTAAAAATCTCGCCCGAGGTCAACAAATGACTTCGGGTGTTTTTTTATCCCCGCCTAGCTTTTCAATCAAACACTAGATACACTTTGGTAAAATCATACAAAACAGCTGTTAACGGAGGACTCCGGCCGACTTATTTTTTATTGTACAAAGCGGACCCTTCCGCACACCATCAAAATTGAGGACCTTATGTTCAAGAATCTCCTTTTCACGCTGGGAATCCTGCCTATGACTACTTTAGCTTTCCAGATCGGCGCCTGGGTCGGCGGGC
>JAEERM010000127.1 GCA_016285835.1 Fibrobacter sp.
TCACGCTCAAGTTCCGCTTCGTCCATGTCAATATACGGAATACCCATAGAACCATACAGCTGGATAAGAGACCACTTGTCCATTTCAAGGATCTCGGCGGCACGGCCATGCGAAATCGTTCCGTTCTGGATATAGGGGTACAGGAGCATCGCACGTTGTTTCAGCCACATATCACGCTTATTTACATAAGGTTCCATTGCAGCTGTTATTTCAATTGTAGCGGTTTGCATATTCATACCTCACCCATAAATATACACTTTTTAAAACAAAAGACCAAATAAAGGAAACGCCCTTTCGCAAGGAAAGAGCGTTTTTCAAATTTCTTTTTGATTTTTTTGTTTAAACTTTGACAGTCGTGAAGCTGAACGCCTCGCCGTCTGCGTCGTTGGCTTCGAGGCCATTGGCAGCGACCGCCCAAGCAATCTTCAATAGAGCAACTCTGTTTATGACTCTCTTTTCTCAAGGTATGAAATAAATTCTGGTGTAATATATTTATCATCAAGTTTTGTTTTGTTTGTAATTCTTTCCACAAATCGTCGTTTCGATTCACCAATGCGATCCGCAATTCTTATTTGTCCATCATTCAAAACAGAAATCATACCACTATCAAAAATTTTATGGTGGTTTTTACAAAGCCACATTCCATTATTTTTATCCACCACAAATGAGAATTTCTTTTCCTCTGTTATATTCTGTTTTTTTATAGAAGCAACAGCCCAAACATGTGCCCCATCTATAACTTCAGGAATATCACATTCACAGAAAGCACATTCTTTATCTCCAAGGTATTGAAGCAAATTACGCAAAAACATATGACTCCTGATTTTTCTTGACGACTTGATTGATTTTTTATCCAAAGATTCATTCATTCTTTGCACGTTCACATTTCTACATTTCTTCAAAATGTTTTCCAAATTCTGTGGAATGGATTTTAATTTTTTTTCAATCATTTCATAAAATGTTATTTTCTGATCATTTTCGGCAACTTTTGACATTGCATAACAAAGCATAAATGAAGCATATTTATTTGCTCCATATGTCTTTCCAAAAAATAGAAAATGGTTCGAATCCTCTTTTGTTATATAAGAAGATCTATTTGCTTGATTGTTTTCGCTTAAATTTTTTCGGTTCAACAAAATATCATCAATTGACAAAAAAGGCTTTATTTTTAAAGATTCACCATTTAAAAAATGAACCCCTGACGATTTCATTAAACGATACATAAATTTTTGGTATTCTGTAATTTTCTGTATTGCTCCAGGAAAAAAATAGTAATGAAATGTACAGCGCTTTCTTTTTTGATTTATTTGATACGTTAAGAACCTTTCGAAAGCCGGAGGGACACTTTGTACGCTAGAATCGCGACCTCCAGGATTCTGTTCAGAAAAAGTTATATAATGAATTTCGTCTTTATAATGCAAATACGCCAACCGACCAATGTTATACCCCCGTTGCAAACAATCATCTTCATATTTGTTATCAACAAAATTCACATCAAAAACCGTTGTCTGAAAAATTTTTTTGCAAATGTCTTCTAGTACATTGTAGGTTAAAACCTGATCAAAATAGACATTCGTTTGTTTTGATTTCTGAAGATTCTTCTTTATAACAAACAACGGTTTCGTATCACTCATAGGTAATCCTCAATACTCCTATATTCATCCAATGATATCTGCATATTTCTTTTTCCAATGTATTCGACCGTAGCTTTGGTTAAATATCGGTCTTCTACTTGAGTATTTGGAGTAATACTTTGGACAAACAATTCATTTTCATGCCCAATGTCCTGACGAACACACAACTGTCCGTTTTTCAACAATATAATGATATTAGAATCAAAAAGTTTATGATGGTTTTGGCAAAGCCAAAGACCATTATCCTCACTATTCACATGTTTAAATTTTTCTTTAAAAGATAGCGTCGTTTTGGATATTGATGACACTTCCCAAATATGTGCCCCTTGAATAATTTCTGATATTCCGCAAGAGCACATACAGCATTTTTTTCTTCCAAATTTTCCCAATAGATTATACAAATAAGAACCATTTCGTAAAGGCACGGTTTCGGATTGCGATTCAGAAACATTTTTATCTAATGTTTGTGTTGCTGAATGCAGTTCAATATTTTTAAATTTGCCTAATGTTATACGAGAACTTTCGGGCAAAATTTCCAGCCCATTCTCAGCCACATTAAAGAAATCAACCTTTCCTTTTACAATCGATGCTGCAGCAAGCGCCATAAGCGTAGATTCATACTTACTTGCACCAAATGTTTTTCCGAAAATCTGAATCCTTGATCCAAATTTGGTTATATAGCTAGAATTGTTCGACTTATTCTGACTCTGAGTAGCCTCGCGAGCACTCATAATTTCATTTATATTTGAATAAGGATATATTGCAGAACAATCACTCGGCAAGTTTAAAAATTGTACACCAACAGTTTTCAACAATCTGAATATAAATTTGTGGTATTCAGTAAAATAATTTCCTGTATACGGAATGAAATAATAGCACAATTTCTTCTTGGTTCTATCATCGGCATAAAAAAGATTCAATGCAGACGGAACGCTTTGGACACTTGAATTCCTGCCATCAACCTTATCTTCAGACAAGGTCACATAATAAAGAACATCATTATACTCTATCGTAACTAAACGTCCTTTGTTATAACTTTCTGACATTGTTTCAATTTTAAATTCTCGACAGCCAGTGGCTTTAAAACAGATGTCTTCTAACACATCTGAAGTTAAAATCTGCGCAAAATAGCCAGATCTTTTCTGCGCATTTATATTGTATCTAACCAATGGTTTCGTTTTCATAATTAACCACAATCAGTTCTTTTCGCCTATTGTATTTACCTTGATTAGAGTCAAGATGGATTAAATGATAGTTATTTTTTTTCGCCCAATCCACAATAAAAGCACTTCCATCATCTACATAAGACAACATAAACTTCGCTCCACGTTGGCTTGCCGCATCCAACGAATCTAAAAGCAAAGCATCAGATTTTGAAGTCCAACCATAAAACCCCCTTTTCCCATCATTATAGACGCCCAACGTGCCTGTATATGGAGGATCTGCGTATACAAACGATCCCGCACCTAGCGTCTGAAGAACCGTTTCGTACGAATTGCTAAGAAAATCAACCCGGTTATTCTTCATTGTTCTACAAAAAGAAATACACCTAGACAGCAAGCTCTCATTGAACCATCGATTTCCAGGAGGGTTATTAAACTCTTTTTTTCCGTTAAACCGTATTTGTTGCTGAAAACCATACAATATAAGGACATACAAAATCAACGGAGATGGATTGATCTTGTATAACTCCCTTAACTTCAAATAAGAATAACGATTTCCTTTTTCTATTCCATATTTTTTTATAGTCGCTTTTATCTTTTTTATGAGCGCAGAACAATCATTTTCATAAAACATCCGAATGAGAGCAACTACTCTATCATTAATATCGTTGTAAACAATCCTCTGATAAGGCATGTTTACTCCGAAATTAAAGCCTCCACCAAACAAATCAACGCATAACGATACTTTTTCTTTTGGCGGTATAAATTTTTTCAGTTTCTGAACCAGTCCAGCCTTACTTCCAGTATAATTTAGCGGAGCGTCAACGACTACATCACTGTTGATTTTCTTTTCGATAAAAAACAAATATTCTTTATGCGTTTCATCGCGCTTGCTTTTTTTATTAGTGTATTTTTTATAGCCGAGTTCCTTTTGCAAAAAAGATTCTTCTTTTCCATAACGACACATCACATCCTTAATAAATTCGGGTGTCATAAAGCCATCGTTGCTATAGGATAATATGATGTATTTCGCTTTTGTTTCCGCGATTGTTTTTTCAAAAGCCACATGTACATCAATATCACGCGACCATTTTGATCTATATGGTGTAACAGGTCTAGAGCCCGTTATTTTGCTTACGCTAGGGCAATCGTTTTCCACCAATGTTTCTAACAAATGATATTGTGTACCATATTGATTTTGCGTGTACGGAGGATCGAGATAAAGAATATCACATTCAACATTCTTTATGTTATCTTCTGTATGATGATTATGGCATCCTGCCACAGAAGCCGTTTCATTAGTCAAGCAATCCAACTTTCTGAAAACAAATGGTTTTAAAGCTCGTCTATCCCATTTTTTTAGAAAAGCACCATACACTCCAGCTGTATTTGATACATCTGACACCGAATCAAGTAAACAAGCCAGTAGATAGGAGTATTCATTCTCTGATAATTTCTTCTTCCATTTCTCTATTTCATGCCTGCAAAATTCAATCCTTTCTGCATTTTCTTTAGAGAAATACATTCTATCACAATATGGCGAATAGGTCGTTGCAAAAAAGCCTTTCCGTTTCCCTTTTGGATTATTCAGGATTTCAAAGGGATTAATTCCTAATTTTTTTGCAATCCGACTTGGATTACACAACCGACCTTTGGTGTAAGTTGTACAACATTTTAATATGTCGTTTATCACAACACGGCAATAGGAACTCATTGCTACCGCAACAGCCCCCGTTCCACAAAAGGCATCAAAGAAAACCGTACTCTCCGACATTTCGCATCGTTCTTGAATCAAAGAAACGATGTCGTCAACAAGTAAATCTTTGCAACCTAAATAACGCATATACCTCAAAATAAAAAAAACGATGCTTTGAGAACCCATTCTCCTAGCATCGTTTTTTAAAATTGCACTTATCTTACAGCTTCGACGAAGACTTTTTCGCCATCTGCATCAGATTCCTGCAAACCAGCAGTAGAATCCTTCCACACGATAGCGTTAGCCTGTGTCTCGCCCTTGATGTAAGATTCGTTTTCCTTTACTGCCTGTTTCAGCACTTCGCTTTCAGAATAAAGTTCAATGCTGATACGGTCAGAAATTGCAAAGTTCTGGTCCTTACGGCGGTTCTGGATGCGGTTCACGAGTTCGCGGGCCACGCAGGCGCGGCGGAGTTCGTCCGTAATTTTCAGGTCCAGAGCCACGGTGAAGTGCTGGTTGGCTTCCACGGCCATGCCGTCGGCCACGATGCGGTTGAGCATCAAGCAGTCGGCACCAACTTCGCCGAAGTCAAACTTGATCGTCTCGCCATTCTGCAGAGCCTTGATTTCATCGACCGAGAGGCTGTTGAGCTTGGCGGAAATCACCTTCATGTTCTTCGCGTAATCCGGGCCCTTCGCCTTGATGGCGAGGAAATTCGGCTTGGCGGAGAGCTGCACGAGTTTCGTCTCATCTTCGAGGAACTTCATTTCGCGAACGTTGAGTTCTTCGAGAATCAAGTCTTTCATGGTCTCGGCGACGTTCTTTTCTTCGTTGCCGTGAGCGACCACCGTCATGCTGGCAATCGGCATGCGGTTTTTTACGTTGTTCGTAGCACGAATCACGCGGCCCATTTCGACCATGCCACGCACCATGGCGATGCGTTCCACGAGCTTTTCGTCCATCAGGGACTTGTCGGCGCTGGGGAATTCGCAGAGGTGCACGCTCACCGGAGCGTTGGCATCGACTTCGCGAACGAGAATCTGGTAGATTTCTTCGGCGAGGAGCGGGAGGAACGGAGCGAGAATCTTGGAGAAGTCCACCAGCACCTTGTACATGGTAGCATAGGCGGCGTTCTTGTCGCCATCGTTTTCAGACTTCCAGAAACGGCGGCGGCTGCGGCGCACGTACCAGTTCGTGAGGTCATCCACCGCAGCAATCACGGCGGGCACCACGTTGTACAGGCGGTAAGCCTTCATTTCCACTTCGACCTTGGCAGCGAGATCCTGCAATGTTGCAAGCATCCAGCGGTCAAGTTCATTTTCGCTCTTGACTTCCTGACCCGGGTGCCAGTTGAGCTGGCCCTTGGCGGCGTCGGCGTTGTGGTTAGAGACAAAGAATGCAACAGCGTTCCAAAGCGGGAGCATCACCTGCTTCACGATGCCCTTCACGCCTTCTTCGCTGAAGCGCAGGTCTTCGGCCTTCAAAGCGGCGGAGTTGATCATGAACAAGCGGATGGCGTCGGCACCCGTGCGTTCGATGAGGTCGTTCGGGTCTGGGTAGTTGCGCTTGGACTTACTCATCTTGGAACCGTCTTCGGCCAAGATAATACCGTTCACAATCACGTTCTTGAATGCCGGCTTCTGGAACAGAGCGTTAGAAAGCACGGTCAGCGTGTAGAACCAGCCACGAGTCTGGTCGAGGCCTTCGGCAATGAAGTCGGCCGGGAAGCTGCGTTCCACGAGTTCCTTGTTTTCGAACGGGTAATGGCGGCTGGCATACGGCATGGAGCCGGATTCGAACCAGCAGTCGAAAACTTCAGGCGTACGGCGGTAGACCTTGCCGTTCTTTTCGATGGTGAGTTTGTCCACGAAGTGCTTATGCAAGTCGTCGAGCTTCACGCCGGTGAGCTGCTGCAGTTCTTCGATGGAGCCCACAGCAATCATGTCGCCGTCGTCAGAGAGCCACACCGGAATCGGCGTACCCCAGAAGCGGTTACGGGAAAGGTTCCAGTCGCGGGCGCCTTCGAGCCACTTGCCGAAGCGTCCGTTCTTGATATGGTCCGGAACCCAGTTCACGGTCTGGTTGTTTTCGACCATCCATTCCTTCAGAGTCTTGGTCACGCCGTCCTTGTTCGTAACAGGAGCATCGATCTTGAGGAACCAAGTCTTGAGGGCGCGGTAAATCAGAGGAACGCCGGTACGCCAGCAGTGCGGGTAGCTATGGACAATCACGTCCTGCTTGAACACGCGGCCCTGTTCCTTGAAGAAGCGGATAATTTCCTTGTCAGCTTCCTTTGCGCCCAGGCCCTTCCACATCGGGACCTTGTCGGTGAACTTGCCTTCGGTATCGAGCGGGTCGAAAAGACCGAGGTCGAGTTCAGCGCCCTTCTGGAAGTCTTCTTCACCGAAGGAAGGAGCGGTATGAACGGCGCCAGTACCGTCTTCGGTACTCACGTAGTCGGCGGGGTAAATCTTGTAGTGGCGGGACAGCTGGTCCGGCGTCACGAATGCATCGGAGATACGGGAAAGCGGTTCGTAGTCCTTGCCCACGAGTTCAGAGCCCTTGCATGTATCGACGATGTTCGGGTTCTTGAAGTAGGCCGCGGTACGGCTTGCGGCAATCCAGTACTTCTTGCCATCCTGTTCCACCAGGTTGTAGTCCATGTCCGGACCGACAACGATGCAGAAGTTGGAGTACAAAGTCCACGGAGTCGTCGTCCACACGAGGATGCTCGTGTCCTTGAACTTGGCTTCGTTAGAGTTGATCGGGAAAATCAACGTGAGGGACGGGTCCTGACGGTCCTTATAGCCCTGGTTGGTTTCGAAGTTCGAAAGCGGAGTGGCTAGGGCCGGGCTGTACGGCTGGATGCGGTAGCCCTGGTAGATGAGGCCCTTGTCGAAGCACTGCTTGAACACCCACCACACAGATTCCATGAAGTTCTTGTCCATGGTCTTGTAGCCCTTGTCGAAGTCCACCCAGCGGCCCATGCGGCG
>JAEERM010000128.1 GCA_016285835.1 Fibrobacter sp.
ACGATGAGGTGGTTGTCGGTGCCATCGCTGATGACCTTGTAGCCGAGCTTCTGCATTTCGGCGCACATAGCCTGAGCGTTCTTGATGACGTTCTTGGCGTAGGTCTGGAATTCCGGCTGGAGAGCTTCGAGGAATGCAACGGCCTTACCGGCGTTCACGTGGTCATGCGGACCACCCTGCATACCCGGGAACACGCCCTTGTCGATTTCCTTGGCCAGGGAAACTTCCTTGAGTTCGCCCTTCACCATCTTCTGGATGGTGCGGTCCTTGCACATAATAATAGCGGAACGCGGGCCACGGAGAGTCTTGTGGGTCGTGGTCGTCACGATGTCGAAGTACGGCACCGGAGAATCGATAGCCTTACCGGCAACGAGACCGGCAATGTGAGAAATGTCAGCCATGGTGAGGGCGCCGACTTCGTCAGCGATTTCCTTGAAGCGCTTCCAGTCGAGATTACGGCTGTAGGCGGAGAAGCCGGCGAGGATCATCTTCGGCTTTTCCTTGAGGGCGATTTCGCGGACCTTGTCCATGTCGATGCGGCCAGTTTCCTTATCGACTTCGTACTGCACGAAGTTGTAGAGCATACCGGAGAAGTTCACCGGATGGCCGTGAGAAAGGTGTCCACCGTGGTCGAGCTTGAGGCCGAGGACCTTGTCACCCGGTTTGAGGACGGCGAAGTAAACAGCGGCATTGGCCGGAGAACCGGAAAGCGGCTGGATGTTCACGTGGTCGCAGCCAAAGAGCTTCTTGCAACGTTCGATGGCGAGGGCTTCCATCTTGTCGATGACTTCGTTACCACCGTAGTAGCGCTTGCCCACGTAACCTTCACTGTACTTGTTGGTCAGCACGGAGCCCATGGCTTCCATGACGGCCTTGGAGGTGTAGTTTTCAGAAGCGATGAGTTCGATGCCATATTCCTGGCGTTCGGCTTCTTCCTGAATGATGTTATAGATTTCCGGATCGGTCTGTTGCAGTGTTGATTTGAGCATTTCGCTACTCCTTAGATATTGTACGGCCCAAATATAGCTATTTCAGACGAGAGACGAGAGACGAGAGACGAGAGATTTTGGCAAAATTACCGGGGGCCGGCTTCATTCTTGATGCGAACGGCCATTTCAGCACCAACTTCATCCATGGAGACTTTGTAATCGGGCTTATAGCCGTACGCGTCGCCATCCAAGTCTTCACCGCCAGCCACAAGCCAATTTGATTTCATTCGGACAAAACCCACGCTCGTATCGACAGGAGCGCCGTCTTCATCGTAGAAGGTGTAAAGTTCCACTGATTTTTCCGTATCGAAGATATTCTTTTCGATGTAGCACTTGGCCGAATCGGAACATTCAATGCCAGTTTCGTTCACATCGGCAAAGAAGTTGTTGTAGGCATGGAGTTCTCCGCCATGCGCACGGATTCCCTTTCCGGCAAGCCCAGCAAAATAGCTGTGATGCACGGTGAGTTTCTGGTCCGGTTCCTTCACGATATCGGCCGTGAGCCCAAACAGGATTCCCGTCTGCGCATTTTCGAAGCGAGACCAAGAAACCGTCACATTGTGCGAGCCGCGCTTCACGTCGAACTGTACCAGCGGGTATTCCTCGAACGTGCAGTGGTCCACCCACACGTGATGCGTCCCGTTATGGATAGAAAGCGCACGCCTGGAAGTCGTGTCCAACGCCGTAATCGCAGGAGCAGTAAAGGTCAGGTTCTCAAAAATCAGGTTGCTCGACACGTCGGTCAGCACACCCATGCCGGTAATACGGATATCACGACCGCGACCGTCGATTGTCTTGTCTTTCTTGAGGCGGAGCGGGGCCTGGAGGTTGTAGGTTCCGCTCTTTTTGAACAGCACCCACGTGGGGCCATCTCTGTACGCACATTCACGGAGCGAGCCCGGAGCAATTTCTGCTTTTGTCACCGCATTGCCCAAAGAATCGACGTCTGTAGTGTCTTCGACGATGATATAGTCTTCCGTCGTCGTCACGATGCAGATTTCGCCTTTGGCCTTGGAGATTTCGCCCAAGCTATCGGTAACGCCAGCCGCGCCAAGCGTCCCGGCAGCATAGCCATCTATTTGGGAAAGCAGGGCATCATGTTCGTCCCAATCCTTCCCGGGATATTCACTTGCAGCCGATTTCTGCGACTTGATAACGTTGATAGCCGATGCCGAATCGGAACAATCCACATAAAGCGTGTCCCCAGTAGCCGACTCGACTTTGGCGGAATGTGTTTCTGACGGATCCCCGATTTGGACATCAAAAGTCCCTGCCGGGAGCGAATCAATCACAAAATGCCCCGTGCTGTCGGGAACTACATAACGGTCAAGGCCAGCCACACGGATTACAGGGGATGTTTCGCCGAGCAAAACGAACCCTTCGATAGACGAAAGTTCACCCAATTCAATCGTATCCACCTTGGAATCATCATTTTTTGAATCAAGGGCAACGTTTTGGACAGCGCCCGTTGCCAAAGAACCATCGACATGGCGGGCTTCCACCGTGTAAGAACCGGGCTCCGCCTCCATTTTTATAAAGCCATTCGCATCTGATTCCATCCATTCGGCGGTAGAACGCCCGTCGCTGAGGAAATCTCCGGGAAGCACGCGCACGCGGGCATACGCTGCGGCACTCCCGTCGGAGAGCCGCACACGAAAAGCCATCGTAGACTCGGCTTCCGTGCCGCCTGCAGTCTCGGGCCCTTCGCTGCTGGAACACGAGACAAGGAACGCCGCCGCGAGCGACACGGGCAACAAAAACCACTTTTCCTTATTCATCGTCTGCAGCCTCCCCCGCCTTCTCGGTGTCGACAGCCTGAGCAAGTTCCTGCCCGCGAATCCGGCGTTTGCGCCCGCGCCGCTGCGGCGGTGGATACGGGTCCGAAAGCGGGAAAAGTTGCATCCCCAGCTGGAACACGCGATTGGGCTTTTCGCACTGGGAAACCTTTGCAAGAATCTCACGGCGGAAACGGCGAATCATTTCTACCAATTCGCTATACGTTGTCTCGTCGCAGGCAAATGCAAGTGTCGAAAGGTTGCGCTCTTCATTGTCGAAACGGTCCATCGCCGTCTGAGCTACATCCAGATTCTGCTGGATGTACGAATTGACCGCCGTGCTGTAAGATTCCGAACCGCTCGAAATCAGCCCCTGAGTCTGTACATAAGAACCCGTCGCCTCGTCTTTGCGAATCATAGAAAGGCGTTCGAGCAACGCAATGGAACTCTTCACCTGGCTTGCCGTAATCGGCGGGCGCACCATGAGCCCAAGCGCAGCATCGTCGCCCACATACGGGTAAAAAGTCACGAGTTCGCGGACAACCGCATGGTACCAGTGATCAAAATATTCGAACTGGTCCTTCGCCACGTTTTCGACCTTACATTCCTTAGTCGCCACGAGTTTTTCAAGATACTGACGGCTTTCGGAATGGGTCTTGGCCTGGTTAAAGGCCACCATGTCGGCAAAATATGACTTTTCGCGAGAGTCGTTACAAAAAATATCGGCAAAAACGGAAACCAGGCGAGCTGTCAGATTGCGCTTACCCTGCAAAATCTTGTTGAACATTGATGCATCGAAACCGGCACGTTCGGCAATGTAGCGGTGGCTAAAACGCCAATCACCCTTATGACGTTCCTCGTAGGCATCGCGCAAAAATTCGCGGTAATTCAAATATTCAAAAAGATTGACCATAGTTCAAAAATCAGCGGGAGTAAAAACGGGGGAATAATTGCCGACGGCGCGCATTATCCGAATCAGGGACCTTGCGGCCAAGGGCATTGAAAGTCTTCTTTGGAGCAGGGTTCACAGAAAATTCGCGTACAGGAACAATACGTGTCGTTTCTTGAGAATCGTTCGCCACCTTCGCGGGCTTGCATCCGGTGCGGTACACGCCCTTGATGTCGAAAGCGATCATATCGATGTTCGGGCCGCCGTCATTTGTGGTGGAGGCAATCGTCATCTGGAAATCCAGGGCATCCACCCAGACATCCTCTATATAGACGGTATCCCACTTGTCCCAGGAACCCGTCGGCGGGAAGGCGACATCGTAAGTGCCCTTGTCAATCGTGATTTTCATGTCGCGGTTGGATGTTCCGGCAAAGGCGTAACGCACCATGACGCGGGCGTTGGAGGCCGATTGGTCGGAAGTCAGGTTGTAAACGGCCTTGCTCGTCGCGGTGTTCGAAATGTTATAGAATCCATGGCCCGTATAGCCCTCGTGGTCCTTGTCGGTCGAACCGTCGCTCACCTCGGGGCTGGACATGTCTATCGGGGAACGCCAAGCCGTATCGGCCACGCCCGTAAAGCAGAGTGCCGTATCAATAAAGGCCGAAGAACCCGGTTCTCCGGAGCTCGAAGAAGTCGGGCCCACCCCACTCGAGCCTTCCTCGCCGTGATCGACCTTCTGGCATTCGGAACCGCCCTTGAACATCGCCGTGTACGTAATGTCGCGGGCCTTCGTCTTGAAGCCGTAATAAATCTGCTTGGTCGAAACCTCGTTGCAATCGTCATCGACCCACTTTTCGAACGTCTGGCCGTTCGGGGTCACGCGGAGCGTCATCGGAGCGCCCGCCGGGAAGTACTGCGTCTGCGTAATGAGACCTTTATAATTCAAAAGGTTCGTCTGCACTTTGATGGTGTAGCGCGGCTTGATGGCGGAGACAAGCGTCGTGAGGGCAGCCTTCGCCTCGTCGGAGAGGTTCGTATTGTTCTTGAGGTTATCCTCGAGTTCTTCGCAAATCAGCTGGGCATGGCCCATAGAACCCATCTCCTGGAAGTGCGTCGTCCCGTCATTCACGCCGTCCGGGTAATTCGGATATTCGCCCTTCTCCAGCTTCTTGTACAGGTAACGTGTCACGTAATCCGGGATATTCTTGTACGTCGTATTGTACAGATTATACGACTTCATGTTCAAATCGACAAAGGGAATCTTGTTGTTTTTCGCGACCGTCTGCATCATGCCGCGGGCATCGTAGTTGTTGTTGCCCGTCGAGAACACATTGCGGCTGCCGTTCAGGTTCATGGGAGAAACCAAAATGACATTCACTCCCTTCTTTTTACCCTCATCGACAAACTTCTGGATGTAACCAGGAAAATCCTCAGGAGGCACATAACGGGCTTCCTTGCTGTAATCACGGTCGTTATGGCCGAACTGTACAAAAAGGTAGTCCCCCTTCTGCGCAGCTTTGAGGATTCCGTCCAAGCGGCCTTCTTCGATGAAGTTCTTGGAACTGCGCCCACCGAGAGCCGCATTGTTCACCTTGACGCGGGCTCCATCAAAGAAATACCCGAGGACCTGCCCCCAACCCGTCTGCGGGTAGGCGGAGTCCTTGTAAGTCTGGACCGTCGAATCGCCAGCCACGTGAATAGTGAAACTCGTGGAATCACTCACCGCGACCCCAGCGAAAACTAATGCAAAAAGAAAGAATTTAAAAGCTCTATTCATGATAAGTGGTTAGTGATTGGTGGTTAGTGGTTAGGGATTCAAGCACTCAGGCCTCGAGCCTGGAGCCTCGAGCCTATTTCACCTTTGCATACATTCCATTAAATTTCACATTCCCCTGTTTCACGACAATGCGGTAGAGACCGGCAGCACTGACTGTAGAAGCCAAATCCAGCGTTCCCGACCCGACAATCTTGCGGGCGACAATGCGACCCTGCATGTCGAAAATGCTAACCTGAGCGTTCCCATTGCCAGCCAAAATCAAGTCGTTTCCGCACAAGCGAACCGCAGGCTGCCTAGCCTCGCCCTGTACAGCAATCTTCGTTATATCGGTAGTGTCGGCGCAGCTTTCACTTATGCGGCACACACCGGCAAAGCTGAAGCCGAACGCGTCGATATTCGGGGCACCATCGGAGGTCGTCGACATGAACTTGAGTTCCGCCTCGCCCTGCGGCGCGTCGAGCACCACGTAAGCCGTGTCCCAGGTATCCCAGGAACCGGTCGGCGGGGCCTTCAGGTAATAATCGTGGTCCAGATAGGCATTGAACGTACGGTCGGCATTTCCACCGTTCGCATAGCGCACGGCAAGCGTCACATAGCCCGCTGCCGGGAACTTCAGCTTGTAAGATGCAAACGACGTGTTGGAATTCTCCATGTTGTAGAACCCTTCGCCGATAAATCCGGTCCAGTTGTTCTCGGTATTACCGACACCGCTGTCCGGATTGCTCGCATCGATGAACCTCTTGATATCCTTGTCGACCGGCACCGTCGTCTCTTCACTCCCTTCAGGAGGCGTGTAAGGGACAAAGGTCACGTCGGCCAAGTTCTTAGGGGTCGTCGTCGGGAATGCAGTCAGTGCGGCACCGTCACCCGTGTACTTCTCGGCAGTACCGCCCTCGTAAACAGCCGTGTACTGCGTCGAAGCATTCCCCATCTTGAACGTATAGATGTACGGAGACTTCACGGTCGATACAGCCTGGCCGCTGACCTTGTTCCCGTTGCCGTCGTACCAGCCAAGGAATTTTTTTCCATTTTTCGGGATCGTCTTGAGCAAAACAGTCATGCCCTCCGGATAATACGCACTGATAGATGTCGCCTCGGCAGAACCTTCCGGAGAGACCTTCACATCCACCTGGTACATGGGAGCCATGTACTCACCGAGCTTTTTCACGACCGTATCCGAGTGGGCGCGCATCTGCTCGGTTATGATTCGTCCGTAAGCGTTCGCACCGTTCATCTGCAAATGCACCTGATCGGACTGGTCGGCCCCCAAATTCGAATATTCCGCCTTTGTGGAGAAATTGTAAACAAACTGCTGGGCATATTTTTCGCCCACAGAAATCATGTAGTTCGCAACCATCTCGCTCATGTCGATGAAAGGAACATTCAAGTCTTTGGCTAGTTGCTGGTTAAGCGCCGGATAGCCACGATAGCTGTTATGGATTTGCGTCGGGGAATCGAAGATACAACGGCGAATCGGGCTCATGATGATAGGATTCGCCCCCTTGGCACGAACATCATCGACCATCTTTTTCATGTTGGACTTGTAAAAATCCTCGGTACTGTAATTGATGTCGTTAATCCCGAACTGGATAACCACGTAATCACCTGGCTGCAATTTTTCGGCAATGCAGTTACCGTTGGAACAGCCCTTCTTGAAGAACATATCGTAGTAGCCGACAGCCGTGCCGCCATTCTTGTCTTTACCGCCACCACCCAGCGACATGCCGCCCTGACCACGATTTACGACCTTCGCCTTGTCAAACCAGAAATGAAAATCCTGGCCCTGCCCCTGCTTGGGGTAGTAGCCCTCGTTCCAATCCTGCATGGTGGAATCGCCACACATATATATAGTCACCTCCGCCCAGACAATCGAAGACACGACTATCGAGGCGAGGACGGCAGTTTGACATATTTTGTTCAAGA
>JAEERM010000129.1 GCA_016285835.1 Fibrobacter sp.
GGCACATCGGCTGCAGGACGCTATTTTCGTCGCAGAAATATTCACTCGGATCGTAAGTCCAGTTCGAGTTGTCGTCTTCCTCGGTATACCAGGTATAAGCCTTGCTCCAGTCCTTGCAACGCTGGATTGGGCCGTAAACATAGCTCTTGGTCTTGCTATCATAATAGGAGGCGCAAAGCTGCGTCAACGGGTCATAGGAACCGGTACCGCAAACAGCCTTGAACAGCGTGGCAGATTTTTCGCCGCAAGTCACAGTGACTTCGCCATTCTCGCCTTCCACGAGCCTACAATCTTCGCCATCATCACCGTCGCCACCGTCCTTGCCGTCGCTTCCGTTCTTGATGGTACCGATTGTCTTGCCCGCGCAAATGATATCGTAGCCCTTCTTATCCTTATTTTCCTTTGCGGAGCAGCTTTCGCCATCCTTGCCGTCAGTACCGTTCTTGATGGAGCCGACCGTCTTGCCGTCGCACTTCACGTTGAAATCGCCGTTATCGGCTTTAGTCACCGAGCAAGTTGAACCGGAATTGGCCTTGCCGTCCTTACCGGCTTCACCATCCTTACCCTTCTCGCCATCCTTGCCGTTCAGCTGAAACCAACCATCACCGGTACAGGCGAACACCTTCGCGGAGTCCTTCACATAAACAAGCGACCCCTCGATTTCAGTTTCGCACTTCGGCAACTGCTTGAACTTTTCGACTTGGTCCAGCGAGGCCTTCTCGCTCACGTTGGTCACTTCGGTAACATCGTCACCGCAAGCCGTAAAGAGAGAGAGCGTTGCGGCAATGCATGCGGCATAAGTGTAATTCTTGATCATTGTTTTCTCCTAGTGTTGAGTTTTACACTGTTTTGTTGTGTTTGTCTGTAATTATAAATTCGTTTTTAAAAAATGTCAATTATTTAGAATACAATTCCTTGCTAAATATGATTTATTTCACACTTTTTGCAGAATACAAGAAATTCTAAAGACATTCTAGAATACAAAAAAACAGGCGTTTTGTTTCGTTTTGGGCAAATTTCGGTCATAATTTGCCTAGAACTCCCAGTTTGTATAAAAGTTTTTACAAACAGATTTGGCTATCTTTTGGTTTTGAATACGCGTTTGATGACGGCCGGGAAGAATAAGACTCGGGCCTAGAATTGTTCCAGTAATTTTATGCGTTCAGGAGTGTCTGGATGCGTACAGAACACCAAGTTCACCTTCGCGACAAGGCCTGTAAGCCCGCCATCGTCTTCTTCGTCGGGATGGACAATATAGAGTTGAGCCACGTCTTCGCGCCTTACCTGACCAAGGCCCGGCGCAGAAGATATCTTCCGCAAGGCAGAGGCAAGCGCCACCGGATTTCCGCAGAGTTCGGCCCCACCTGCATCGGCCACATATTCACGCCTGCGTGAAATCGCAAGCCTCGTGAGCGTGCCAAAGAAAAATGCGACAGATGAACATATGAGCAAAAGCAGCGCGGCAGCGACAACAATCAAGATGCCGCCACCCCCCTTGTTGCGGCGATCGCGACCCACAGCCACCACACGCCCTATGTTTGCAAGTATCTTCACAGAAATGGTCATGAGCGTCGAGAAAATCCCGACAAACACAATGCACACCACCAGCAAGCGCGTATCGCGGTTCTTTATGTGGGTAAGCTCGTGAGCGACTACAGCAGCGAGTTCATCGTCATCCAAAGCATCGATAATCCCTGTCGTGAGCGTAACCGTATAGGACTTGTCGTCAATGCCGCTCGCAAAGGCATTCATGCCTGGATCGTCGATGATGTTGATTTTGGGCATATAGATATTGCCCACTATGCAAAGGTTCTCGACAATATTGTAGACACGCAAGTTCTCTTTGCGTTCCAAAGGGCGGGCACCCGTGGCTTTGCGGATAATCGCCGTATTCGCGAAATACGCAATAATAAACCACACGGCAGTCACGCCAAGCGCATAAGGCAGCGCATCCACAAAAAACGCCCAAATCAGTGGCCAATGCAACACATCGGTCGAGAGATTGTCGACACACAAGTGGGAATACTGATTCTGCGAATAACAAAATACACCGCAGAGATCGAGCCCCGCAATGACCATCAGCACCATCGCAAGTAAAATGACCGGGAACAGGAACAACAAAATGACCGTGTTCCGGTTGTTTCGCCAAATCTGGGTCTGGATACCGACGTATTTCATTACAGGTCGCTCGCGCCGCTCGCTTCGAGGCACGGGCTCGATTGCTTACGCAATCTTCGAGGTATGAGTTTTTATAATCGCGCCAAAGGCGCCATACTTTAGCTCAGAGGCTTGCATCGCAAGCCGACCTCAAAGGGCAAAGCCCGCCCTCACACCTCACAGCTCTAGAACTTCACCTCGGGGGCTTTATTCAGGGTTTCGCGGCCTTCGCTAGCCTCGTACATGGGAGCACGGCGGAAATGGAACATCCCGGCGATAATGTTGGAGGGGAACACCTCGCAGGCGTTGTTGAACTCGCGGGTCGCGGAGTTGAAGAAGCGGCGAGCGGCAGAAAGCTTGTTCTCAATGTCGGCAAGTTCTGTCTGCAACTGCAAGAATCCTTGGTTCGCCTTGAGTTCCGGGTAAGCCTCCAGCGAGACCTTGAGCCCGGCAAGCGCACCGGTCAGCGCCTTGTCGGCAGCGACCTTTTCGTCGACCGTTCTTGCCCCCATCGCGGCGGCACGGGCAGCAGTTACCCTTTCAAGAGTTTCCTTTTCGTGGGTCGCATAGCCCTTGACCGTATTTACCAGCTGCGGCACCAAGTCGTAGCGCTGCTTAAGCTGCACTTCGATGTTCGAAAACGCGTTCTCGCGGTTGTTGCGGAGCTTCACGAGACCATTATACATGGTAATGGCCAATACGACCAGAATGACTACAACGACAGCGACAACAATTCCTACTGTCATAAAAACTCCTCTGCTAAGGTTTGCTTAAATACATTATAGAAAATAGAAGTTATTTCTTCTTTTTCTTGCGGGCGGCCTTGGCATCTTGAACGGCAGCCTTCAAGGCATCCTTCTTGGCCTGTTCTTCTTCGGGCGTGGGCTTGGTGTCTTCGAGCAAGCGGTCGGCCCATTCGTCCCAGAACTTGCAACGTTCGCCTTCGAGCTTCATCTTGGCAAACTTCACCGGTTCGGTTTCGACAGCGAGGTTCACCATAGATTCCTTGTAAGCCTGCGGGAGGCCTGCCACATGCGCCATGCGCTGCTTGAGTTCGGCGACGGTTGCATCCAGAATGTCCACCTCGAAACGGCGTTCCACGTAGCGGCGGGTAATGAACCCGAGCCCCATGAAGTAATCGCCCTGGTTACCTTCGGCAAGGTAATTCTTGCCTCGCAGTTCCTTGAGTGCAAGCACAGCTTCTTCGTAGGGCGGGAGTCTAGGGGCAACGCCCTTCTTCGCAAATTTCTTGTGCAAGAACCAGCCGAGAAACACGAGCAATACTACACCCACGACAATCAGCACGATATAGAGCCACTGCGGCAGGCGCGGGTCGTCCATAGGGTCTTCCGCTTCCAAAATATCCGTCTCTTCGCCAGTCGTGCGCGGCGAGACCTTCACAGCCACGGGGTCGGTATTCGTCTTCACGGTATCGCTGCCAACAATGGCGCTCACCTGCTGCGGAGCAATCATGAAATCACCACTCACGAAGGTATTGAGCGTTGCGAGCCAAACGAACTTGGCAGTACCCTTGGGCATGCCATCGGTCAGCTTCTCGTTCTTCATCTCCTTGACTTCGAAACTGCCCAAGTTACCGACAAAGCTCGGCAGATCCACAGTAGCGCTCTCGGGAGCCACCACCTGAATTTCGTAGTTGAACATGTCGCCCACGAACACCTGGGCATTATCGACATTCGCCTTCACAGAAACATCGAAGGCAAAGGCGGAAGTTGCAAAAAAGACTGTTAATGCGGCAATAAAGGCAAGGCGATTCGATACTCGAGACATATAAACCTCAGTACACAAGAATATACAAAAATTGGGATTTGGCGACCAAGCGACACTAGAGTCCTTTACTATATTCGAAAAACTATGGTTTCACGAAGAGTCTGCAGGTCGGCGTTGATATCGGTGCTATTTTGCGCTGCGTTTTCGTTTGCGGACGGTTCCACCGCCAAACAGGATTCTCTTTCCGCCGACAGTTCCACGGTCAGTCCCGACACCGCCTCGCTAAAGATTACAAGCGAGAACGTCTTATCCATCATGTCGATTATATTGCCGCACAACTCGCTCCGGAATTCCGAAACGCTCCACAACTGGCCCTTCTTTGCGTTCGACTCTCCTTCGTGGGCATACAATTTCAATGTGCGAAGGGATTTCGGTAAGCTCCTCGGCCTTAAAGGGAATGCATCGGGAGACGTGAGCTTTGCAGGAATCGGGATCAAGACAGGAATTGCCATGGAACTTATCCACCTGCTTGAACTCGGCGTGGAGGCTAACACAAAAACATCGCTGAACTACGGCAAGACGGCGACATTCATGGGCGTTTACGACCCCGAAAAAAGGAACTACCGGCAGGATGCCATGTTTACGGAATATGGTTACGGGCTGCGCTACCATTCCGCATTGACCTTCCCCCTACTTGCATTGCTGCCCAAATCCGACTGGACAAAAATTATTTTGAAAGGGACCGCCGAACTCACCTATTCGGGCTATACCGGTGCCGAGGATAAAGAAGTGTGGAAAGCCGGAAACGAGAACTGCGTGAACGGCTTCAAGTACAAATATGGCGGGACATTGATTTACATGATGCCCTTTAAACGCGTGCCCATGGCCATGGTCTCGGTCAACGCAAGCGGGTTCAAGCACGAATACGACTTCGACAAAACATACGAAGACTACAATCCGGGATTCGTGACTGTGAGCGTTACGCCCATGGCAACCGTTAAAATAAGCGAAAAGTGGAACGGGATGCTGATGACCGTCATTTCGCGCGACCGCGTGTTTGAAAACCGGCGCTACCCGACTACCGAAGAACTGCTGCAGAAACAAGTCGGGAGCGAATGGGACTTGCGTGTGGTGATGTTCGTTCTCAGCCGCAAATTCTAAATCCCGAGGGATTTCTATATTTTAACCGAACCGATCCGGCAATAGCCGGTGCTTGGGGGTGCTGCTGGCGAGTGCCGCGGCTGAGAAAAGACCCCTTGAACCTGTGCCAGTAATGTGGCCGTAGGAAAAGCGAGGATTTGATGGAGTCTCTCCTTAAACCTTTTATGAACTCCCGCAAGGTGTATGTTCCGGGAAAAATGTACCCGGACATCCGCGTGGGAATGCGCGAAATTTTGACTGAAGACCCCGAAACGCCCGTCGTGACGGTGTACGATACGAGTGGCCCTTACAGCGATGTCGATGCCAAGCTCGACGTAACAAAGGGTATTGCTCGTTTCCGTGAACCCTGGATTATGGAACGCGGTGACGCCGAACAGCTCGACGACATGACGTCGGCTTATGGCCGCGCCCGCCGCGAAAACCATGAGCTTGACCACCTGCGCTTTAACGCCGAACACCACCCGCTCCGCGCCAAGGCGGGGCATCACCTGACGCAACTCGACTACGCCCGCAAGGGTATCGTCACCAAGGAAATGGAATACGTGGCTATCCGCGAAAACCAGCGCCTTGACGAACTCATGGCCCAGGGCAAAATCCAGGTGGCAGGCTCCCCCATTACGCCGGAATTCGTGCGCGACGAAATTGCCGCAGGCCGTGCGATTCTGCCGGGGAACATCAACCACCCCGAATGTGAACCGATGATTATCGGTACGAATTTCCTCACGAAAATCAACAGCAACATCGGCAATTCCGCCATTACTTCTTCTATCGAAGAAGAAGTCGAGAAAATGGCCTGGTCCGTGCGCTGGGGTGCCGACACCGTGATGGATCTTTCCACCGGCAAGCACATCCACGAGACGCGCGAATGGATTATCCGCAACAGCCCCGTGCCTATAGGGACAGTGCCTATCTACCAAGCGCTCGAAAAGGTGAACGGCAAGGCCGAAGAACTCACGTGGGAACTGTACCGCGACACGCTCATCGAGCAGGCGGAACAGGGCGTGGACTACTTCACGATTCATGCGGGCCTCTTGCTGGAACACATCCCGCTCACCGCCAAGCGCACCACGGGCATCGTGAGCCGCGGCGGTTCCATCCTTGCCTTGTGGCAGATGCGCCATCACCAACAGAACTTCTTGTACACGCACTTCCGCGAAATCTGCGAAATCCTCGCCGCATACGACGTGGCCGTTTCGCTCGGCGACGGGCTTCGCCCGGGGTCGTTAGCGGATGCTAACGACGCGGCCCAGTTCGGAGAACTGGACACGCTCGGCGAGCTCACGAAGATTGCCTGGGAATACGGCGTGCAGGTGATTATCGAAGGCCCGGGCCACGTGCCCATGCACAAAATCCAGGACAACATGGCGCGCCAGCTCGAAAAATGCCACGGCGCCCCGTTCTACACGCTCGGCCCCCTTACCACCGACATCGCCCCCGGCTACGACCACATTACGTCGGCCATCGGCGCAGCCCAGATCGGCTGGTACGGCACCGCCATGCTCTGCTACGTGACACCCAAGGAACACCTGGGGCTCCCCAACCGCGACGACGTGCGCGAAGGTGTGGTCACCTACAAGCTCGCCGCGCATGCGGCCGACCTCGCCAAGGGCCATTTCGCGGCCCAGTTTCGTGACGATGCCCTTTCCCGCGCGCGCTTCGACTTCCGCTGGAACGACCAGTTCGCGCTTTCCCTTGACCCCGAAAAGGCGATGGAATTCCACGACAAGACGCTCCCCGGCAGCCAGGCCAAGTCGAGCCATTTCTGCAGCATGTGCGGGCCGAATTTCTGTAGTATGCGCATAACAAAAGCAATCCGCAACTTTGTTGCCACAGGTGAAGTCGGCGACGTCTAATTAAGACCATTCAAAAAAATTCGGCAACAGGTACTAACCTGTTGCCTTTTTTAATATCAATCCAAGAAAGCTATTAGTAGTTGATGGCCACGTAGAAGCTGCCTGCACCGAAGCGGCGATCAAAGCTTTCGAAGCCGTCCCACAGGGCATCCCATGCAGCGCCAATTTCAAGCTGGACCGAGGAATTGCGGAAGAAGATGACGCCCAGTTCAGCACCACCGGCAAGGCCAATCGCAAAACCTTCGTCGGCATCGTAGTAATGGTCGTCCGACTGGATGCCGAGGCCGATACCTGCACCGAGGAACGGAGTGATGACGCCCGTGCTCGGGAACCAGCGTC
>JAEERM010000130.1 GCA_016285835.1 Fibrobacter sp.
TTTCGGGTTGTTCTGGGTTGTCACTGTATTCTGTGAACGGAAGATTCATCTTGGTGAGGAAAGGGCGGACCTGAAAATAGCTAGCATCGGCAAAGACGAAATCTTGACCCTGGATATTCTTGTGCTGATGAATTTTTGTTACCAGTTCAAAAACGTTCGAGACTACAGAGGCACCGGGTTCGATAACGATGTAAGGTTTGTGCTCGCTGAACCACTTGTCGGCAAGGAGAGTCTCGCAGATTCCCTTGGCGTAGTCTGTGTATTTTGGTTTATGCGAAACATCGATTCCTTCGGGGGCTGCGCCAAAGAATCCGCCACCAACATTGACGTACTGGATGTCGTTTAAATCGAATTTCGCACGGATGTCCATTAGGCGGTTCGCGATATGCCTGTAGTTGTCTACGATACGGTCCGAAGAGGATGTATGCCCGTGGAGCGAAATGATTTTAATATTGGCTTCTTTTAGCAACGGGATGACTTTTTCCAGCATGCTCGTAGTGAAGCCAAAACGGCTTTGACGCAGTCCGCCTTGGAGAGCGATGCTGCCGGAGCCGACTTCCATATTTATGCGGAGCCCGACTTTAATTTCTTGTTCTGGATTTTCTTTTTGCAGCTTTAGGACATGTTCAATTTCGTATTCACTGTCCAATTGAACGATGGACTTGTTCGTCAATGCCGTCTTGATGTCTTCAAAGCTCTTGATGGGACCGTTAAAAATAATCTTGTCCGTTGCAAAACCTTTTTGAACTGCAAGGTTGTATTCCATCGAGGAAACAGTCTCTGCAAAGCAGTTGATCTCTTTTGCTTTCTGCAATAAAACAGATGTGTAGTTGGTCTTGAACGAATAGGACAGGATAAAATTGGGGTATATATCGGTAAACGCCTTACGGAACGATTGCAAATTGTTGACAAATCGTTCTGGATATACAAAGTAGAATGGCGTGCCGCATTCGTTGTCGACTTTCTTAATGAGTTTAAGCATTGCAGATTATTTCTTGTTGGTAATGACTTCGATCACCCTATTAACGCCTTCGTCGTCGAGAGTTGCAAACATCGGTAGGCAAAGTACCTGGTCTGCAAGCTTGTGGGCGATAGGCAGGTTTGCTGGATTGGCGGAATCCAGACCTTTGTAGGCACTGAACGTGCTGATGAGCGGGTAGAAATAGCGACGTCCGTAAATGTTGTGCTTTTGCAGCAATGCGTAAAGTTCATCGCGGCTAACGCCGTATTCTTCGCTAATGAAAATCGGGAAGTAAGCGTAGTTGTGACGGACCCCTTCGATATCGGGGAGGAAACGAATGTCGGCAATGTCTTTTAGTGCGGCTCTGTACTTGTCTGCAACCGCCTTGCGTTTTTCGATGGCGCTGTCGACTTGCCTCAAGTTTAATAGTCCGTATGCCGAGCGAATTTCGTCCATCTTGCTGTTGATGCCGGGAGCGACGACTGTCGTTTCATCTGCGAAGCCGAAGTTCTTCAAATAATCGATGCGTTTCTTTGTTGCCTCGTCATGGCAAACAAGGGCTCCGCCTTCAACCGTATTGTATACTTTGGTGGCATGGAAACTGAGCGTACTCATGTCGCCTGCTTTTAATACGGATTCTCCGTTCACCTGCACGCCAAAGGCATGCGCGGAGTCGTAGATGACCTTGAGCCCGTAGATGTCGGCGATTTCTTGGATGCGCTTCGTATTGCAAGGTGTTCCGTAAACGTGTACGGGCATGATGGCTGTTGTGCGCGGCGTAATGGCGGCCTCGATTTTTTCGGGGTCGATATTGCCGGTGTTTTCGTCAACATCGACAAACACAGGCTTAAGGCCGTTCCACCAGATGGAGTGGGTGGTCGCCACAAAACTATAGGGTGTGGTAATGACTTCCCCGGTAATTCTCATTGCCTGCAGTGCAGTAATCAGCGGCAAGGTTCCATTGGTAAAAAGGCTGATGTACTTTACGCCGAGATATTCGGCAAGTGCTTTTTCCAATTCCTGATGGTAGTGGCCGTTGTTGGTCAGCCATTTCCTGTTCCAAATATCCTGAAGCATGGGAATGAATTCTTCTAGCTTCGGAAAGAGTGGGGAGGTAACTGTAATAGTTTTATTTTCGCTCATGATAGGTAATTTACATTTTATTTTTCTTTTTGTTCAAAAGCTCCAGCAGTTCCTTGACCGTTTCCCTGTTAAATATCCAGTTGCTCGCCACATAATATAGGGCTCCTGCGGCAATGCCTAGAACAAGTTGAAGCGCATACTCTTTTTCTGGAAGAATCTTGGTTACGCCTACGCTTATGGCTCCCATGATTAGGGAGTTCAAAAGTGTGGGAATATACATTTTCATTTGGCTTAAAAGGCCTGCGTTCAACAACTTCCCGGAATAGTACGTGTTTACTACAAGGCCAAAGCAGGTGTCGACCCATTGGCCGAAGCACATGGCGATGATGCCATAAGGAAGCGTGACGCAAAGTATGATGATGCCTGTAATTTTCTTGATGATTTCCAGTTTTAGGAATAAGTCGGATCGCCCCATGACTTGCAGTACGTTCAGGTTGATTGCGTGTACGGGGTGCCACATATGGGCGATGCAGATAATCTGTAGTATCAGGATGACGTTGGCCCATTTTTCAGTAAGGACCAGGAGGATAAACGGTTTTGCCAGAGCTGCTAGGCCAATCATGAGCGGGAATATGACCAAGGTGGACATGTTGAGAAACTTTAAATATCCTTTTCTCAACTTTACAGGGTCATCTTGAATTTTGCTCAGAACAGGAAAGGTGACTCTCTGGAAAATCCCTGTGATGTTTGACGAGGGAAAGTTTGCAAAATGAGATGCCCTGCTGTAGTTACCCAAGGTGGAGGCAGAAAAAAACTTGCCAATAATCAGGTCATAGATGTTTTCGTACAAGGTGTTCAACAGGCCGGAGGCTAAAAGTTTGGAACCGAAGCCGAACATGTTCTTGAAAGAAGTCTTGTTGAAAAAACTTTTTGGGCGCCAACGGACCAAACCCCAGAAGAGAAGCACCCTGAAGGATGTCGTGGTCATCTGTTGCACTACTAGAGACCACACTCCGAGCCCGTTATAGGCGCAGATTAGGCCCGCCGTTCCGCCGACCACCGCTCCCGAGAAGGATATCTTTGCGAGCATTTTAAAATTCAGGTCGATGGTCAGGTTCAAACGCTGGATGGAACCGAATGCTTGAATGATGAGATTTATCGCCAGAATTCTAAGAATATCTGCCAGTTGCGGCATGTTGTAGAATTGGGCTACGTAGGGTGCCGCCAAGAAGATTGCGGCATAACAGGCTGCCGCCATGAAAATGTTGAAGAAGAAAACGGTCGCTTTGTCGTTTTCGTTACGGTCCGGTTTACGGATGAGTGCATTGCCGAAACCGCTGTCAATGAAGGTCTGGCTCACCGCCATGAAGATGGTGAGCATGGCTATCATACCGTAGTCGTTAGGTGTTAAAAGCCTTGCGAGGAGGATGCCGAAAAGGAACTGCACGCCTTGCGTAGAGAACCTTTCTACAGCGCTCCAGATGACACCTTTGAATGTCTTTTGTTTTAACGACATAAGCCTTGCAAATATAGCATTACAAGTTCTCGTCTATCCATTGGATCCGTTGTTCTATCCAATATTTTATAGCGTCCACGGCTTCTTGGTAATTGCTGAATTTTCTGAAAAAAGGAAAGCCCGAGTCGTTTTCAAGTACAGGCCATCTCTTGAATTCGTTTGACGATGCTTTTGCCAGTTTCTTGGACATGGAATCTATGGAGTCCAGGGTGGCTACAAAAACGGCCCGGTTTTTTTTCCAATAGTCCTTGACTCGCTTTTTGTATTCCTTGTTCTTGAAAAGGAACCGGTTCCATCCGTAATTACGAATCAGCCATTGGTCGGGAACGGCTTTTTTGTCACTTGAATTTCCATAACCTAGATCGAAATCCCATACAGGGCCCATCTTGATGGGCGTATTAATACCATCCTTCTTTTCCCAGGTTAAAAAGATACTCCGTCTATGACCATCGATGTTCTTTGTGAATTCTTGTATCCAGTAGTATCTTATGAAGTCTTCAATGTCAATCCATTGCGCGATGCTGTCCAAATTGTAAATGCTTTTTGATTGCAGAAAGCGCTCAAATTCGTTGATGTGGTTTTCGAGAAGTTCTTGGGAATGGATGCTGGGTTCCTTGGGCTGGTCGAACTTGAAAATATAATTTAGGCTAGACGTAAACAAGACTCCGTTCGTAGATGTCTCGGTGGTCTTTTCAAAGAGAAAACTGGAATCGTTTTTAGCGATGTTTATCCGGTTCTTGGAAACTTTGACGTGTTCGACCAAAAGGTATATTCCTTGGTACTGCCGATTCAGGAACAATTCAAGAAATTTGCATTGGGGATGGTATTCGTCGCCGAGGATTCCTGCCAGCTGGTAGGTGATGTAGTTTTGCACCATGGACTTGTCGCGAAAGTTGGATACTAGGTCCCATTCTTTGTCTTTAGGCATGCCGAGCATGGAATCTTTTTCGGCAAGATTGATTTTGTACCCGTATTTTGTCATGACAAAGCTGGAATTACCCCGGCCCCTGATTGTGAGGTCTTGGATAGGGCCAGAGGGCTTGCTTTTGCCGTAGAATTGCAAGTGTGCAGGGACTTTCGTCTCCTTGTTGTTAATTTGTCTAAAATCTTCAGTTTCGATAACGAGACGGGGTAAATCTGCGTAAGGGTATTCCGAATCATCCAATGGCAAATAAGTTGCATCGGAATCGGTTACAGAATCTTCGCTCCAGATGCTGCAGGAGCATATAAAAAGAAATAAAAAAAGAACGAGAAATATCGATAGAAGCTTCTTGGGCTGGCGCTTCATTGCGACTTGTTATTTTTTTAATGATTCCAGGTCTTTTTTGATTTGGGTGGTGCTTATTTCTGGAGTGCGTTCCAAATACACTACTTCGCAGTAGTCTTTCAGGAAATCGAATTTTCCCTTCCAGTCATCGCCCATTACAAAGGTGTCTACATGATATTCTTTGACGTCCGTCCTTTTTTGGTCCCAATTTTCTTCGGGAATGACAAGATCCACATAACGGACGGCTTCCAAAAGCTGTTTGCGCTTTTCGTAGCTGAAATAGCATTTTTTCTGCTTTTGGTTCCAGTTGAATTCGTCCGTAGAAAGGGCTACAATGAGATAATCTCCTAAAGCCTTGGCCCGCTTCAGCAGGTTGATGTGCCCGTAATGCAACAGGTCGAAAGTCCCGTATGTGATGATCTTTTTCATAGTATGCTGTAATATATAAATATGTCGTAGACTTAACAACCGACTTCGCCCCTAGGAACGTTTTTTTTAAATTATGGGCTATCTCGCCGTGAATCAATATGCTTCTTTGAAAATAATTCCTGTTTGTGTGCTTGTTTTGGCCTTTTGGAGCCATGCTCGCGAAACCGTATCGCCGGTGCGTGCTCCCGAAAGCTATGCCCTGTTTGGCTCGCTTGTAGAACTTCGCGATGATGTCTACAGCGCAGACCTGAATTTGGCGGGGGAATATGCGCCCTGTAATTGTTTCTCTGTTTACGGTGATTTTTCGTACCGTCTCCTAAGCTACAAATATGACTTCACGCTCCATGACCAGCGTCACGAGGCGCTGAATATGCAAGTCAATGGGTTGAATGAATCTTATTTGGGCATGAAATTAATGCCGTTTCCGTTTTTGGGGCTCGATGCCAACTGGCGCCTCCCGCCGCGTGAGGGCTCAAGGGTGAATCGCTTTCACCGTTTTGGTGTATCTCCGTATGGCTTTTACGAATTTTCTCGGAACATGACGCTCGGCACTGCGGTAGAATATTTCACGTTTCTCGAAAAACAGAATTTCCAGCCGGGCGATGAATTGGGCGTAAAGGGCTCTATTTCTTGGAAAGTGTTGTGGGACCGTGGTGACCATTCGGGTTGGAAATTGGACTACGTTTTCTTATATCGTTGGCGTATCCAGGAATCCGAAAACATGAACATGGAGCAACTTTACCGCAAGATGGACGACCTCCATCGCGGTTTCAGGATGCGTGTCGATGCGGCCCGCTATTCTGCGTTCTTGGGGAAACCCCTCGGTGTTGCTCTTTTTTACGAGATGAACCGAGGGAATTTATTCGGAATGGAAACTGGGCACACCATCGGGCTCTATGCCAAATGGATGTTCCCGTAACGGCTAGTACTTTCCGTACTTGTAGCCGTAGCCGTCGCTATTCCTGTGCTCGTACTTGTTGATGACGAAACTGGCGTGGGCACCGCTGTTGCCCTTGAGCAACTGGGCCATGCCGTCTTGGATGGCATCGATACTGTGCTTGTTGTATTCCAACACCATGACGATTTGTGAGGCTACGCGGCTTGCCAAGGTGGCATCTGTCACGAGCATGATCGGCGGAGTGTCGATGATGATGATGTCGTACAATTTTTCAACTTCGTCAATCAAGTCGGTGTAATGCTTGCTGCCGAGAATTTCGGAGGGGTTCGGGGGAACCTGTCCGCATGGGATGATGTCCAGGTTCTCGACTTCGGTGTGAGAAATGACCTCTTCCTTAGTCGTTTCGCGTAGCAGAATCTGTGAAAGCCCGTTGCCGCGTTTGATGCCGAATTCCTTGTGCAGACGGCCTTTGCGGAGGTCGGCGTCGATGAGCAGGACCTTCTTGCCCAGCCCTGCGTACAGCGCTGCCAGGTTGACGGAAATGAAACTCTTGCCGACACCCGGGATGAGACCGCTGATGCCGATGACTGGGCGGCAACCTTCGTCCATGCTGAATTCGAGCGAACTGCGCAAGGCGCGGAGTGACTCCACGGCAACATCGTCCGGCTCGACCACGGCGAGAGGTCGCGTTCCCCTTGTACCCTTCGGGTTGCCTTTGGGAACTTTTGCGTAAACACTGTATCCGGTTTCACGCTCAATGAAGTGTGCGTCTTTGACGCCGCTGCTAAACTTGTTCTTTAGCGTGACGAGGAACGCTCCGAAGATGAAGCCGAGGAACAGGGCAATGCAGAGGATGACCTTCTTTTTCGGCTTGGTCGGCTTGGAAACTTCTTCGGCGAAGTCAATGATGCGGACAGATCCGACCTCACCGGCCGAAACCAGCTTCAGCTGCTGGATGTTGTTGAGCATCGTGGTGTACATGAGCTTGCTCATGTCCACTTCGT
>JAEERM010000028.1 GCA_016285835.1 Fibrobacter sp.
TACCCCAAAATATTCAACGTACATATAAAGTATTTAGCCCGCTTGGCGCGTTTGTCGGCGAATTTGAGGCCGGACATATTGGCGAACTCCGCAATGCCATGACAAGCGCAGGCCTAGGTCGCGGTGTGTACATGGTCAAATGCGGCAAGGCTAAAGCGCAATATATGGTTTTGAAATAAGCAAATCGTCGCCCCGCAAGGGACGACTTTTTTATATGCTTGATGTTCGAATGTACTCCGCTACTTGAGAATCGTCATCGCCCATTGAGGAATGTTATCTGTATAGCTCTTTACCAATTTTCCATCCGACATTCTGAATAAAAGCGAAGCGTCCTGATCTTCAATCGAATTGTCATAAACATAAAGACGATCCACTGAAGGAATTATCTTCTTGCAGTTGAAAATGGATTTCTGGTATCTGGAAATAATCTTGACAATAGGGACATCATGACCGCCTTGTATCACTCGCTTTGCAATTCTAGCGGCATTGATAGATGGGTGTGAGGTCGCGACAAAAAACAAACGGATGAAATAACCTTGCTGTTTTGCACGGCAAACAAAGTCGACTTTTTCATCAGAAGAAAAAACTGACTCAAAAATAAGACTTTTATGGTTCTTCAAAGATTCTTCACGCCAGGACTTGCAATAACGTGCTGCATCAAGAACTGCTTCCGGAGAATTCCAATCTCCAAAACGTTCTTGGGCGACATTGTCCGGATTGATGTAGACGGCGTTTTCCAACCATTCATGCCTAAGAATCTTTGACGTAATGGTCGTTTTTCCCGAACCGTTAGGACCGGCAACGACAATAAGTACAGGACGATGTTCTTCTGTCATAACACCCCTATTAACGGATTGTTGCTGCAGCCTTTTCAATTTCATCGAAAAAACGTTTGGTGGCGTCGGCATTGGCCTTGCGAGCGTCCTCGGCGGCTTCCCTCATAATTTGGGCAAGCATTTCATCGGTCGGCTCTTCCATGTCCGTCAATCTGTAAGAATCAATGCTTTTTGTCGTTGTCATAAGGCGCTCCTTGATGCCGTAATACTCCTAATATAGTTTTTTAGGGGCAAAAACACAAGTTTTGGGACTTTTCTGCTTTGAAAAGGACCGTTATAACAGTTCCCAAGGGGGATAATATGGGCGTTCCCGCACATATATGTGCGGTCGGGGTATATTCTAGGGGCAATTGCCTGTGCTTGTGCTTGCCATTTGTCTCCTAGAACCAAGCCTCGCTAGCGAGTCTTGTCCCCAAGGGGGCACTATCCCTAATGACCGAAGATTAATATGTTAGTAACAATTAAGGTAGTTTTGCACCAGGAAGTTTGAATGGTGTGGACAAACTCCCGGAGTTTGATTTTTTAGAATCTTTTTTTTGATTTGATTTGTTTTCTATACAACGGATGTGATAGTCTGAATTGTAATCTTTGTAATCGTATGCTCCTATAGTAGAATCGTAAATTCTTAATTCTATTAATTTCGTATTGTTCTCAATTGCTGGAAACATTGCATATGTTGGCCCATGATATTGACTTGCTCCTGCATTTGGTTGAACATTAAAGCCGAAAGAATCATCACCATCATTCCATGATTTAGATCGAAGTTTGTTGGACATCTTTTGGCCTGCATGTCTTTGCTGTTTTGGACTAAGATTATAATAATCAGGTTCAAGAAAAATGATTAACTCTTGAATATCTTCTAAAGTTGGCAAATGCCATCCAGATGGACAGATGCTTACTCTATCTTCGTACTTCATTTCAGATATTCTGTATACGCGAATGCAATTATCTGGATTATCATTGTAGTTTGCACAACCTGAATTTCTGGATTCGTATCTGTAATCTTCCGCCATCCAGTGCTGGTTTCCAATTTTTATGGTTTTGTACTTGTTGCCATCTTTGTCAGAAACTGTGCTTGCAAAAATAGAAGATACAGCAAAAGTCGTTGCTACGATACATAATGCTAATTTGTTTGCTTTTTTCATATTTTTTCTCCTTGTTTTATTTGATAATGATGTAGGTCTAAAAGTTATACATTGTTTGCGGAAGCATAAAGACAAATCTCTAAGATGCGAATTTTAGAACAGCCTGCAGGAATAAAATATTTATTTATTAATTCTTCTTCTATTTTGAAGATTTTTGACAAATTGCTTGAATTGTTAATTAAATTTCTTAGTTTATTTGTGTAATGAATATAGTTGTCATAATCTTTTGAAAGATTGTGCTTTTCTTTCTCAGAAATGGTTTTGTAAACTCTAGAGTCATAAATAGGATACATTTCAGGATTGAGAAAGTGTAGGAGTTTACTTGCTCCAACAATTGAATCGTTGGTTAGTTTTCCTATTTTCGTTAGAAAAGATTTGTCAATGCATCCAATATCAATTTGTTTTATCCATTCGATGAAATCTTGTTCAATCGTTATACTTTGAATCATTGTTGGCATCCAACCATAAGCCATATGTGCTAAGCCAATTAAGGTTGTCTTATCAAACTTTGTTTTATTTCGTTTGGCAAATTCCAGCATTGGGCTGTATGTCGTTAACAATTGATTGTTTTTGGGTTGAATCTCTAGTTTGTTTACTAAATCATCAAAGAAATTTATTGATAGATGTTCAACTTTTTCTATAAATTTACTCATAGCAGCCCCGTGTATTTACTCCATTGGTGTTCGTCCCTGTTTTGCAAAGGAATTTGCCAATTTTTGTGAGGATACAAAAAAGGCGTAGGCCGATGCATTTATCTAAGTGAGGCTCTGCAAAGCCCAAGAACGATAAACGCAAACGACCCACGCCCCGAAAGGGCTGTTGCCAAAAACCAGCCCAAGGGCTGATACGACAAACCGAGATATACCGCAATGCGGCATACCTGCGTGAGCGTTCGCCTTGTTCCCGTTCTTTTGAAATTTGCAGATTTCACTTAGAGAACAAGAGCTAAAACTCTTTTTTACTCTTTAAAAATAACTTAAAAATTTCCGGAAAGAGCGACAAACAAGCCTAAAACCTCAAAAATGAGTAAAAAAAGCTGTTTGTTTACATTTGGGCGGGAGGGCGGGGGAAGCCGGGTGTTGCGGGTGCGGCGTCTGAGCACCCGCTAGAAGGGGTAGCGGAAGACCCGGCTGGGGAAAAGGGAGAAGCCCGCTCGGAGGCGGGCTTGACGCTTTGGGCGGGGCCGGGGCTGAAGCGAGGGGAAGGCTTTCCCCTTTTCCAACCATCTTATTTCTTCACGTGGCGATGGTACTCCTGTAAACTGCAAACTTCGAATCTTCCGAAGTCGTGCTTGTCCATGAGGCCTTCCACGGTAGAGGTGAGGGCGGCGATGGTCGTGGTGATAGGAATGCCCGAGACAACGGCCTTGGAGCGCATCTGGATTTCGTCGACCATGGCTTCGGCGCCGGTTTCGGTGGTGTTCACGATCCACTGCACTTCCTTATCGTGGATAAGGTCGAGCAGGTTCGGGCGGCCACGGGAGATGCGGAACACGGCGCGGGTCTTGATGCCTTCGTTATAGAGCATGGTGGAGGTGCCGCGGGTCGCGTACAGTTCGTAACCGAGGTTCACGAGCTGGCGGATGAGCGGCACTGCCTTCTGCTTGTCTTCGTCCTTGAGCGACACAAAGATGTTGCCCTGGCTCGGGACCTTGTTGCCCGATGCCAGCTGGCTCTTGAGGTAGGCAAGGCCGCGGTCGCGATCGATGCTCATGACTTCGCCGGTGGATTTCATTTCCGGAGAAAGCGTGATATCGACACCCGGGAACTTGACAAAGGGGAACACGGCTTCCTTGACGCTCACGTAAGGCACGTGGACTTCTTCGGTGAAGCCGATCTGTTCGAGGGTTTCGCCGAGCATGCAGCGGCTGGCGTAGCTGGCGAGCGGAACGCCGATGGACTTGGAGACGAACGGCACAGTGCGCGATGCACGCGGGTTCACTTCGATCATGTAGAGTTCGCCATCCTTGACGGCGAGCTGCATGTTCATGAGGCCGCAGACGTGGAGTTCCTTCGCGAATTCCTTGGCGTAGGCGCGAACCTTGTCCTGGATTTCCTTGGAGAGAGTCATGGGCGGAATCACGCTTGCGGAGTCGCCGGAGTGGATGCCTGCGGGTTCCACGTGTTCCATGATGGCGCCCACCACGGTGTGCTTGCCGTCGCTGATGCAGTCCACGTCGAGTTCGGTGGCGTCTTCGAGGAAGCGGTCGATAAGAATCGGCTTGCCTTCACCAATGGCGGCGGCTTCTTCCACGAACTTGCGGAGGTACTTTTCCTTATAGACAATCACCATGCCGCGGCCGCCGAGAACGAAGCTCGGGCGCACGAGAACGGGGTAGCCGATTTTCTCGACGATGGCGAGGGCTTCTTCCACGTTGTGGGCGATGCCGCTTTCGGCCTGTTTGATGCCGACCTTGTCAACCAGCTGCTTGAAGAAGTCGCGGTCTTCGGCGAGGTCGATGTCTTCGGGGCTCGTGCCGACGACGTTTGCGTCGGCCTTCTTGAGGCGCATGGCGAGGTTCAGCGGAGTCTGGCCGCCGAATTGCACGATGACGCCTGAGCATTTTTCGCGTTCGTAAATGCCCATCACGTCTTCGAGCGTGAGCGGTTCAAAGTAGAGCTTGTCCGAAGTGTCGTAGTCGGTAGAAACAGTTTCGGGGTTAGAGTTCACCATGATGACTTCGTAGCCTTCGCGACGCAGCGTAAAGGCGGCGTGGCAGCAGCAGTAGTCGAATTCGATACCCTGACCGATTCTGTTCGGGCCGCCACCGAGCACCATGATTCTCTTCTTGTGACCATGACCCGGAATTTCGCGGACCGGTTCGGAATTTTCGGCGTAGCAGCTGTAGTAATATGGCGTGATGGCTTCGAATTCGCCGGCGCAGGTATCGACGGAGTAGTAACTCGGAATGAGACCGATTTGCTTACGCACCGCCATGACTTCTTCGGGAGTCTTGTGGAACAGGTAACCGATTTGGATATCGCTGTAGCCGAGTTCCTTGGCCTGGCGGAAGAGCGGCAGGTCTTTGGCGAGCGCTTCCAGCGAGCCTGCGGAAAGGATTTCGTCTTCGTAGAGGGCAAGTTCTTCGAGGTGGCGCAGGAAGTAGCGGTCGATTCGAGTGATGTCGTACAGCTTCTCGACGCCCCACTTGCGGCGCAGTGCTTCGTGCAGCACGAAGATGCGTTCGGCGCTCGGACGGGCGACTTCCTTGGCGAGCGTTTCGTCGTCGTAGGCGGCAAACTTTTCGCACTTGGCGCAGGCACCGAATCCGCCGAATCCCGTTTCGAGGGAGCGCAGCGCCTTCTGCATGGCCTGCTTGAAGTTCGTACCAATGGCCATCGCTTCGCCCACGGACTTCATCTGGGTGCCGAGCGTGGAATCGGCCTTCGGGAACTTTTCGAAGGTGAAGCGAGGAACCTTCACGACAACGTAGTCAAGGGCGGGTTCAAAGCAGCTCGGGGTCGTCTGCGTAATATCGTTGCGGAGTTCGTCGAGCGTGTAGCCCACGGCGAGCAGCGCTGCAATCTTTGCGATGGGGAAGCCCGTCGCCTTGGATGCGAGAGCAGAAGAACGGCTCACACGCGGGTTCATTTCGATGATGATGCGGCGGCCGGTCTTGGGTTCGATAGCCCACTGCACGTTGGATCCGCCGGTTTCCACGCCGATGGCTTCCATGACCTTCAGGGAGTCATCACGCATGGCCTGGTAAGCGCGGTCATCAAGGCTCTGGATCGGGGCGACCGTGATGGAGTCACCGGTATGAACGCCCATCGGGTCAAGGTTTTCGATGGAGCACACGATAACGGCATTGCCCTTCTTGTCGCGCATGACTTCCATCTCGAATTCTTTCCAGCCGAGGAGAGATTCTTCGATAAGCACTTCGTTGTTGAGTGAGGCGTCAAGGCCACGGTTCACGATGGTCTCGAATTCTTCTTCGTTGTGGGCGATACCGCCGCCGGTACCACCGAGGGTGAAGCCCGGACGGATGATGAGCGGCCAGCTTCCGATGGTGTGGGCGATAGCGGTCGCTTCGCTCATGGAGTGTGCGGAACCGGAGCGGGGGAGGTCAAGCCCGATCTTGAGCATGGCTTCCTTGAACAGGTGACGGTCTTCGGCGCGCTGGATAGATTCGGCCTTCGCACCGATGAGTTCCACCTGGTAGCGGTCCAAAATGCCGCGCTCATTCAGTTCCATGGCGAGGTTCAAAGCCGTCTGGCCACCGAGAGTCGGGAGCAGTGCATCGGGGCGTTCGCGACGGATGATTTCGTGCAGAATGTCGACGCTCAGCGGCTCGATGTAGGTGCGGTCGGCCATTTCGGGGTCGGTCATGATGGTGGCCGGGTTGGAGTTCACGAGCACCACTTCGTAGCCTTCGCGGCGCAGCACCTTGCAGGCCTGCACGCCGGAGTAGTCGAATTCGCAGCCCTGGCCAATCACGATCGGGCCGGAGCCAATGAGCATAATCTTCTTGATGTCGGTACGCTTAGGCATTCTTCTTGCCTCCATTCACATTCTTCTTGGATTTTTGTGCGAGTGCCGCCTTGACGAGGCCGCTGAACAGCGGGTGCGGCGCGGTGGGCCTACTCTTGAATTCCGGGTGGAACTGGCAGGCTTCAAAGTACGGGTGGTTCTTGATTTCCACCATTTCAACGAGCTTTCCGTCGGGAGAAGTACCGGCAATCTTGAGGCCGGCCTTTTCAAGTTCCTTGCGGAATTCGCTGTTGTAGTTGAATTCGTAGCGGTGACGGTGACGCTCGCTGATCTTTTCGCTCTTGTAGAGCTTCGCGGCGTTGGAATCCTTCATGAGCTTGCACGGGTAAGCGCCCAGGCGCATGGTGCCGCCCTTTTCGGTGACGTTCTTCTGTTCGTCCATCAGGTCGATGACCGGGTGGGCGGTGTTCTCGTCGAATTCCGTGGAGTTGGCGTCTTTCCAGCCGAGCACATCGCGGGCAAATTCAATCACGCAGCACTGCATGCCGAGGCAGATGCCGAGCAGCGGGACCTTGTGTTCGCGGGCATACTTGATGGCCACGCACTTGCCGTTCACGCCGCGGCTGCCGAAACCGCCCGGAATCAGGATGCCGTCGGCATTCTTGATCATGTTCGGGTTCTTCTCGAGTTCTTCGGCCTCAATGCATTCTACTTTCACCTTGGCATTGTGTTCCATGCCGGCGTGCTGCAGAGCTTCGTGCACGGACTTGTAGGCGTCGCGGATAGCGATGTACTTGCCCACAAGCGCGATGGTGCATTCGAACTTGGGTTGGGTAGCCTTCTTGACGAGCTTGTCCCATTCGGTGTGGATAATCGGGTGAACGCTCAGGCGGAGCTGTTCAAGCACGCGGAGGTCGAGTTCCTGCTTGGAAAGTTCACGCGGTACCGCGTAGACGGAATCCGTCACATCCTTTTCTTCAATCACGCATTCGGGCTTCACGTTGCAGAAGAGCGCCAACTTGTCGAGGTGATCCTGCGGAATCGTCATTTCGGTGCGGCACACCAGAATGTCCGGGAAAATACCGATGTTGCGGAGTTCTGCCACAGAGTGCTGGGAGGGCTTGGTCTTGAGTTCTCCAGCGGCCTTGAGGTAAGGCACCAAAACCAGGTGGATGAAGCAGGTGTTTTCTACGCCGACTTCAAAACGGAACTGTCTTGCGGCTTCGAGGAAGGGGAGTGATTCGATGTCGCCAGCCACGCCGCCGATTTCGCAGAGCACGATGTCGGCGCCGCTTTCGGCTGCCGAGCGGAAGGCGTCTTTGATTTCGTTGGTGATGTGCGGGATGACCTGCACTGTGCCGCCCAGGTACTTGCCTGCGCGTTCCTTGGAAAGCACGGAAGAGTAGATGCGGCCGGAAGTGTAGCTCGATGCCTTGGAGCAGTGTACGCCCGCGAAGCGTTCGTAGTGGCCCAAGTCAAGGTCGGTTTCATAACCGTCGTCGGTCACGAAAACTTCGCCGTGCTGGTAGGGGCTCATGGTGCCCGGGTCCACGTTCAGGTACGGGTCGAGCTTCTGCATGAACACGTTGTAGCCGCGGCTCTTGAGAAGCAGTGCGAGCGAAGCCGAGGTGATGCCCTTACCGAGAGAACTGACCACGCCGCCGGTAATGAAGATGTACTTGGTCTGCTTTTTTGTGGTTGCCTTAGCCATTTACGCCTCCCCGGCTTTGAAGTTTTCAATCATCTGTCTGAACTCGCCGAACAGGTAGTAAGAATCGTTCGGGCCCGGAGCGGATTCCGGGTGGTACTGCACGCTGAACGCGGGGAGCTCCTTGTGGCGAATGCCCTCGACGGTGTTGTCGTTCAGGTTGATGTGCGTGACTTCCACGTTCGTGGGGAGCGACGCTTCTTCAATAGCGTAGTTGTGGTTCTGGCTCGTGATTTCCACGGCGCCGGTCTTCAAATTCTTGACCGGATGGTTGCAGCCGTGATGGCCGAACTTGAGTTTGGAAACTTTCGCGCCGAGAGCAAGACCGAGCAACTGGTTGCCGAGGCAGATGCCCATCAGCGGAACCTTGCCCAAAAGCTGCTTGACGATTGCTGCCACTTGCGGGAGCGAGTTCGGGTCGGCAGGGCCGTTCGAGAGGAACACGCCGTCCGGCTTCTTCGCCATAATTTGTTCGTAGGTGGCGTTAATCGGAAGCACCGTCACCTTCATGTTTTGTGCGGCGAGATTCCTCAGGATGTTCGTCTTGATACCGAAATCGAGAGCGACAACGTTCAAGTCGCCTTCCGTGCTGAACTCGTAGCCATTCGGGTCGCTGACCTTGCTGGCGTAATCCTGGCCGTCGAGGCCTTCCCAGGCTTTTGCCTTTGCAATCGCATCGGCTTCGCTCATTTCGGTGCCGTCTACGTGGAGGTAGGCTTTCTGTGCGCCATGGTCACGCAGATGGATGGTGAGTGCACGAGTGTCTACGCCTGCGATGCCCGGCTTCTTGTGGGCGAGCATGTAGTCGTGCAGGCTCTCTTCGCCAATTTCCTTGCTCACGTCGTCCAGCGAGTTCACGACGATGCCGTTCAGGAACACGTCGCGGGATTCGGACTTCTCGAGGTTTGCCGCATAGGCTCCGACTTCGGCCGTGGTGAACACCACGAACTGTCCCGCGTAGGAGGGGTCCGTCAAAATCTGCTTGTAGCCCGCCATGCCGGTGTTGAACACCGCTTCGCCGACGGTATCGGTAGCCTGCCCGAAGGCGTAGCCCCTGAAGACGGTTCCATCCGCCAATGCCAGAAACGCCTTCTTCTCGCGTTTCGCTTTCCAGTTGAATCTATCTGTCATATATCGCTCGCTATTAATTGAAAATCCGAATAAAAATAAAGGCAAAAGCCAGAAGCTTTTGCCAAACGATTAAAAATGTTGAAAATGGGGGAAAGAATAATTTTGTGAAATCCGGGGAGAGTCGCCTGGTTCCGTTGCGAGATTGCTGCAACGGCTGCGCTCATGTGTGCCTCGATGGATTCCGATATTCTCATCGGGACCAAAATTTAATAATTGGAAAACTACCTGGTAAGAGGTAAAAAGCGAAAAATTTTGCCGTATTTTGGCTGAAAACATCAAATCTTTTACATTTTCTTTCCAAATTGAAATTTGTTTTACAAAAAATGTAAAATACGTTTTTGCTGATATTTCTTCTTACCTGGCGTTTATCAGACTCCGCGCATTTCGGGGTCCCAGACCACCTTGTGCAACTGTACCTGGAACCGGGCGCTGTTTTCTGTCATGGCTTTGCTCGAAAGCATCCATTCCACGATGCGTTCGTATCCGAGCGTTCCAAATACCGGTGAAATGTAGATGTGTGGCATCCCGTGTGTGGCTTTACTGGATTTGCCTGCGGAATCCTGTTCCTTGCGCAGTGAAAGTTGCTCGACGACTCTTTCAACTTCCTTGATGTCGTCCTCGCTGCCGACAACGAACTTGAGCACGTCGCCTTTGCCGAGCGATGCGATGTTGTCCATCTTCATCTTGCCCGACATACCGCTGCTTGCGCATTTCCAGTCCATGGTGTAGAACATGTTAGCATGGCTCCACTTGCAAGGGATTGTGCCGTTGGTTTCCACGTTGACTTCGAAACCTGCATCGCATAATTTCGCGAGCAGTTCTTCGACTCCTTCGTGAATTAACGGTTCTCCGCCGGTCAGGGTTACGCATTTCACGCCGGATTCGGAGCGGTATGCCTCTACCGCGTCCATTACCTGCGCTACATTCATTTGTGTGTAGTCGCCCCCTTCGACGGCGTACATGGAGTCGCAATAGCTACAACGCAGGTTGCATCCGTGAAGCCTTACGAAAACGGCTGCTTGGCCGGTACGTAGACCTTCGCCTTCGATGCTTTTAAAAATTTCGCAAACCTTCATGTTACACTTCGTACTCTACGATGTTGCCTTCGCTTTCCTGGATTTGCACCTTGTAGCAGTGCGGGACTTGCTCGCATATCCATCGGGCCATGTTCTCGGCCGTGGGATTCATGTCCATTATGTCGTTCAGGAACTGGTGATCGAGCCTGCTGTGGACCAACTCCTTGATGCGCGAGAAATCGACCACCATGCCGTTCTCGTCGAGTGTTTCGGATTGGCAGTAGACCGTGATAATCCAGTTGTGGCCGTGCAGGCCGCGGCACTTGCTTTCGTAGGGGAGCGTGAGCTTGTGCGCTCCCGATATTTCCATGCGCTTGATGACCCTGTACATGATTACGCTCCGTATTCCGTAGTATCCGTTATGCCCGCTTCGGCGAGTGCTGCCTTTCGTTCGATGCATGTGGCGCATTTGCCGCAATGGACTTGTCCGCCTTTATAGCAAGACCAGGTTTCTTTGTAATCGATGCCGAGCGATTTGCCCTTGCGCGCGATATCGGCTTTGGAAATGTTCGTGTAGGGGGCGTCAATCGTGATGTGCGCGTAGGTACCTGCAGAGATTGCTGCCGACATATTGTTCACGAATTCTTCGCGACAGTCAGGGTAGATGTCGTGATCGCCAAAGTGGTTTGCCATCATCACCTTCGTAAGGTCTCGGCTTTCGGCGAGCCCTGCCGCTACAGAAAGCATGATGCCGTTACGGAATGGGACCACGGTCGATTTCATGTTCTCGTTGGCGTAGCTCCCTTCTGGGATGGCGTCTGCGCCTTCGAGGAGCGACGACTTGAAATAGTCGTGCATGAACTTGAGTGGGATGGTGATGTGCGGGATTCCGAGCTTTTCGCAGTGTAACTTGGCAAAGGGAATTTCCTTGCCATTGTGGTTGCTGCCGTAATCAAAGGAAACGGCGAGCGCAATTTCATTGGCCCGCTCGTATAGAAGTGTGGTGCTGTCCATTCCACCGGACAGAACCAGCAGTGCGTTTTTCATAGGGCTCCTAGTTTTGTTTATAGTCAGGATGGATTTCGAACTGACTAGGAGCAAATATAGAATTTACAGTGCGAGAGTCAAGATTTCCTTGATTACCGTAGCGTCCAGTGGCAGATAATGCCCGACCTTGCCGTTGCGTGTAGCCCTTGCTGCCATCGCATCGAAATCCTTATCGCCAATATTGAGTTCCGAAAGCGTTGTCGCAAGTCCAAGTTTCTTGAAGAATGCCGCAAACTTTTCCGAAAGGATGTATGCCCGTTCTGTTTCGCTGTAGTTGAACGAATCTACCCCAAACACACGGCTCGCAAGGAGCGCAAGCCTCCAGGGCTTTTTCACCGCCATGTACTTTGTCCAAGCAACAGTCACAACAGCCATGCCTTCACCGTGTGTAATGTTATACTGCGCCGAAAGTTCGTGTTCAATTCGGTGAGAGCCCCAGTCCGCGCGACGCCCCGCATCCAGGAATCCGCCGTGAGCGACACTTGCAAGCCACTGGATTTCTCCACGGGCATTGACATCTTTCTGGTTGGCGATGAGCTTGTCCGCATTCACGAGCAGAGCTCTGATTGCTCCCTCAATCAAGTAGTCCGTTGTATCGGAATATTTCTCGTCCGAGAAATAACGTTCCAGCAAGTGCGAAAGCACATCCGCGATTCCCACGAAAGTCTGGTATGCCGGCAGGCCCACCGTGTATTTCGGGTTCATGATGGCGAACTTCGGAATGATCCGGTCATCTTCAAAACCGAGTTTCCATTCACCACTCGAAAGGATCGCCGCATTTGAAGTTTCGGAACCGCTCGATGCCGTTGTGGCGATGACGCCAATCGGCAATACCTGTTTCGCTGAAATTCCTTTTTCAAAGAAATCCCACACGTCTCCTTCGTAAGGTATTCCGAGCGCCACCGCCTTCGCGGTATCTATGGAACTTCCCCCTCCTACGGCCAGGACAAAATCTACCCCGTTTTCTTTGCCCTGCTTCACAAGTTCACGCACAAGGTCAATGGATGGGTTCGGAACGACGTTCCCGTTTTCGGAAAAACGTATTCCGAGTTCAGCAACGGCCTCCTTGATGACATCGTAAATGCCGAGCGTCTTGATAAAGTCACCGCTATAAACGAGCTGGAGCGACTTTACGCCGTATGTGGCCAAAAGTGATTTCAGTTTCTGTTCACTGTGTTCGCCAAAAACAATCTTCGCCGGGTTGTAATATTCAAAATCTATCATTGTATTCTCCGTACAAAAAAAGATCCGTTCCGACGTTCGTTTCCTAATGGTGAAAACGCCGTCGGAACTGGATACTTAACGCAACCAATTAAATTGCTGCAAAGCCGTTTTCAAGGTCGGCAATGATGTCTTCGTAATGTTCCGTACCGATAGACACGCGGATCGTTGCCGGAGTGATTCCGGCTGCAGCCAATTCTTCCGGAGTGAGTTCCGAGTGCGTGGTGGTGTACGGATGGATTACGAGGCTCTTCACGTCGGCGACGTTAGCCAGCAGGCTGAAGATTTTCAGGTTGTCAATGAACTTGAAGGCTTCTTCCTGACCGCCCTTGATGTCGAACGTGAAGATGGAACCGCCACCATTCGGGAAGTACTTCTGGTAAAGCTTGTGGTCCGGATGGTTTTCGAAGCTCGGGTGGCTCACGCGGGTAACCTTCGGGTGCTTGGAAAGGAATTCCAGAACCTTCTTGGTGTTTTCCACATGGCGATCGAGGCGGAGCGAAAGCGTTTCGACACCCTGCAACAGCAGGAATGCGTTGAACGGGGAAATGGCAGCACCTTCGTCTCGGAGGAGAATCGTACGCACGTAGATGGCGTAGGCAGCAGCGCCGGCGGCCACAAACGGGAAACCGTAGCTCGGGTTCTTTTCGGTGAACTGCGGGAACTTGCCGCTCTTGGTCCAGTCGAACTTGCCGCTATCCACAATCACGCCGCCGAGAGTCGTACCGTGACCTCCGATGAACTTGGTGGCAGAATGCACCACGATATCGGCACCGTGTTCAATCGGGCGAATCAGATACGGAGTACCGAAGGTGTTGTCGATCACCAGAGGAATCTTGTTCTTGTGAGCGATTTCGGCGATAGCGTCGATATCCGGAATGTCGGAATGCGGGTTGCCGAGAGTTTCAATAAAGATGAGCTTCGTGTTTTCCTTGACGGCGGCTTCGACGCTCTTGAGATCGTGAGTGTCGACGAAGGTCGATTCGATACCGAAGTCACGGAGCGTGTGCTGCAACAGGTTGAAAGTACCACCGTAAACCGTGCGCTGGACAACCACGTGGTCACCACTGCGGGCAAGAGCCGTAACAGCGTAAGTAATGGCAGCGGCACCAGAGGCGACAGCGAGAGCGGCAACGCCACCTTCGAGGGCGGCAATACGTTCTTCGAGAACACCCTGAGTGGAGTTGTTGATACGGCCGTAAACATTACCACCGGCCTTCAGGGCAAAGCGGTCTGCAGCATCCTGGGAGTTGTGGAAAACGTAAGAGGTGGTCTGGTAAATAGGAACCGCGCGGGAATCGGTTGCGGGGTCTGCCTGTTCCTGGCCAACATGGAGCTGAAGAGTTTCAAAATGGAGCTTGTTCTGAGTTGTCATGATTAAAATTCCTTTTAGGTTGTAGCGAGCAACCGGGTCTAAAGAGACCCGTGCTCGCGATAATTGGTTTTTGGAGATATCCTTAGGCTTATTTTTTCTAACCTGCAAAGCCCTAAGGATAAAGGCTTCCGGTTAGTTTGTTTTCAGAATGCCTCTCGGCATTCGACAGTCACTTATCATAGGCGCTCCTTCGAATGCTTAGGAATCACAAACCATTTTGTTTTCCCTATCAATCTTGTAGGCTTTAAGATAGAATAAGATTTTGCCCCTGTCAAGCCATAAATGGATACTATTTAACTATTGATTGTTATAACTTTCGGTTATAACGATATTGTCCTTGGTAAGTATTCTTTTAATTTTCCTTCGTCACTGCGATTTCTTTGATGCACTTCTCAAAGTCATCGAGTTCCTTCGTGTTCACGATAGTTCCTCTAATGACAAGTGAGTCTTGAAAGTCTCTTTCGGCAATGTAATCTTGCATGCCTTCTGTAGTCAGGTCCCTGCAATTTTCTTCCGTTGCGTTTGTCTGCCGCTCTTCGTATGAACATTCTTTTTCGTCCGATTTGACACTGATTGCGACCCTGTAGTCCAAGGAATCACGCTCGATATCCGTGATATTGACATCATATATCTTTCCACCCAACTTAAACTTCTTCGTTCTTTTCGTTTGTTCTAGAACTTCAATGTTGTGATCTTTTTCTACAGCCTTTATGTAGGACTCTTGTTCGGGAGAAAACAGGGGGCCGAGCGTTCCGATGGTGAAGGTGGCATAATCGTTTTCAAGTGCTGCATAAAGATTGAGCAGGTATGCCGAATTCATGTAGTCGTTGTATTTGAAATAGGCAGATTTATATACCAGTTTTTCCTGAAAATCATTTTCGGAAATTATCAAAACAATTTCATCGTATTGTTCCCTAAAATCGCGGTCCTCTTTGGATTCACAACTTATTTTATCTTGATTTTTGTTACAATCGATATTTTTCCACTCACCATAAATTTTATCGGTAGAACCACCAATGTAGTAATGTGGATTGTCCGTGTTGGCGAAGAAGAAAATGACTAGCGTATCACCATGAATCTCGTAAGTCGTCATGTCAAAACTCTGATCTTCATCATAATAGACTTTTCCCCAATTGAAAGTGCCTTGATGCAAAATGCAATATTCTTTGGTATGAGCTTTTTGGTTTACGATGATGCGGTGGTTTTCTTTGTCTATAGACACATGTTGGTACTCTGTAGTTTCGGAATATTCCGACAAGCTAGTGCTGCTGTCGCCAGAGCAGGCGAAAAAGAGCAAAGCCGAAGCTAACAAATAAAAAAAACGATTCAAGGTATTCTTCCTTTTTACAAGAAATATAGACAAATTGTACATCATAAAAAAGACTCCACCAGTTTGGTGGAGCCCTGAAGGTATATGAAAAAATGTCAACAAACGAAGTTTACTCGTACAATCCCTTGCTGAAGTAGCGGTCACCGCGGTCGGGGGCTACGAACACGATGTTTCCGCGAGCGCCTGAGGCGATGAGCTTCTTGGCTGCGGCAAATGCTGCGCCCGACGAGGAACCTGCAAAGATTCCTTCTTTCTGGGCGAGTTCACGGGAACCGGTAAAGGCATCGTCATCATTGATTTTGACGACTTGATCCACGAGCGACATGTCCATGGTGTCGGCGATAAAATCATTGCCGATTCCTTCGATGTTGTAGTCACCGTGTTCGCCGCCGCCCATGGTAGAGCCGATGGGGTCTGCCAGCACGCCCTGAATTTTCGGGTTACGTTCCTTGAGCGCCTTCAAAATGCCGCTGTAGGTACCGCCGCTCCCTGCGCCAGCCACCACGTAATCCACATGCCCGTCGAGATCGTCATAGATTTCGGGGCCGGTGGTTTCGTAATGGGCAAGCGGGTTGGCCATGTTGTGGAATTGCCTGAGCGAAATGGAATCCGGAATCTGCTTCAGGAGTTCCTCGGCCTTCTTTTCGGCACCGAGCATTCCCTCTTCGCGCGGGGTGTTGATGAGCTCCGCCCCGAGTGCGCGCAAGAGCGTCTGTTTTTCTTGCGAGAACTTGGTGGGCACCACGAATATCACGCGCACACCGCGGTTGAGCGCCGCGAATGCGATTCCGAGGCCGGTGTTGCCCGCGGTCGCCTCGATGATGGTTCCGCCCGGCTTGAGCGTTCCCTTCGCAAGCGCATCGTTCACCATGTAGAGGCCGGTACGGTCCTTCACGCTGCCCGAAGGGTTCCAAAGTTCAAGTTTCACAAACAGGTTCACGCCTTCAGGCACACCGACGTGCGTGAGCTTTACAAGCGGAGTCTTCCCGATCAGGGACTGCATTGATTCATAATATTTCATAAAAAACCTCTTTTTATGCTTTCGCTGCGTTAATGCCGGCGTTCAAATCCAGGATGATGTCATCCACCTTCTCGATGCCCACGGACAAGCGAATCAGCCCGTCGGTAATACCCACCTTCTCGCGGATTTCCTTCGGGATGGAAGCATGGGTCATCGTGGCCGGATGGCATACAAGGCTTTCAACGCCGCCTAAACTTTCGGCAAGCGAAATCAACTTGAGGCCCTTGAAGAACTTCTTGATGTCATAACCTTCGTACAGTTCGAACGAAATCATCGCACCGCCGTTCTTGGCCTGCTTCTTGTTGATTTCGTAACCTTGTGCAGTCGGAAGGCCAGGATAGTAAACGTGTTTTACAGCTTCGTGCTGTTCCAAGTAACGAGCGATGCGGTCTGCATTTTCGGTATGGCGGTCGAGGCGCACACCAAGCGTCTTGATGCCGCGAATCAGGAGGAACGAATCAAAGGGGCCGAGCACCGCGCCCACGGCATTCTGCGTGAAGGCAAGGCGTTCCGCAATTTCCTTGTTGTTCGTTACCGCAAGGCCCGCCACCAAATCGCTATGGCCGCCCAGATACTTTGTCGCGCTATGCACCACGATATCGGCACCGAGTTCCAGCGGGCGCTGCAAATAAGGGGTCATGAAGGTGTTGTCGACAATCGTCAGAATTCCATGCTTTTTCGCTATCGCCGCAACGCCAGCCAAGTCCGTCACGGTCAGGAGCGGGTTCGCCGGGCTTTCTACAAAGAATGCCTTCACATCGGGAGTCACTTTGGTATCGAGCGTCGCCAAGTCGGTGGTATCTTCGATAGAATAAGTGATTCCGAGATTCTTGAATACTTTATCCAAAACACGGAAGGTGCCGCCGTACACATTGCTCGAGATAATTATCTTGTCGCCCTTGTTAAAAAGCGCAAGCACAGTGGAGGTGGCCGCCATGCCGCTACCGAAAGCAAAGCCCGCAACGCCGCCTTCGAGGTCTGCAATCAATGCTTCGAGCGCCGCACGCGTGGGGTTCCCTGTGCGGGAATATTCCCAACCGGTATTTTCGCCGAGACCCGCCTGCTTGTAGGTGGAAGTCTGGTAGATGGGCACATTGACAGCACCCGTTACGCTATCGCCATCGATGCCGCCGTGAATGAGTTTTGTTTCGATATACTTTGAAGTTGACATTTTAAATCCTTTGGCGCCTTGTGTTGCCGCGCCGCGCATTGATGAAAGTTTGAATAAAAAATTCCCGCTCAAATGATTGAGCGGGAACTTGCTTAGAGCTTAGTTAAACCAATAGCCTAAAAACTAGTCGCCCGCCCGACATCGACAACAACACTTGTTAGCGAAATACACAGTCATATTTATTTCTTATTAATTTTGTAGGGATTAATATAAAAATAAACTATCTCTCCGTCAACCGATTTTGGGGGTATTCGGTTATACTATTTTTTTCTATCCAACTATATTTTTTTGTTATAACGATTGAACAAAAAAATTCCCATAGGCATTCACCTACGGGAATTTGCAGTAATGAGGTGTATTAATTAAAAGGATGTTTTAGTTTTCGCTGCGGAGCTTCTTCGCGGCGGCCACGAGGTTCTTGAGGCTTGCCGTCGTTTCTGTTTCGCCACGGGTCTTGAGGCCGCAATCGGGGTTCACCCACACATTCTGCTGCGGAACCTTCGCAATGATCTTGTGGAGTGCATCGACGATTTCTTGTTCCGAGGGCACGCGCGGAGAGTGAATATCGTACACGCCCGGGCCCACCTGCGTTTCGAACTTGGCTTCGTTCAGAGCGTCAAGCAGCTTGAGGTCGGAACGGCTTGCTTCGAACGTAATCACGTCGGCATCCATGTTGTCGATATCGCGTACGATGTCGTTGAATTCGCTGTAGCACATGTGCGTGTGGATCTGCGTTTCTGGCTTGACCTTGGCGTGCACCAGGCGGAATGCCGGAATAGCCCAGTCGAGGTATTCCTTGTGCCAATCGCTCTTGCGGAGCGGCAGCTTTTCGCGAAGAGCGGCTTCGTCAATCTGGATAATGCGAATGCCGTTCTTTTCGAGGTCAAGGACTTCGTCGCGGATAGCGAAGCCGATTTCCTGTGCCTGCACCTTCAGCGAAACGTCTTCGCGCGGGAACGACCAGTTGAGAATCGTCACTGGGCCCGTAAGCATGCCCTTCACCGGCTTCTTGGTGCAGCTCTGAGCATATACAGACCATTCAACGGTAATCGGAGCGCTGCGGCTCACGTCGCCCCAAACTACAGGCGGCTTCACGCAACGGGTGCCATAGCTCTGCACCCAGGCGTTCTGCGTAAAAATAAAGCCGTCAATCTTCGTGCCGAAATATTCCACCATATCGTTGCGTTCGAATTCGCCATGCACAATCACATCGAGGCCAATTTCTTCTTGCAACTTGATGCATTCGGCAATCTTCTTGCGGTTGAATTCCACGTACTGTTCCTTGGAAATTTCACCCTTGCGGAAAGCGGCGCGGTTTGCGCGAACTTCGGCAGTCTGCGGGAAGGAACCGATTGTGGTCGTGGGGAATGCGGGCAACTTGAATTCAGCCTTCTGCACTTCGCGGCGTTCGAGGCGGCTCGGTTTGCGTTCAAAATCAGCAGCCGTGAGTGCAGCCAGTTCAGCCTGCACCTTGGCGTTTGCTTGCACACGCGGAGTTGCAAACAAGACCTTGTTCTTTTCGAGAGCGGCAGCGTCGCCACTGGCGATTTCGGCCAACTCAACGAGCTTTTCTTCGGCGAAGGCAAAGTGCTTGAGGATGTCGGCAGAGAGTTTCTGTTCGGCAGCGACCGTGTACGGCACATGCAACAGCGAGCAAGAAGTTCCGACAACCACATTTTCGGCACCGACTGCACTCACGATTTCGGCGAGCAGCGCATTCTTCTGCGCATAATCGGCACGCCAGATGTTCTTGCCGTTCACGACACCGGCGAGCAAGAGCGTGTTCTTCGGGAAACCAGACTTGACCAGTTCCAGCGACTTGAGACCTTCGACAAAATCAAGGCCGATGGAATCGAAACCGAGAGCGGCCACATCCTGGTACACATCGCGGATATCGCCAAAGTAAGTCTGCAAGGCAATCTTGAGGCCCGCAGCACGCACCTTCTTGACAAGTTCCACATAGATGGACTTGAAGAGTTGCTTTTCTTCGGCGGTCACGTCGAACACCAAAGCGGGTTCGGCGAAGCTAATCCACTTGGCACCCGCAACGGCGAGTTGGTCGGCGAGCTTTGCATAAGCGTCGATTGCAGCGGCAACAAAGTCCTGAGCCTTCTTTTGACCGTTGTAACGTGCGAGACGGAGGAACGTGTAAGCGCCGATTACCGTCGGAATGGATTCTATTCCGGCCGATTTGGCTTCGTTGAACTCTTCAACAGGCTTCTTGCCAACGAGTTTGAGTTCGGTGGCATCGTCAATTTCCGGGACAATGTAGTGGTAGTTGGTGTTGAACCACTTCTTCATCGGGAGGGCCTTCACGTCGCCCTTTTCGCCCTGGTAGCCGTGAGCGGCGGCGAAATACTTTTCGAGCGTGCTCAAGTTCAGGCTCTTGTAACGTTCCGGCACCACGTTGAACAGGAATGCGGTATCGAGAACATTATCGTAGAACGAGAAGTCGTTCGAAGGAATGAAGTCGATACCGGCGGCCTTCTGCTTCTGCCAACCGTACAGACGGATTTCGGCGGCGACCTTCTGGAGTTCCGCTTCAGAGATTTCGCCCTTAAAGAACTTTTCACTTGCAAACTTGAGTTCACGAGCCTTACCGATACGCGGGAAACCAATTACAGATGTTTTTTTATTGCTCATAGTGTATTACCTACCTTTTTTACATGTTTTTCTTGTACGCCGCCAAATATATATCCATTTTCATCATCGGTAAAATACTATTTTTTACGCGTTCACCATAGATAAAAACTATGGAGAGACCAAACCCCAAACCGACAAACCTCATCGCTCATACCTCAAAGCACCGAAGGTGCGACCTCATACCTCTATATGACCCTACAACAACTTAAATACGCCATCGCCATCGCTGACACGCGCAATATCACCGAAGCATCTAAGCGCGTTTTCATCTCGCAACCAAGCCTCACCGCGGCCATCCACGAGCTCGAAGAAGAAATGGGCGTCACCATTTTCAACCGCTCCAATAAAGGCGTCACGATTACTAACGAGGGTGACGAATTCCTTTCTTACGCTAGGCAGGTCTTGGAACAGGCCTCGCTTTTGGAAGACCGCTACAAAGGCGGTAAGGGCGGCAACACCATCTTCTCCGTGAGTTGTCAGCACTACTCTTTTGCGGTCAACGCATTCGTCGATGTCATCCGTAAATTCGGCGGCCCGAGCTACGATTTTACGCTCCGGGAGACCCAAACAAACGAAATTATTGACGATATTGCCAAGCTAAAAAGCGAAATTGGCGTGCTTTATTTGAGTGATAAGAACGAAAAAGTCATCAAAAAACTCATACAAAAGAACAATTTGGTCTTTGAACCGCTCTTTGCGACCCCTTTGCATGTGTTTATGTCGTCTAAAAATCCGCTTGCGAAGAAAGAAAAAATCACGCTGGAAGACTTAAAACCGTATCCGTACCTAACCTACGAACAGGGCGATTTCAACTCGTTCTACTTTGCCGAAGAACCCCTCACCGCCATCGATTTCGATTGCCCGCGCAACATCAAGGTCCGCGACCGCGCCACGCTTTTCAACCTGCTCATCGGCTTGGACGGCTACACCATCTGTTCGGGCGTTATCAGCCACAAACTCAATGGCCGGAACATTATTGCAAAACAACTTGATGTACACGACAAGATGACCATCGGTTACGTAATGCGAAAAGGCGTAACGCCATCGCGCTACGCCAAAGCTTATATCGCCGCCTTAATGCGACATTGTAGATAGGTGATTATAGACTGCGCTCAAATTCCGCGAGGAACTTGCGGCCCTGCTCCCATTCGCCGAGGTTGGAATCCGAATTGATGTGGCCGAGGGCGCCCGCATTGAACAGCTTGGCCCCCCAGGACTTCGCAAAGAATTCCGCACGCGCAAATGTCATGTACGGGTCGTTCTCGCTACCCACGATGCACGAAGGCACCGGCAGCTTGCCCGTAGGCATCGGTGCAAAGTTGCTAATGGATTCTACCACATCGGTATCGGCGGGCGCCACCAGAAATACGCCCTTGATATTTGCCGGAAGTTCGCGCCGTTCCTGCGCACGCAATAACCAGAACACCGTTGTCACGCTGCCCAGGCTGTGCGAGACGAGGATAGTGTCGCCCTTCAACAGCCTGACGGTTTCGTCGAGAGTGGCAACCCATTCTTCTTTTTGAGGCTTGTCCCAGCAACGCTGGTAGACACGCGATGCGTTGGGCAAACTCTTCGCCCAAAAACTCTGCCAGTGGCTCGGGCCGGAATTGTTCAAACCAGGGACTATCAAATAGTTCATGTTGGACCCCCTTTTTCACGTGTGAAAAATAAAAAAAAGGCGCTCCCGATAAAGGACTACGAATCTCTCGGGAACGCCAGCTTGTACGGAGAGTACAAACTTACTTGATGTCTTTTCTCCAGGTGGCGGGCTTGAATTCGCCAACAATGGGGAGAAGACGTTGGTCCACATCGATTTTCAGTACCGAGTTGAAGTTGTTCGTCGCGATCATCTGTGCTGCAAAGCCCACGATGGCAACAATCTCGGAATCGTTGTAGAACTTGCGCAGTTCCTCGAAGTAGGAGTCCGGAACGGCGGTGGGGTCCTTCACGATTTGCCTTGCAAGCTTCACGAGGATTTCCTCGTTCTTCTCGTATTCAAAACCATTCGGGTCGATACCGAGAGCCTTCAGGTCGCTGATGAAGAACAGCGAGCAGAGCTGGCAGCTGTTGGTCGTAGAAATGGCGTGGGCATAGACAGTGGCGGCGCGTTGTCCGATGATTTCCACAAGGCGTCCCCAGCTGGTGTACCAGCCCATGAAGGCATCAAACGTTGCATAGTCCTGCAGCAGCGCGCGCTTCATGTTGGTGATTTTGCCCGTAGAGATAAGCTTTTCATAGGCTTCCTTTGCCTTGCCTTGAGCTTCGTCAACTGATTCAATAAATTTTACTCTTGCCATATTATGTACTCTCCTTTGGTGCGTCTGCACCTTTTTAATGCGCAAAATATAGAAGCGGGTTTTGCTATTGTCCAATATTTTAATTTTATGCGGAGTTATTGATTTTTTTTATAGGCAACACGATTGAGCGTGTGTTTGAAACAAAAAAAATACCCTCGGATTTCTCCGAAGGTATTGCATTTATGAGGTTCAGCTTGGAGTACTAATAGATGAAGAGCATCTCGCGATACTTCGGCAGAGGCCACTTCTCGTCGGGGACGATGCTTTCGATCTTGTCCACAATGATGCGGAGATTTGCCATAGCGTCGAGGATTGCTTCGTGCTTGTCGCCGAGAGCGGCTTCCATCTTGGCGATGGCTTCTTCGAGGCCCTTGAGCTTTTCGCCAAGTTCACGAGCATAGCCGTCCACAGCGTAGAATCCCTGGGTCTTGGCCATTTCGTTTGTCTTGAGCGCATTGCCGTAAGCGCAGAGCACCTGCGGGAGAACCACGTTCTTCGCGATGTCGAAAGCGATCTTGCCTTCGATATGGATTTTCTTGTGGTAATCTTCCATGTTCACTTCGTAGCGGGAATCGAGTTCGCGCTTGTTGAACACGCCGTACTTTTCGAACAGGGCCACATTTTCCTTCTTGGTGAGAGCCTGGAGGGCTTCCATGGTGGTGCGGATGTTCGGGAGACCGCGCTTGGCTGCTTCTTCCACCCATTCGTCGGTGTAGCCGTTGCCGTTGAAGATAACCTTCTTGTGTTCCTTCACGATTTTCTGCAACAGGTTCTGCAGTTCTTCGTGGAACTTGTCGGCCGGGACGTTCTGCATCTTGTCGGCGATGAGGTCGAAGGCTTCGGCCACAATCGTGTTGAGGATGACGTTCGGTTCGGAGCAGCTCTGGCTAGAACCCGGAGCGCGGAATTCAAACTTGTTGCCGGTGAAGGCAAACGGAGATGTTCTGTTACGGTCGGTAGCGTCGCGCGGGAGCGGCGGTAGCGTATCGGAACCGAGCTTGAGTGCACCGGCCTGCTTGCTGGACTTCGGATCGCCCTTTTCGAGCTGGTCGATGACGTCGGCAAGCTGGTCGCCGAGGTACATGGAGATGATTGCCGGAGGAGCTTCGTTGGCACCAAGGCGGTGATCGTTACCGGCGCTAGCGACAGCCATGCGGAGCAAGTCGGCGTGGGTGTCGACAGCGTAAATTACGGCGCAGAGCGCGGTGAGGAAGATGGCGTTCTGGTGCGGGTCCTTGCCCGGGTTCAAAAGGTTTGTCTTGCCGTAGTTCACGGACCAGTTGTTGTGCTTACCGGAACCGTTGATGCCGGCAAACGGCTTTTCGTGTAGCAGACAGACGAGGCCGTGGCGGTCGGCGACTTGGCGGAGCACTTCCATAATCTGCATGTTGTGGTCGCAAGCGAGGTTCACTTCCTCGAACATCGGTGCGAGTTCAAACTGGGCCGGAGCGACTTCGTTGTGGCGGGTCTTGGCCGGAATGCCGAGCTTCCAGAGTTCCTTTTCCACATCGTTCATGAAGTTCAAAATGCGTGCCGGAATGCTACCGAAGTAGTGGTCTTCCATCTGCTGGTGCTTTGCCGGAGCGGCACCGAACAGTGTGCGGCCAGCCTGGTACAGGTCGGGGCGCTGCAGGTAGAAGCGCTTGTCGATCAGGAAGTATTCCTGTTCGGCACCGAGAGTGACGGTGACCTTCTGCGCGGCGACGCCGAAGAGGCCCATGAGGCGGTCGGCGGACTTCTGCAAGGCCTGAATGGAACGGAGCAGCGGAGTCTTCTTGTCGAGCGCTTCGCCAGTGTAGCTACAGAAAGCGGTCGGGATGCAAAGCGTGGCGCCGTTGCCGTGACGCTTGATGAAGGCGGGGGAGGTCGGGTCCCAGGCGGTATAGCCACGGGCTTCGAAAGTAGAACGCAGACCGCCGCTCGGGAAACTGGAGGCGTCTGGTTCGCCGACGATGAGGTTCTTGCCGCTGAAGGCCAAGATGGCCTTGCCGTTTTCGGGTTCCAGGAAGGAGTCGTGCTTTTCGGCGGTGGAACCGGTAAGAGGCTGGAACCAGTGCGTAAAGTGTGTGGCACCGCGGTCGATGGCCCACTTTTTCATGGCATGGGCGACTTCGTTCGCGATACTTGCGTCAAGCGGTGCGCCTTCGTCGATGGTGGCAAAGAGTTTCTTGCAAATATCCTTCGGCAAGTAGGTGCGCATGGCCTCTGCGTTAAAGACATCCTCTCCGTAAAAGTCGAGGCTTGCGGGTGCTGCGGGCATCACGCCTTCGGCGGCTTCGCTCGCAATTTCCTTGATGGCTTTCAGCCTGTATTCATTGCTCATGGCAATCTCCTAGAGTTAGTTTTGTTTTCGGTGCCATGAGTGCAAAAAACGTGCCAAAGAATGCTGGGTTCCTCCGAAAGTCGCTTTTTCGAATAAAAAAGCAAAAAAGGAGTCTTTATGCTGAGATGGAATCTTCATGTAAAGGTTACGAAAAATGTAAAAATCAAATGAAATTTACATTTTGTGTAATTACTGGGGCTGGTCTGATGACTTGACAAAAAAAGATTATATTTCGGTTATATATAACGGCATGGATATCTCAGTGAAAAATGACCTTATGCGACGAATGATATTTTCCATATTATTCCTTTTCCTTGCGAACATGGCCGTAGCCGACTGCTGCGGTACAACTTCGAATGCTGACAAGAATAAATGGCAAAATATTGGAAAGGAAAAGATTGATATTAATGGAAAAATTGTTGAACTAGATGTGATAAAAAACGAGAACGCGATTGATTTTCGCACAGGCGAAAAAATCGTTGATTTTATAAAGCGTAACAAAGACAATTCAATTAATATTGATTCAATGCTTTTTTCTGATGGAACCTCTTATGTTGATGAAGCAGACTTTTCGATGGAGAATGTTTTTATACACAGAGAAAAATGGAGAACAGGACTTATTGTGTACTCTATTACAAAGAATCACAAAATTGTAGAAATGTTTGATGTTGGAAAAACGAACGACGAGTTATACAATTCGGATGGATCGTTAAAGTCTGAATATCGAGCGGTTCGTGGCGATACGGCCTTTTTTGATCTTGACTATGTTAATTCAATGAATGATGGTGTTGATGAAATCCAGGAATTTGAGAGAACTAAAGCGAAGAAGAACAAGTGAATAAATAATTTGTTTACAATTGATTTGTGCCAAAAACATCCGATAAAAGAGAAACAGCAAAGTCCACAACCAACAAATACAAGGGTATACCATCGGAGAGGATAAGGAGCGCCTATATGACGACAAGAAAGCATTACTTCCTACTTATAAAGAGATAAGGGGCGATACTGCTTTTTTTGATGCTGAAGGTTTTAATCAATGGGATGGCAGATTCGAGTTCATTAATTAAAAAACGACAAGCGCTGCGAAGATTACAAGAAATCCAAAAAGTATCCAAAAAGAAAATAGCGAGATATGATGCGACGATTGATATTTTCCATATTGCTCCTTTTTACGTCTTCTTTAATGGCAAGAGATGTTCTGCCGTCTTATGATTCGGAACGCGAAATGTTGCTAAGGTCAAATTACAAGTTCGAAGGAAAACGGAAAAGGATTTATGATAGCGCAAAGACTATAGAGTTTGAAATCTATTGTAGCAAGTGGTTCGAAACAACGTACCCTGGCGGTGAAATCGATTCTCTAAAAAGATGTCGCCTGATTGCTAAAGGAAATAAGTCTTCGATGGATTCTACTATACACAATCAGGGGGACTACCGATTATTAGAAACAATCTACGATGCAGAAGGACGTGAGTTCTATTCTCGTTTTGTTGAATGGTATTTAACGTCCATAAATCGGTATGAATCTGGGAGATTAGTATCTACAGAAGATTGGTGCGATACGATTAGTGCGCAGAAAAATCCGCTTTGTCGTTCGCTTTATGAAGAACGTGGTGTGAGCATAAAACCGGATAGTCTAGGTTTATTTTTGACAAACCAAATAAGGTATGTTTGGGATGAAAAAGGACGTTTGAAACAGAGAATCCTTTGGGAACTGGGCAATCCGTACGGATTGAACGGTACATATGAGTTCATCTACAAGAGCCCGTGCGATCCGGTTCAAGTCGTTCCTGAAGATCGCGAAATGGGTTGGGATGCGATGCAAAAGGGACGGTACGACGGCTCTTTCGGAAAAATTCCGGAGATGGGCGATCCTGAATATGCGTCTTTCGCAAAAGATCCATATCCATCATTGGTCTTAGACGGTCCCGGTCTTACGCCTTTCAATTCTGATGAATCCCAGAAAACTATTTTGGAACGGCAAATGAAACGCTGCGAAGATTACAAAAAATCCAAAAAGTAACCAAAAAGAAAATAGCGAGATATGATGCGACGATTGATATTTTCCATATTGCTCCTTTTTACGTCTTCTTTAATGGCAAGAGATGTTCTGCCGTCTTATGATTCGGAACGCGAAATGTTGCTAAGGTCAAATTACAAGTTCGAAGGAAAACGGACAAAAGTTTATGATGACACCGTTGTGCGAAATTTTGAAATCTATTGTGGAAACTGGTACGAAAGAACGAGCTTTAGCAATGAAATGGATTCTCTAAAAGAATGCAGTGGTATTTCGAAAGGGAATAGATTCTATGCAGAGATGAAAGTGTTTAAAAAGGGACCTAAACTTTTATTTGAAAAGGTATACAGCGTTGAGGGCCATCTTATCTACATCATATTTGTTGAAGGGGGACGTTATTCTATTGAACGGTATGAATCTGGGAGATTGCTATCTGAAGAAACCTGGTGCGATACGGTTTCTGGTCAAGGATTATGCCTTTTTGACGTCAATGTACGAAAAAACAGTATAAAACCGGACAGTCTAGGTCTATTTTTGACGGAGCAAAAAAGATATGTTTGGGATGAAAAAGGACGCTTGAAACAGAGAATTCTTTGGGAACTGGGCAATCCGTACGGATTGAACGGCACATATGAATTTATCTACAAGAGCCCATGCGATCCGGTACAAGTCGTTCCTGAAGATCGTGAGATGGGCTGGGATGCGATGCTAAAGGGACGATACGACGGCTCCTTCGGGAAAATTCCGGAAATGGGAGACCCTGAATATGAAAAATTTGCAAAAAATCCTTATGGATTTCCCTCATCGGGAATTGGTCCACATGACAAAACTCCTGAAGAGACCCTGCGCGACATCAGAGAACGGCAAAAGAAACGCTGCGAAGATTACCAGAAATCCCAGAAGAAAAAATAGCCGGGTTCTGCTTTCTAGAACCTTACTTTACAAATGTTGTAAAACTAGTGTTTGTCTTTTCAAAAAATGTAATTGAGTAATTTCGTTTTTGCGCTGAAATTTGCGTATTTTACATTTTATTTCCGATTTTCCATTTTTTGGAGCGGCTCGTTACTAATTGGCACGGATTTTGCATTCCTTGTTCGCAAAAATAAATGTCGCGCGTGGTTGCGCGAAACGAAGAAAGGAATTATATGCACGCTCAAGCTCTTTACGATCCGGCCAACGAACATGACGCCTGCGGTGTCGGCCTGGTCGCTAATATTAATAATGTTGCCTCGCACCAGATTGTGTTGCAGGGTATTACTGTTTTGAAGAGGCTCATGCACCGCGGTGCAGCAGGTGGAGACCCGGAAACCGGCGACGGTGCGGGTCTTTTGCTTTCTATGCCGCACAAGTTTTTCCGCAAAGTGAACCCGGAACTCCCGGAGCGCTATGGCGTGGCCATGTTCTTTGTGGACAATACGCTTGAGGCTACCGCTTTTGATGCAAAAATCAAGGAAATTGCCGCTGCCGAGGGCGTGAAGTTGCTGAACTTCCGCGAGGTGCCGGTGAATCCCGAGAAGATTGGCCATACGGCCCGCGAGACTTTGCCGCATATCCGCCAGGCATTCTTTGACGGTTCCGCTTTTGATTCCGACAGCGCGTTTGATATTAAACTCTATGTTGTTCGCCGCCTGCTGGAAAAGGCTTGCAAGGGCCTCTATGTTTGCAGCTGCAGCCGCCGTAGCATTGTGTACAAGGGCCTGCTTTTAGCAAGTCAGATTGAAGGCTTTTATAAGGATTTGAACGATCTCGATTTCGAAAGCCCGATTGCGCTTGTTCACCAGCGTTACTCCACGAACACATTCCCGACTTGGCCGCTCGCGCATCCGTTCCGTTACCTCGCTCACAACGGCGAAATCAATACGCTGCGCGGTAACCTCAATAGTCTGCGTGCCCGTGAGCCGCACATGAAGAGCGATATCATCGGTGATGATTTGCAGAAGCTTTTCCCGCTCGTTCCGGCGGGGCAGAGCGACTCGGCCAGCCTTGATAACATGTTTGAGCTCCTCGTCGCAGCGGGTCGTAGCCTCCCGCATGCGATGATGATGCTCATGCCTCAGGCTTGGGGCAAGAAGCACTACCTGGGCCGCGACGTGCGTGGGTTCTTCGAATACGAATCCATGCTCATGGAACCGTGGGACGGTCCGGCTGCCGTGGCGTTCAGCGATGGCGTGAATGCGGGTGCGATTCTCGACCGCAACGGCCTCCGTCCGGCACGTTACACTTTATGTAAAGACGGTCTCTTCGTGATGGCCTCGGAAACGGGCGTGCTTGATCTCCGCGACGACGAAGTGGAAGAAAAGGGCCGCCTGAAACCCGGTGAGATTATCTACCTCGACCTGGAAAATCACCGTATTCTGAAGAATGCGGAGATGAAGGCTCAGGTGGCTCGTAGCAAGCCTTACCGCCGCTGGGTTGCCGAGAACAAGATGAGCGTGCGCGGGCTCTTCAGTGAAATCAACCCGTCCGACGTTCCCGAAGATATTCTGGTGCAGCAGAAGCGCTTTGGTTATTCTGCCGAAGACCTCTCCATCATCTTGCAGCCGATGGCTAAGAACGGTGCCGAACCGATTGGCTCCATGGGTAACGATGCCGCGCTTGCAGTGCTTTCGGACAAGCCGCAGCCGCTGTTCAATTACTTCAAGCAGCTGTTCGCTCAGGTGACGAACCCGCCGATTGACCCAATCCGCGAAGAGCTCGTGATGAGCTTGACGACCTACATCGGTAACCACGGCAACATCCTCGAAGAAACTCCGGAGCAGGCGCATCTTATCAAGATTCCGCGCCCGATTGTGACCGAAGATGAAATCCGCCGCTTTGAAAACATTGGTGACAAGGCTTTCAAGGCGAAAGTGCTCAAGATGCAGTTCCCGTTGGGCGGTGACGGCTCGGTGCTGGAAGCTGCCTTGCAGAACTTGGCTGGCGATGCTGTGCGTGCCGTGAATGATGAATACGATATCATCGTGCTTTCGGACAAGAATATTGATTGGGGCTACGTGCCTATACCTTCGCTCCTTGCGACGGCTTGCGTGAATCGCGCCTTGGTAGAAGCAGGCGTGCGCCCCGAAATCGGTTTGATTGTTCAGTCCGGTGAAGTGCGCGAAGTGATGCACTTTGCGCTGTTGCTCGGTTATGGTGCAACGGTCATCAACCCGTATCTCGCATTCGAGAGCATTACCAACATGTGCCACAACGGCGACCTGGATGTGGACCCGGTGACGGCTGCTGCAAATTACGTGAAGGCTGTGGACAAGGGCCTCCTCAAAATCATGAGCAAGATGGGTATCTCCACGCTCCGCAGCTACCGCAGTGCACAGATTTTCGAAGCTGTGGGCTTGAACCACGAACTCATCGAGAAGTTCCTGCCGGGTACGGCAAGCCGTATCGAAGGTATCGGCCTCGAAGAGATTGCCCGCGAAGTGGGCGAGCGCCAGAAGATTGCATTTGCCGATGCAAGCAAGGTTTTGCAGTCGGGTGGCCAGTATGCATTCCGCAAGGAAGGCGAAAAGCACCTGTGGACTCCGCAGTCGCTTGCCGCATTCCGCCAGGCAGTGCAGGGTGGCGACTACGAAAAGTTCAAGGTCTACAGCAAGCTCATCAACGACCAGTCTGAACGTCAGGCGACTTTGCGTGGTCTTTTCAAGTTCAAGAAGGCGACCCCGATTGATATTAGCGAAGTTGAATCTCGCGAATCCATTATCCATCACTTTGTGGCGGGCGCTATGAGCCTTGGCTCTTTGAGCCCGGAAGCCCACGAGACGATTGCCATTGCAATGAACCGCATCGGCGCCATGAGCAACTGCGGTGAAGGTGGTGAAGACCCTGACCGCGATACTCCGGCACCGAACGGCGATATTCGTAGCTCTGCGATTCGCCAGGTTGCCTCGGGCCGCTTTGGCGTGACGATAGACTACCTGCGCCATGCGAAGGATTTGCAGATCAAGATGGCCCAGGGCGCAAAGCCCGGTGAAGGTGGCCAGCTGCCAGCCCATAAGGTAAACGAGTTCGTGGCGCGTATCCGTCACTCCATTCCGAACGTGTCGCTGATTTCTCCGCCTCCGCACCATGATATTTACTCCATCGAAGATTTGGCGCAGTTGATTTACGACCTGCGCAACGCCAACCCGAAGGCCCGTGTTTCTGTGAAGCTTGTGTCCGAAGTGGGTGTGGGTACGATTGCCGCGGGTGTTGCGAAGGCTCATGCCGACGTGGTGCTGATTTCCGGCCATGATGGCGGTACAGGTGCATCTCCGCTTACCTCTATCAAGCATGCCGGCCTCCCGTGGGAACTCGGTATTGCCGAAGCGGAACAGACACTTGTGCTCAACGACTTGCGCGGGCGCATCAAGCTCCAGGTCGATGGCCAACTTAAGACGGGCCGTGACGTGGTGGTGGCCGCCCTCCTCGGTGCCGAAGAATTCGGCTTTGCCACGAACCTTCTCGTAAGCCTTGGCTGCGTGATGGACCGCAAGTGCCATACGAACCAGTGCCCGATGGGTATCGCCACGCAGGATCCGGACTACCGCAAGCGTTTTGCGGGCAAGCCCGAATATGTGGAAAACTTCCTCTTCTTTATCGCCGACGAAGTCCGCGAAATCCTCGCAAGCCTTGGCCTCAAGAGCCTCTCCGAAGCCTGCGGCCGTAGCGACCTTTTGGAACGCGACGAGGCGATTGCCTTTTACAAGGCTCACAATCTCGACTTCTCCAAGATTTTTGAAACCGTGGGTGGCGGCATCAAGTCCTTCGACAAGAACTTCGTGAAGGAACCGCTTGAAAACTTCGACCGTCGTGAACTCCTGCCGTTCGTGGCCGATACACTCAAGAGCGGCAAGGCCGTGGAACTCTGCACGGTGGTACACAACGTCGACCGTACGGTGGGTACGGAACTTTCGGGCGAGGTGGACGAACACTTTGGCGTGAAGGGCCTCCCCGAAGACACCATCA